>DJXI01000001.1 GCA_002449695.1 Verrucomicrobia bacterium UBA7008 | reverse complement strand
AGGACATCATCGACCAGTTCTTCGCGCAGCCGAAGGCGATCCTGCTCGGCGCGGTGATGCTCGTCGCCATCGGCCTCATCCCCGGCTTCCCGAAGGTGCAGATCTTCGGCCTCGCCGTGTTCGTCGCGGCCGTCGGCTACAGCCTGATGCTCAAGGCGAAGCTGGCGAAGGCGCGCGCCGAGAAGGGCGAGGACCCGCTCGCGGCCGCCGCGCCGTCGGAAGGGAACGCCCCGCGCCCGAAGAAGAAGGACGGCGACGACTTCTCGATGGTGACGCCGCTGACGGTCGACATCGACGCGGACATCCGCGGCGCGCTCTCCTACGAGGCGCTGAACGACCAGATCATGTCGATCCGCCGCGCGCTCTACCACGACCTCGGCGTGCCGTTCCCCGGCATCAACCTCTCGCTCAACCCGGCGCTGAAGGACGGCCGCTACCGGCTGCTCGTCAACGAGGTTCCCGTGTCCGAGGGGGCGCTCCGCAAGGGCTTCGTCTTCGCGCTCGAAACGCCGGAGAACCTGTCGGCGACGGGCGTCGCCTTCGAGGGCGGCAAGCCGTTCCTCGCGGGCTACGAGACGTGCTGGGTGAAGGAGGAGGACAAGGCGAAGCTCGACGAGTCGGGCGTGCGTTCGCTCGACCTGGGCGGCGTCCTCTCCTACCACCTCTCCAGCGTGCTCCGGCGCTACGCGCACGAGTTCCTGTCGCTCCAGGAGACGCGGCTCTTGTTCGACCACATGGAGAAGGAGGCGCCGGAGCTCGTCAAGGAGGTCCAGCGCGTGCTGCCGCTCCAGAAGATCACCGACGTCCTCCAGCGTCTCGTCCAGGAAGGCATCTGCATCCGCGACCTGAAGCGCATCACGCAGACGCTCATCGAATGGGGCCAGAAGGAGAAGGACGCCGTGCTGCTCGTCGAATACGTGCGCTCGGCGCTCAGCCGCTACATCTCCTACAAGTTCTCGGGCGGGCAGAACATCGTCGCGGCGTATCTGCTGGATCCGTCGCTGGAGGAGAAGATCCGCAAGTCCGTGCGCCAGACGTCGTCCGGCTCGTATCTCGCGATGGATCCGGCGACGGTGCGCGCCATCCTCGCCGTCGTCAAGCGCACGATCGGCGACCTCGCGAAGATTCCGCAGAAGCCCGTCATCATCGTGTCCGTCGACATCCGGCGCTACTTCCGCAAGATGATCGAGAAGGACTGGTACGAGCTGCCCGTCCTCTCGTTCCAGGAGCTGAGCGCCGAGATCAACATTCAACCGCTGGGGAGGCTTAAACTGTGAATTTCGTTCTGAAGATCGTCCGCGGCGCGAACGCGGGGGCGGAGATCGCCCTCCCGGAAGGTGTCGCCGTCACGCTGGGCAAGTCGGACGACTGCGACATCGTGCTGGCGGACGCGACGCTCCCGGACGCGGCGCTGACGCTGGCGGCCGCGGCGGACGGCGTGACGCTCGACGGCGCGGCGCTCGCACCCTTCACGGTGACGGAGCGCGGCGCGACCGCGTTCGCCGTCGGTCCCGCCGACGCGCCGTGGGGCGAGCTCACGTGGCCGGAAAAGGCGAGCCGTTCACGCGGAGACGCGGAGACGCGGAGAGAGGAAGGTGAAAACGCACGCGGAGATGCGGAGACGCAGAGCGAAGAAGGGGAATCCTCGCGCAGAGACGCAGGGACGCAGAGTGCGGAGGGAGAAGATCTCCGCGCCTCCGCGCCTCCGCGTGAGAAGAAGAAGCGTCCCGGCTGCCTCGGCTGCCTGCTCGCGCTCATCCTGCTCGTTCTCGTGCTGCTCGCGCTCGGCTGGTTCTTCCGCGACAAGGCGCAGCCGTACGTCGAACGGGCGCGGCCCTACGCCGAGCAGGCGAGGACGAAGGTTGCGCAGCTGGTGAAGAAATCGGATGCGGCGCCCGCCGCGGACGACGCGGCGAAAGAGGTCGATCGGACCGTCGTCCTCGCGGAACGCTACGGCCTCGTCGCCACCAACCGCGCCGGACGCGCCGTGCTGGCGGGCGACTTCGCGACGCGCGCCGCGCGCCTGACGGCGACGGCCGAGGCGTACGACGCGTGCCCGGGGATCGAGCTCGATTTCTGCGACGACGAATCGCTCCGGACGGCCGCCGAGGATACGTTCGCGCTCGTGGGCGAGCCGGACCTGCGCGTGACGGCGGTGACGAACCGCGTTCTGGCGCTCGCCGGCACGGCGGTCGATCTGCGCCGCACGCTGGAGGCGCTGGCCGCCGATCTGCCGAAACTGCGCGACGTGGATGTCGCCGGGATCAACAGCGCGCGCCGAGACGCCGAGACGCCGGGCGAGACGGCTGTTTCGGGAGAGGCGGGCGCGGCGAAAAGCGTGGAAACGCGCCGCGACGCGGCGGCTCCGCGCGAGAATCAGCCCGCGCTGCCCGTCTGCGGCATTCTGACGACGCCGTATCCGTGCCTGGTTTTGAAGAGCGGGGCGCGGGTGCTCGAAGGCGCGCCGTTCGGGGACGGTGTCGTGGAGAAGATCGAGGCGGATGCGGTCACGATCAAGACGGCGCAGGGGAGGATCGTATGGCGGCCGTGAACGAACCGATCCGACTGCTGGAGATCGAGAAGGAGCTGGCGGGACCCGGCCGGCAGGAGGCGCTCGTTCGCTACGACGCCGTCCTCAAGGGGCTGGACGAGCGGCTGACGGCGGCGCTGGAGGCCGGACTGCCGCCGGACGAATTCCCGCGTGCGAACATGCTGAAGGAAGCGAATGAAACGGCACGAAAGATTTTGCGGCTGACCGTCCGGGTGGACGGTCCGCGGTAGAAAGCGCCGCCGAAAGGTGACGTTCAACAACAAACAAACAAAAAGGAAAAAGAAAATGGGATACGGAGTAACATCGGCAGTCGGTGCGCCTGAGGTGAAGAACTTGGCAGACGGACCGTTCCGCGTGACAGTGGCCTCAAACGACTTCGTCCATACGGATGCGGTCTACAACGCGTTGCTCAACGCCGTCGGGCAGATGGAGACGCGTCTGAAAGAGTCGCTCGAGAACTATCAGGAGCACCCGGACGTGCAGGCGAACCTGCAGCAGCTCCAGTACGACCTGCAGCAGTGGAACCTCGCGCTCACCACGATGACGAACATCAACAAGAACATGGGCGACGCCTTGAACTCGATCGCCTCGAACTTCCGTTGATGGTTGATCTGACGGGCGAAGAGGCTCGGCTGTTGTTGAACGTCGCCCTGATGGCGACGGGGCAGAACCGCTTCCGGTCCGCCGCGAAGATTCTCGCGGCGCTGGGGGCGTTCCGCCCGGAGGAGGCGTCCGTCGCATCGGCGAACGCCATCCTCTTCATCAGCATGCTCGACTTCCCGGGCGCGCTCGACTACCTCGACCGCGAAGCCATCCCGCGTTTCCCGGACGCCCCCATGCTGAAGGCCTTCAAGGGCATGGCGCTCATTCGGATGAATCGTCTCGCCGAAGCGCGCCTGCCGCTGGAGGAGGCCGCCAACCAGTCCGCCGATCCCGCGGCGGCGCAACTTGCAAAGGATTTGATGCCATGACAGAACAGATGATCGTCGAAGCGGTCCGCGCGTCGGGCGGCAGCCCGGCGGTGACGGACGTTTCCCGTCCGGCTCCGGTCGCCGATCCGGCCGCCGTGCAGCGCTTTGCGCACGCGATGGCCGCCGATCCCATTCCGTTTGCGTCCGAGGCGACGGCCGCGTGGCGTTCGGCGCAGGTCAACAACCAGGGGATCCTGCACCGCATCCGCGCGCTGAGCGACCTCAAGGAGATGCATTCGCCGTCGGTGGGCAACCTCATCGAGCTCCAGTACGAGGTGATGAACCTCTCCTTCCAGCAGGAAGTCGTCACGAAGGTCGCCGACAAGTCGTCGAACGCGATCCAGACGCTGGTGAAGAACCAGTGATTAGAGAGACGCGAGACGTTGGACGCGAGACGCGTCTCATGTCTGATGTCTCACGTCAAAGCAGAAAGGTATCCAGCCATGAAACGAATCTTGCCATTTGCGCTTGCCGCCGCCCTGCTGCTCGCGGGCTGCGACAAGGAGACGACGCTCCATTCCGGGCTTGAGGAGCAGCAGGCCAATCTCGTGATGGCCGCGCTGCTGGACGCCGGCATCTCCTGCCACAAGGAGCCCGGCGCGGAAGGGACGTGGAACGTCCTCTGCACCGAGCAGAAGTTCGCCGCCGCGGTGAACCTGCTGGAGCGCCAGGGCCTGCCGCGCCGCGCCCACCAGGGCATCGGCGAGGTCTTCAAGAAGACGGGCATGATCTCGTCGCCGTCGGAAGAGCGCATCCGCTTCATGGACGCGCTGGCGCAGGATCTCGCCAAGACGATTTCGATGATCGACGGCGTCGTGGACGCGCGCGTGCATGTCGTCCTGCCCGAGAACGACCCGTTCGCGCGCAACGCGCTGCCGTCCTCGGCGGCCGTCGCCATCCGCGCGCGCTGGGATTCGGACATCGCCGATCTCGTGCCGTCCGTCAAGGGGCTTGTCAAGAACGCCATCGAAGGTCTGGCGTATGACAAGATACAGGTCACGATCTTCAAGGACACGCCGCCGCTGAAATGACCGGCGACGAGAGACAGTTCCTACTGACATCCGCCTGGATGTTCATGCGCCACGGCCAGCGTGCGCGCGCGGTGGCCGTCTGCGAGGCCCTCGCGGAGGACGATCCGCGCGACGGCGTCGCCGCCGTCGCCCTGGCGGAGCTCCTGCTGGACGAGGGTGGCGCGGCGCGCGCGCTGGAGGTGCTGCACGGCGCGGACATCCCCGCGTCGCTCGCGCATGTCGCCGCCGTGCTTGAGACGCGCGCGCTGAAGCTGACGGGGCGCACCGCCGAATCCGCCGCCCGCTGGCGGCGCTATCTGGAATCGCGCAAAGGCGCGCAGCGGCAGTGGGTGTGAAGTCAAACGAATCGAAGGGCGAGGTCTGAAGTCTGATGGTCCGAACTGAAAACATGTCGATTGATGACGCGCGGGCGCTGGTCTCCCAGCCGGCCCTCTGGCCGCGCGTGCGCGACTTCCTCTGGGACTTCGCGCCGCAGGTGCATGAAAGCTGGCTGGCGGACATTTTCGCGCGCAGCGGCGCAGCGGCGCAGCGGGAGGATGAAAGATCAAAAAGTCTCTGCGGTTCTGCGGCTCTGCGCGAGATCCAATCTCCCCGCGTCAAGCGCTTCATTCTCGCGCAGCTCGGCGTGGAGCCGTTTTTCCACAGCTTCCCGAAGGACGACGGTTCGCGCCTCGCGCTGCTCGACGGCGCGACGCTGCTCGCGATCATCCGGTGGCTCGGCGCGCTCGCGTGCGCGGACGAACTGAGGAAGGTCACGGACGGCAAGACCGTGCGCGCGCTCAAGGCCGCGCTGCCCGGCGTCTATCCCGACGTGTTCGGCTACACGGCGTATTTTCCCCTCTCGCGCGGAGACGAATGGATCGCGCGCCGAGACGCCGAGACGCAGAGTCTGGCTGATCAGGTTGTCTTGACGGGCTTCAACATTCTGCTGTCGGTGCGGACCGATCTTCCCGCGTCCCTCGTCTCGCGCCTCAAGCTCAAGCTGCCCAAGAGCCTCTGCGACTCGGCGTCTCTGCGCGAGACGACGTCTCGGCGTGATCGAAAAGACGCGGTCGCCCGCGCCGCCATTTTCAAACTCCTCAAACTGAAGTTCCCGGAGGCATATTCGCTATGCTGCTCGTAAACAAACCTGAATTTTCGCTGGCGAGCGACCGGCGCCTCGTGAAGGCGACGGACGTCGCGACCGTCCGCACCGCCGAAGAGATCATCGCCGCCGCCGAGGCGGACGCCGCGCGCATCCGCGCGGAGGCGAAGGCCGCGTTCGAGGCGGAAAAGACGCGCGGCTACGAGAAGGGCCTGGCCGACGGCAAGATGGAGATCGCGCTGCTCAAGCTCGAGCAGGTCGATTCGTCCGTCGCGTTCATGGAGGGCGTCGAGCAGAAGATGGCGGACGTCGTGATGAAGGCGCTCAAGTCGTTTGTCGTCGAGATCGGCGAAAAGGAGCTCGTGGTGCAGATCGTCCGCAAGACGATGAACGCCGTCATCCGCACGCAGCGGCAGGTCGTCCTGAAGGTCGCGCCGGAAATGGTCGAGACCGTCCGTGCGCGCATCGCCGAGTTCCGCCTCGCCTATCCGACGGTCGAGAGCTTCGACGTCGTGGAGGACCCGCATCTCAAGGGGGCCGCCTGCATCCTCGAGACGGAGGCCGGCGTCGCCGACGCTTCGGTCGAGACGCAGCTCGCCGCCATCGAGAAGTCGCTCAAGAAGCACATCGCGGGAGATGGCCGATGACAACCGTCTTCGACTATATTCCGGAGGTGCTGAACCGCGCCGTTGAGGATGCCCAGCCCATTGATGTGAAGGGCAAGGTCATTCAGGTCGTCGGCACGATCATCAAGGCGTCCGTTCCGGGTGTCAAGATCGGCGAGGTGTGCATTCTCCGGAACCCGTGGGACGGGACGGAAGTCCAGGCCGAGGTCGTCGGCTTCACGAAGGAGGCCGTGCTCCTGACGGCGCTCGGCGCGATGATCGGCATCAGCGGCGAGACGGAAGTGATCCCGACGCGGCGCGTCCAGATGGTGCCCGTGGGCAAGAACCTGCTCGGGCGCGTCCTCGACGGTCTCGGCCGCCCGATGGATGCCGAGACGAAAGGGCCGCTCCGGCCCGACGGCTACTATCCCGTCTACGCGCCGCCGCCCTCGCCGCTGGAGCGGCGCATCATTTCGAAGCCGATCTCGCTCGGCATCCGCGCCATCGACGGGCTGCTCACCTGCGGCGAAGGGCAGCGCATGGGCATTTTCGCGGCGGCGGGCGGCGGCAAGTCGACGCTTCTCGCCTCGATCATCCGCAACACGGAGGCGGAGGTGACGGTCCTCGCGCTCATCGGCGAGCGCGGCCGCGAGGTGCGCGAATTCATCGAAAAGGATCTCGGGCCCGAGGGCATGAAGAAGGCGGTGCTCGTCATCTCCACCTCGGACCGCTCGTCGATGGAGCGCCTGAAGGCCGCCTATGTCGCGACCGCCATCGCCGAAAGTTTCCGCGACCAGGGCAAGAAGGTGCTGCTGATGATGGATTCGGTCACGCGCTTCGGCCGCGCCCAGCGCGAGATCGGCCTTGCGGCCGGCGAGCCGCCGACGCGGCGCGGCTTCCCGCCGAGCGTTTTTTCGGAGCTGCCGAAGCTGATGGAACGCGCCGGCAACTCCGCGAAGGGATCGATCACCGCGCTCTACACCGTGCTCGTCGAAGGCGACGACATGACCGAGCCGATCGCCGACGAGACGCGCTCGATCCTCGACGGGCACATCATCCTCTCGCGCAAGCTCGCGCAGCAGAACCACTATCCGGCGATCGACATCCTCGCGTCCGTCTCGCGCTGCCAGTCGGCCATCATCCCGAAGGACCACAAGGCCGCGGCCGCGAAGCTGCGCGCGCTCCTGGCCAAGTACGCGGAAGTGGAGCTCCTCTTGAAGATCGGCGAATACAAGAAGGGGACAGACCCCGAGACGGACGAGGCGGTCGCGAAGAACGCCGCCGTCAACAACTACCTGAAGCAGGGGCTCGACGAAAAGCCCGTCTACGCCGACTCCATCCAGAAGCTCAAGGAGGCCGTCGCGTAATGGCGTACCTCCTCCAGCCGCTTTTGAGAATCCGCACGATGCGCGAGGACCGCGCGTCGGGCGAGCTCGTCGCGGCCAAGCGCGATCTGGCGCTCGCGGAGGAGGCGCTGGCGGCGCGGCAGAAGGATCTGGCGGACTGGGAGGCGACGAAGGAGGCGCGGCGCGACAGGATCTACGACGCCATCATCGGGCGCGAAGTGAGCCGCGATCAGATCGACCTCGCGAACGAAGGCGTCGCGCG
Source organism: Verrucomicrobia bacterium UBA7008 (assembly GCA_002449695.1). GTDB lineage: Bacteria > Verrucomicrobiota > Kiritimatiellia > RFP12 > UBA1067 > UBA1067. The sequence continues at coordinate 653 of DJXI01000001.1, read as the reverse complement.
CATCGACGAGGAGGGCGTGCTCAAGGCCGACAACGTCAAGCGCGCCGAGGCCGAGCGCGTCCGGCGCGAGGCGGCGGCGGAGGCGGCGCGGCAGAATTTGAACATGGCGACAAAGAACCGGATGAAGATCGATGAACACAAGGCCGTCTGGCTCGCCGAGGAGGCACAGGAGATTGAGGCGCGCGCCGAGGGCGAACTCGAGGACTTTACGGTTCGGAAGGAGGAAGTGTGACGGTGGAAGCGTTGACATTTGAAATCGGCGGTTTTCCGTCGGTCGAACTGCAGCTGGCGTCGGCGGAGGGCCTGGCTCCGCTGAAGCTGCCGTCGCAGCTGCCGACGCGGCAACCGTCGCCGGAAGCCGTGCGCCTTTTTCAGGCCGCGATGGCGGAAGGGGATGCGGCGCAGACACAAGTAAAAGGATGGGCGGGATTGGAGAAAGTTGAAACCGTCCCTGCGCAACCTGAGAATCCTGTCAATCTTGTCAATCCTGTCAAAGAAGACATCCCCGTGCAGTCGATTGAAGTGAACTCCGACGGCTTAAAAAAAGAGCTCCACTACCGTTCCGCTACACGCGTTGCGCCGGAGAGCCGCGTGTCAATTGAGGCTCCTATTCAGTCGGACCAACTTGTTGAACGGCAGTTTGAAAGCGGTTT
>DJXI01000091.1:26203-27969 GCA_002449695.1 Verrucomicrobia bacterium UBA7008 | reverse complement strand
CTCAAAAAATGGGTAAACTCCAGTATCGCCGCTGACCGCGCGGCGCACGGCCCGCTACTCCCAGATGGCGTAGATGCTGATCGTCCTCCCCGCCGTCGTCGGCGTTGAAACGTACGCCCAGTCGTCCTTCCACTTCATCCACTTCACGCCGCCCGCCGCCGCGTTCACCGCGCCCAGCGACCAGCCCGCGAATTCATAGCCCTCGCGCGTCCAGCCGAGCCCGTTTCCGCATGTCGGTAGACGCGTCTTGGCCCCGTACTCGAAGCCGAGCGTCCGCCACCGGCCGGAGCCATCGTTCTTGTTGAACCGGATCTGGTAGTAGCCCGGCTTCAGCGCCCAGACTGCGTAGGCGGTCAGGACCTGGCCCGCCTTGACGGGCGTCGAAACATACGCCCAGTCGCCCTTCCACACCTTCCCGACGTTGGCATCGGCGGTCGTGAGCGCCCAGCCCTTGAACTCATACCCGCGCCGCGCCCAGCCGAGCCCGTTCGCCACCGACGGCAGGCGCGTCTTCTCGCCGTAGGTGAACCCGACCGTGCGCCACGTGCCCGCGCCGTCGTTGCGGATGAACTCGATCGCGTAGCTGCCCGGCTTCAGCGCCCAGACGGCGTAGACGTCGAGCGTCTTGCCGGCCGCCACGGCCGCCGAGACGGCTGCCCAGTCCTTCTTCCACACCTTCCCCGCGTCGGCGTTCGCCCGGCTCGTCGCCCAGCCGAGGAAGTCGCAGCCCCTCCGCGCCCAGCCGAGCTTGCCAAGCGACGGAATCCGCGTCGAGACGCCGTAGTCGAATTCGTACGCCGCCGTCTTCTCGTCGCTCGCGTCGTTGCGATGGAAGACGATTGCATAGGCCGACGACCACCCCGAGACCCCGGCACCGAAGCCGCTCTTGCCAGCATATCCAACCGCCCGCAGGAAATACGTATAACGGACGCCGCCCTGGGCCGTCACATCCAGCCATGTCAACGCCGCTGTTGCGGCGATCAGCTCCGCATCGGCCGCAGATCCGCTGGTCGACCGCCACACCTCGTAACCGGTGGCCCCGTCAACCGCCGTCCAGGAAAGGGAGACTCCTTCTGAATCCGTCCCCGCCGAAACCGCCTTGACCGTCGGCACGCCAAGCGCCGTGTTCGCAGTTGTCGGATCTGTCTTCGTGACATACACCTCATCGCCGTCGTCGATGCCGTCGCCGTCGGAGTCCGCATCGAATGGGTCTGTTCCCAACTGCTGCTCCTGAACATCGAGGAGTCCATCTCCGTCCGAGTCAAGCGCTGTCATCACCTGCACGAATGCCATATCGGCCATTTCACCCGCCGCACCCTCCGAGAACAGTTGCACGCAGACGGTCTCCCACGCCGACGTGAAGGAAACGCCCGTCATGTCCCATGCAAAGCCCGCATCGTACACGCCATCCGCACCCGGCCGGACGGCACCTATCGTATCCTCAGCCAGCACCTCGCCGGATTCGCCGCCACGCCGGAACACGACTTTCCCGCCGGGCGGGAGCGGCCCCAGTCCGCCGTTTCTGACTCTTGCCGTCACAAGCCGCCGCGTAGCGCTTTCATTCCTGACCGACACCGCACCCAGCGAGACGTCCGGCGTCCCCGCCGCCCAGGAATACACATTGTTGTCTTTCGCCTCTTCCTTCTCTTCATTGTCGCCGGCGTCGATCACGACCGTGAACATCAGATTGGTTTGCGTGCTGTCGACCGTCCACGGCGTTTGCACTGCTACGATGCCGCCGCCGGGGAAATTCGTCACGACGCTCG
>DJXI01000091.1:725-26065 GCA_002449695.1 Verrucomicrobia bacterium UBA7008 | reverse complement strand
GTCGCCGTGCGGAAGCCGAGGCTCGCCGCCTTCACCGTCAACACGACTTCCGCGCCGTCCTCAAACTCGTCTGCCGAGAGCGAGAAGCCATCCTCCACCACGGCGAGATCGCAAACCGCCGGGACAAAGCGCGTACGGAGTTCAACAGCGCCGAACGACACCTCGCCTTCCGCATTCGTCACAACGGACGACGACGCGTAGCCGATGCGGATCCCGCCGTCCACGCCGACCGCACCCGACAGGCGACTCTCTTTGCGCCCGTCGTCAAACAGCTGGACCGGCGAACCCCACACGCCGCAAACGGGGTCGTACATCATCGCCGTCGGCGCATCTGCCGCGCCGCCCGCCGTCGAATCGCCGTTCCACACCAGCGCGTCGCGTCCGTCCGTGCCCCGAATCATCGTCAGCTCTCCGTCCAGCGTCCATCCGTCCGCCGCCGCAACGGCAACGGCCGTTGACAGTGCCAGTTCCCTCGTCTCCATCAGCGTTCCGGCCGCCGTCCACAGGACCGCGAACGCATCGCCGCCACCGCGCACGAACGGCCGTCCGTCCGCCTCGCCCGCCGCCGTCAACTGCACCGGGCTTCCCCACGCGCCGCCGTCCAGACGGAGCGCGTACATCTCGGCGTCGCCAAGCGTGGAGGGATCGCCGTCCGCGTCCTTCGAATACGCCAGCACGGCGCTCTCGCCGTCAAACGCCACGTCGAAGCCGTTCACGATGCCGACGCCGCCCTTGACGACCGTCGCTCCGCCCCATGCTCCGCCCGAATAGACCGCCGCCATGATGTCAGTCGGCTCGGCGGCCGAACTCGCCATCTTCCCCGATGCGTTCCTCAGCCACGCAACAAGCGCCTTGCCGTTTGCCGCCGCGCGCACGACGGGAGAGAAGTCGAACGCGCCATCATCGGTCAGGTTCCTGCACGTCCATGTCCCCGTAGCCGCATTGCGCACCCCCACGGCAATCTCCCCGGCGCCGCAGAATTCATCGACCGTCACGCCGTCGGCGAACGTGCGCGAGGCGTTCATCCACGCCGCCGCCATCGAACCGTCCGGCATCGCCGCAAGCGACGGCATGAAGTCCGCCGTGCCGTCGTCCCACATGGTTTCCGCCGCGCTCCACTCGTTGCTCGTGCCGATGCGCAGCACGAGTTCCGTGCGGTTCGCGGACGACCTTGCCGCGTTGTCGCGCAGATACGCAAGCGCGTCGCCCTTCACGCCGCTCGCCATTGCAGGCGCGGGCTCCGGGTAGCCGCCGGATTCCGCAATTGCGAAATCAGTGCCGCCCGGCGCGGACATGAGCCGTAGCCCATTCTTCGGCGACGATAGATAGTCGCGGGACTGAAGCCGCCATTCAAGGCCGGCGTCCGGTGCCGCCGACATGAGCCACATCGACTTCGGCGAACTGTTGTTGATGATCCAGAGCGTATCCGAAGTCAACTCAAAGAGCGTCGCCTCAAAAGGAAGGAACTTCGCCGTTATTGCGCCAGAACCCCTAAGGCCCCATCTGACATCTGTCCACGCGCCCTTGCTGTGCGTCGCCTCAAGGACGGACATCCCAGAAAGAGATCCTTTTACATTTGCAACGTTGTTAATGCCGTATCCACCCGCCACAGTCACCTTCGGCAACCGTTCGCTGCTGAGCGTGAACGAACTTTCAAGTCCGCCCCAGCCATTGTCGATCCCTGAAATTTTGAACATGCCGGACAGTGCCGCTTCGACTTTTCCCTCCAGGAACATCGGCCCTATGGGAGTTGGGTAGTGATGTGTCAAGCCAAAGGAACCGCTGACCTCCCCGCCAAAGGAAACATCCTCGGCCACCCATTTTTTCTTCTGAGGATTCCACGACAATGTCAGCGGTCCGCCCGTGAAGGTGATGCCGATTTCCTTGTCCATCACGCGGGCGAGTTTGCCCACGGCGCGGCGGTTCCGCTTGTGGCTTGCCTTCCCTTCGGAACTGCTTGTGCCCAGTTCGCTGCCCACGGTGCCGAACGTGCAGCTGCCGTTCCCGTCGGAGCGCACTTCGGGCTTCAGCTCGATTTTCGGGGCAAGCGCCCACTCGTCGCCAGGCAGCCACGCCAGTTTGTCCGGCTTCTTCCCATTCTTCTCCGGTGCCAGCTGGAATGCGACCGACGGCGCACCGCCGTACAGAGTATAGACGATCTCGTCGATTCCCTCGCTGTTCGAAGGCCGCGCCGTCCACAGGCCCTTGTGCTCTTCGTCCACGTGCTTTGCAACGTCGAAGTTCACGCGGAATGGCTTGGAGCGCTCGCCATCCTTCTTTCCGACGGCGACGACTTCGAGCTTGCCGCCAACCCCGATGGAGCCGACATCGAACGTAAATAGGTGGTCCGGGACCTCGCGCCCGTTCACGAGCCAATGATCGACCTTTGAATAGTCGTCCACGATCACGTCCATTTCGATTTCGCAAGACGTACCGTTAAGGAATGTGGACTTGCGCCCCGCATTCCCGCCGTACTCGCCGTCGAAGTACTTGCTTACCACGTCAGAGATCTTTAGCGTCTCGTCTGAGGTATCCACGAAGAACCACCCCGAACTGCCGGTAGCGGCGTGGGCTGTGACGGCGCAGGCGGCGAAAGCCGCCGCAATGAATGCCTTGATCCTCTTTTTCATCGTTCGGTTCCTTTCAGGCTGGGGACAATGGGGACTTTGGGGACGATGGAGACTTTGGCGACATTGGCGAGTCCCCACCGTCTCCAAAGTCCCCAATGTCTCCATCGTCCCCTCTTCCTCTTCTCCCCTCTTCATGCCCAGCCCTTTCTTTTCTTGATTCCTGCGGCCATTCTGCGCAGTTCGGCCGACATCTCGCGGTAGCGCGCGGTCAGGTCGTCAAGCGTTCGCGCGGCGGCAAGCCGCAAATACGCCGCCTTGCCCCAGTCTTCGCTGCGGGCCTCGCTGCGCGCGGCATACATCCGCTCCCTTATGCCGCCATGCTTCTTGAAATCCTCTTCCAGCTGCGCGATCTGCTTCGCCAGCAGATACGTGCATTGCCGGATGAGCGAGATCATCAGGTTGGCCGCGACTTCGTCGCCCTTCTTCTCGAGATGCGGCGCGAAGGCCTCCCACGTTCCGACGCGCCCCAAACGCCGCGCCGCAAGCCCCTTCTCGGAGTCCTTCGGCCATTCGGGCAGACGACGGGTCTTGAGGTAGTCGAGATAGTCTTCCAGAAGCTCCTCAAGACTCGCTTTCGCGACATTCGTCAGCTTCAACTCAGTTTCCTTGCTTGTAGCCGACGCCTCGCTGCCCTCGATGATGTTCTGCTTGCCGCTCCTCGCGGCCTGCACCATCTGGTCGATGGTGCGGTCGCCGCGCTCAAGGAACCGCCTCACGAACACAACCGTGCCCTGGTAAATGACATCGCTCTTCTGGTATGTCAGCAGCCGCTTGTAGCCGCCATGCGGCAAGATGATCGGATCGGCCATCAGCAAACCGCCTTTCTGCACAGGGGTGGAGACAATGGAGACTTTGGCGACACGGGCGCGTCCCCATCGTCCCCAAAGTCCCCATTGTCCCCAAGGTCCCCAAGGTCCCCATTGTCCCCTCCCTGTCGCCGAAACCTTTTCACAGCCTCGCTCCCATTGGATGCGCTCGCTACTCTCGCTATTTGGCAAGCCCTTGGACAGGACGAACAGGAAGCCCGTGGTAGCGGCCGTAGCCGCTGTTGTGGTAGCCCAAATAGTGGTAGCCCAAATAGAAGGGGAAGTACCGAGCGCTGCCGCTGTCGTCCGAGCTCGGGACGGACGACCAGTAGTAGCCGTACTCACCGGAATAGTTGAGCGAAGTCTCGTGGCCGTAGCCGGCGCAGGGGAGGAAGATGCTCGCCGAGGCGTACGCACCCCGTCCGCGCACAACATACCCGTTCACGCCGTTCCGCGTCGTCCACGTCCAGTCGCAGATGCTGAGAGCGCCAAGCTCTGAAAGCGTAGGCATCCGCCAGCTCCCGCCCCAGTGCGCGCGCGCCGCGTCGTGCGCAGGCGCGAGTACATACGTGCCATTGTTGTTTACAATCCACCCCTCGCTCTGGAGCTGGTCAATGGACTTGTTGTAGGTCGGTGTATTCGCTGAACCGAACGAAAAACCGAAGGTATTTCCCGACGGGCGGTAGCCGACGGTGTCGCCCCACCAGAAGTAGAGGCCGGCGTCTTCGGGACTGGACGCGCCGACGTTCCTGTCTGCCCAGTACGGGCCGCCCTCCCAGAGCTGGACGCCCTTGTGCTTGCCGTCGTCCTTTTTCACTGCGGTAACGATGGCCCGCACGTCACCTTTCCTGTCCGGCCAGTCGGCGCCGGCGTTCCAGAGGATGTGGCGGTTCTTGCCGGGCGCGACGCCCTCGCCCACATCACCCGTGAAGGTTGCGGCGGTGACCTCGTTCGTCCGCCCCTCGAGCGCAATCTCCACGGTGTAGGAGCCACCGTCGGAGTCGTTCAGATCGTAATAGATGTCGACCAGATTCGAGTTGTCCCGCTGAATCCCGCGCACATTCGTCACGGTTTCCGCGAACCCCGTCAATGCGACAGCCGCCACGATTGCAAGGCTGATTCTCCAGCAACGCCTCTTCATCCTCGTTGTCTTCCTTTCGTCGTGTACGTTCGGACCGTATTTTTGCAAGCTCGCCGCCCAGACCCCAAGAAGAGAGCGACGCGCCTGTTGCGGTCCATTCCTTGCGGGAACTTGAAAATTATAGCAAATTTCATGCCCTCAATCAAGCAGGCCCCGCCGTCAGGAGCAATCGAAAAAAGAGATGTGAAGTCCAGAAGCAAATGCAAGTTTCTCTTGCGTTTAGTCCCTGAGAATGTTGGGCGGGATTGAAAGGCAGGGCATTTCCCGTCATTCCTTCCGAGGAAGGAAACCCGCGTTTACTTCTGGACAATACTGCCCGTCGCAGGTTTTGTCAACTCCGATCAGCGGGCTCTCGCGCGGCCTCGTACGACCTTGCTTCGCAAGGCTCCTCGCTTTGCTCGTCGGGCAACCTGATCGCTCCGCGACAGGCGCATTCCCGCTCCGCAGAATTGGAGTTGCTTCGCGCCACTCATTCGCGTCTCGCTGAACGACACATGTCGTCTTTGAGCTGGAGGAAGCATCCTCCAGACCTCCTCTCTGACGCGACGGATTGGTTGTGACGTCTTCAAAACCTGCCGAAGGCAGCCCCAAAAGACACTTCAACGCACGGAATCACCGTTGAGACAACGCGAAGTAAAGGCGAAGCGGTCGCGGAGCCAAATTTATCAACGCTCGGAGTTTTTCAAACCGAAATTTGATATACTGTCGTCGGCATGAAACTAACAGACGATCCCAAAGTGCCGTCCAGCAGCAACGACCGAAACTCTGCCCTGTCTCGACGGATTGGTTGTCATGCCCTCAAGACCTGCCGAAGGCGGCCCCAAACGACCATTCTGTGGATTGAATCGCCGTTAAAACATCGCGAAGCTGCGGAGCGGTAGCGTGAGCCCAAACGATCGGAGTTGAATTTCGTGCAGTTACTTTCAGAACACGCGTTTACTCTTGGACACGACGCAGAAGAATTTGCCAAAAGTTATCGGATAAACTTGCGTTTACTTCCAGAACTTGCGTTTAGTTCTGGACACGACGGTTGTTGCCGACAAAATCTGAACTGAGCCAGCCCCGTCAAACGATGCGGCGGAGGGCGGTGCAGAACACGTCCTTCGAAAAGCGCGCGGCGTTGCGGCGGCAGGCGTCGGCCGACCAGGTGCGCGCTTCGAACGACTCGATCGCGCCGCAGAGCGACTCGACCGTCGGCTCGTCGAAGAAAAGCCCCGTCTCGCCCGCGACCACCGTCTCGCGCGCGCCGCCGACGCCGAACGCGATGACCGGCGTCCCGGCGGCCTGCGCCTCGACCGGCACGATGCCGAAGTCCTCGACGCCCGGAAAGATCAAGGCGCGCGCGCGCGCGTACAGGTCGCGCAGCTGCGCGTCGGTGACGCTGCCGCCGCCCGCGACGACGAGCCGCCGCCCCATCCGCCGGCACGCGGCCTCCGCGAGGTCCAGCCGCTTGTACCGGACCGGCGCGCCCGCGAAGAGATAGTAGCCGCCCTTCTCCGCCGCCGGCGCGGCCGAGAAGAACGCCACGTCCACCGGCGGATGCACGACGGTCGCGTCGCGCCCGTAGAGGCGCTTGATGCGCGCGGCGACAAACGCACTGTTGGCGATGAAGTCGTCGACCGACTCGGCGCTCTTCAGGTCGGCGCGCCGCAGGGCGGGCGTGAAGAGTTTCATCGCGAGCTTGCCGCCCGGGCCCGCCGCGCGGTAGTAGTCGTCGTGCAGATCCCAAAGATAGCGCATCGGCGTGTGGCAGTAGCAGACGTGGCGCGCGCCCGCCGGCTTGCGGATGCCCTTGATCGGCCCCGATTCGCTGGAAAGGATGAGGTCGTAGCCGTCCAGCTTCAGCGCACGCGACGCGCACGGCAGGAGCGGCAGGTACGCCTGCGGATGTCGCCGCCCGAACGGCAGGCGCGCGATGAAGCTTTCCGTCACGCGGTGCCCGGCGAAGAGCCCCGCCAGCCGTTCCGGGCGGTACGCGTGGGTGAAGATGTCGGCGTCGGGAAACATCTCCCCGAGCGCGGCGAGCACCTTCTCGCCCCCGCGCACGTTCGTCAGCCAGTAGTGGAGCAGCGCGACGTTCATATAAGGCAGAATGTCCCGAGATTGCGGAGCAGCCCGTTTTTGAAGATGCCGTGCCGCACGAGCGTCGCGACGCGCAACGGCCACGGCCGCGCCGCGATGCCGGCCAGCGCGCGCAGCGACGCCGGCGCCGCGTCGCCGAAGCGGTCGACGAACGCCGCCGCCTGCCGCACGTTCGCGTACAGCCGGCGCCGCAGGGCCGACGGCCCGTCGAGGACGCGCCGCGCGAAATACCCCGCGCCGACCTTCGCGCCGCCCAGCACGTTCCCCGCGTGCTGCCGGTAGAGGAGCGTGGGCGCGTCCACGCAGGCGATCCGTCCGAACACGGACGCGACGAGCATCACCCAGTGGTCGTGCATGAACGCCTCCGGCGGGATCGGGTTCGCCCTGTCGCGGAGCGCCGCGTTGAACAGCATCGTATTCCCGTTGGCCACATTCTGCAGCGCGAGCTGCGCGGGCCGCACGCGGCGCGGATCGATCTTCGTGCGCCGGAACAGCGACGCGTCCAGCGGGCGCAGCGCGTCGTCGACGACCGCGGCGTCGGTGAAGACCAGCAGCGGCGTCGCTGCGCCGAAGCGCGCCTCCAGCCGCCGCATCGCCTCCATCGAGCGCCGCAGCTTGTCGGCCTTCCACACGTCGTCCTGGTCGGCGAACGCGACATAGGGCGCCGTCGACGCGGCCAGCAGCGCCGCGAAGTTCGCCCGCGCGCCTTCGCCCGCCGCGTCCTCGCGGACGATCAGGTTCGTCTCCACGCCCTCCTGCGCGCGGATGGACCCGATCTGCGCCGCGAGACGCGCGGGATCCGGGCGGTAGGTGGCGAGCAGGATGTCGATCATGGGCAGGGCGCGCTCCGTCTCTGATACATGCCGGTCAGATCGCCCGGACCAGATTGCGCAGATACGCGCCGTACGAACTCCTGCCATAGGCGTCGGCCAGGCGCTTGAGCTGCGCGTCGTCGATCCAGCCGCGCGACCAGGCGATCTCCTCGATGCAGGAGATCTGAAGCCCCTGCCGCTCGATGAGCGCGCGCACGAAGTTCGTCGCGTCCGCGAGCGACTGGTGCGTGCCCGTGTCGAGCCACGCGAAGCCGCGCCCCATCGTCTCGACCGACAGCCGCCCCTCGGCGAGATAGAGGCGGTTGAGATCCGTGATCTCGTATTCGCCGCGCGCGGACGGCTTCAGCGCGGCGGCCTTCTCCACGACATCGTTCGGATAGAAGTAGAGGCCGACGACGGCGTAGTTCGACTTCGGCTTCGCCGGCTTCTCCTCCAGCGAGACGGCCCGTCCGTCCGCGTCGAATTCGACGACGCCGTAGCGCTCGGGGTCGCTCACGCGGTAGCCGAAGACGGTCGGTTCGCGCCGTTCGCTCGCGTCCTGCAGCAGCGTCGGCAGATTCGCGCCGTAGAAGATGTTGTCGCCCAGCACCAGGCAGGCGTCGTCAGCGCCGAGGAACTCGCGCCCGAGGACGAACGCCTGCGCGAGACCGTTCGGCACCTCCTGCACCCGGTACGCGAACTTCATGCCGAGATCCGAACCGTCGCCCAGGAGCCGCTCGAAGTTCGGCAGGTCCTGCGGCGTCGAGATGATCAGCACCTCGCGGATGCCCGCGAGCATCAGCGTCGAAAGCGGATAGAACACCATCGGCTTGTCGTACACCGGCAGCAGCTGCTTCGAGACGACGCGCGTAAGCGGATGGAGCCGCGTGCCGGCCCCTCCGGCGAGGATGATTCCTTTTCTGGCCATGCCTGTCTTCCTTTCCTGTCGCGGATTCGTCCGGTTCCGTCCGGCGGCGCCGCGCCCCGCCGCCGTCTACGGGATGCGCCTCACGCGCAGCCCCGTGCCGAGCCCCCAGACATAGAACAGCCGCTCGCCGGCATGCGCCAGCGTGCCGTCGACACCGACCGGCTCGGCGGGAAAATCGTCGAACGACAGCGGCAGATCGAGAAACCGCCGCAGAAAATCGGTCCGCGCCCAGAACATGCTCCCCTGCGGAAAGACGATCACGGGGAAGCGCGCGGCCAGATCGACCGTCAGCCCCGCGCGGCGGACCAGGTCCCGGGCGGGCGCCAGGTTCCGCCCCCAGCCCGACGGATCCTCCGGCATCTCCACGAAGTCGGCGGCGGAGACCAGGCCGCAGTCCCCGGACAGCAGCGCGAAGATCCGGCGGCAGCCGTCCGCCGAGCCGGCCAGCCGGCCGAGGATGAAGTCGAGCCAGCCGCGTCCGCGCGCGTCATGCGGGCTGCGCTTCGTGTGGAAATGGCCGATGTAGCGGTAGCGCGCGAGCGCGCGGCCGAAGAGGCACGCGAGCGGCGCGATGTCGCGGCCGCGGTTCGGGCAGCGGCGGACGACGAGCTGCCGCAGGCACGGGACGCCGGCCAGCGCCGCGCGCACGGACGCCTCGCCCGCCGCGACGCCGTCGGGCACCGAGACGTACAGATCGAACGGAAACGGCAGGCGGGCGAACGCCGCCGCGAAGGCCGGCAGCAGCTCCGGATAGAACACGTGCAGATGGACCGCCACATCCCCGTCCGGCGCGCCGTCGAGCGGGCGCACGTCATCGAGCGGCCCCTCCGTCACGCCCAGCGCGCGGCATGTCTGCGCGCGCGCGTCGGCCAGGCGGGCTTTCAGCGCGGCGAGCTCGGCGGCCGGCACGCGGCGGTGCACGCGGTCCTGCCAGGCGTCCATGGGGGCGAGGCCGAGCTCCGGATGATAGTACAGATAGAGGGCGCGGGCCTCGAGGTCCGTCCCCGCGCCGCACCGCTTGACCAGACGGGCGCAGGCGCGCAGCACGGCATACGACGCGCGCGCGGCGGCGGAACCGTTCCAGGGCTCCGCCGCCTTCAGCCGGCGCCAGCGGCGGCGGACGCTGTCGTACAGCGCGCTCATTCCTCCGCCCAGGGCTCGATGTCCTTCAGCAGCGGATTGCGGCTGTCCTTCTCCGACAGCGTCAGGCGCATGTCCGCGGCGGGCCAGACGATGCCCAGCGCCGGATCGTCGAACCGGAGCCCGCGGTCGGCGGACGGGCAGTACAGGTTGTCGCACTTGTAGCTGAAGAGCGTCTCGTCCTCCAGGACGATAAAGCCGTGGGCGAACCCGCGCGGAATGAAAAACTGCCGCTTGTTCTCGCCCGTGAGCGTGACGGCGACGTGCCGGCCGAACGTCGGCGAGCCCTTGCGGATATCCACGGCGACATCCCAGACGGCGCCGCGGACGACGCGCACGAGCTTCGCCTGCGTGTGGGGCGCCGCCTGCCAGTGCAGGCCGCGCACGACCCCCCGGCGGGAGAACGACTCGTTGTCCTGCACGAAGTCGGCGGTGATGCCCGCCTCCCGGTAGCGCCCGGCGTTGTACTGCTCGGCGAACCAGCCGCGGCTGTCGCCCAGCACCTGCGGCTCGATGATCTTGAGGCCCGCGATTTCCGTGTCCAGAACCTTCATACGGCAAGATACGTCCGGTCCGCGCCTCATTCCCAGATGGCGTAGATGCTGAGGGTGCGGCCTTCGGCGGCGGCGTTCTTCACCCACTCGCCGTCGGTCTTCCAGACAATGCCGGCCTCGGCGTTGGCCTTGTTGGAGCCCCAGCCGACGAACTTATAGCCCGGACGCTCCCAGCCGAGCGCGGCAATCGTGGAGAGCTTCGTCGACGCATCGCACTGGAAGCCGAGCGTCCGCCACCGGCCCGTGCCGTCGTTCTTGTTGAAGCGGATCTGGTAGTAGCCCGGCTTAAGCGCCCAGCGGGCATAGACCGGCCGCGAGTCACCTGCCGCGACAGGAGTCGAGACATACGCCCAGTCGCCCTTCCAAGGCTCCACGCGCGTGTTGTCGTTCGCGTCCGCCGTCGTCAGTTCCCAGCCCATGAAGTCGTAACCGCGACGCGCCCAGCCGAGGCCGTTCGCGAGCGACGGCAGGCGCGTCTTCACGCCGTGTTTGAAGCCGACCGTGCGCCACGTGCCCGCGCCGTCGTTGCGGACGAACTCCAGTTCATAGCTGTCCGCGCGGATCGACCAGACCGCATAGAGATCGAGCGTCTTTCCGGCGTCCGCGGCGGAGGTGACGGACGCTCCGTCTTCCGCCCACACGTTGCCCGCGAACGCGTCCACCGCGCTCCGCGCCCAGCCCTCGAACACATACCCGCGCCGGGCCCAGCCCAGGCTCGCGAGAGACGACAGGCGCGTCGAGACGCCGCAGGTCAGCGTCTGCTCCGCCGACAGCTCCGACCCGTCGTTGCGGTGATAGCCGATCGTGTAGGTGTCCGCCGCGGGCTTGGAGCCGCCGTACAGCACCAGCGCCGCGACAGCGGCGCAGCCCAGCACGCTTTTCAGCCGGCCGGCACGGCCGGCGAGCGGCACCAGGCCTTTCAGGCGCGCGGCGACCCAGCCGAGCGCGAGCGCCGCGCAGACGACGGCGAGCAGCCCCAGGCAGGCGTTCTTGAGGAATTCCTGATAGACGGATATCATCATCGCAATCTCCCTTCGTACGATGACGGCATTATATCACATTTTTCACAGAAAAGGCAAGGGCGGCCGGCGACTTCACTGGGCTACCGGTGGCGGGAAACATCATTCCCAGATTGCGTAGATGCTGAGTGTTTTCCCTTCTGCGGCGACATTCCTGATCCACGCGCCATCGGCCTTCCAGACCTTGCCCGCGGCGGCGTTGGCCGCGTTCGACGCCCAGCCCCTGAACGTGTAGCCCGGACGCTCCCAGCCGAGGCCGGCGATCGTGGAAAGCTTCGTGGACTTGTCGCATTCAAAGCCCAGCGTGCGCCACTTGCCCGTGCCGTCGTTCTTGTTGAACCGGATCTGGTAGAAGCCCGGCTTCAGCTCCCAGACCGCGTAGGCGGTCAGGACCTTGCCCGCCGCGACGGGCGTCGAGACGTATGCCCAGTCGCCCTTCCAGACCTTGCCGGCGTTCGCGTCGGCGGTCGTGAGCGCCCAGCCCTTGAAGTCGTAGCCGCGCCGCGCCCAGCCGAGGCCGTTGGCCAGAGACGGCATGCGCGTCTTCTCGCCGTAGTTGAACCCGACCGTCCGCCAGGTGCCCGCGCCGTCGTTGCGGACGAACTCGATCGCGTAGCTGCCGGACTTGAGCGCCCAGACGGCGTAGACGTCGAGCGTCTTGCCGGCCGCCACGGGAGACGAGACGGCCGCCCAGTCCTTCTTCCACACCTTGCCCGCGTCGGCGTTCGCCCGGCTCGTCGCCCAGCCGAGGAAATCGCACCCCCTCCGCGCCCAGCCGAGCGACTTGAGCGACGGCAGGTGCGTGTCGACGCCGTGGGCGAAGTCATAGTCGGCGGTCTTCTCGTCGCTCGCGTCGTTGCGGTGGAACCTAACCGCGTAGAGCGCGTCGTAGTAGGAGACCGACAGCCCCGCCGGGCAGCCCGAGAAGAACACGGACGAATCGAGACTGCCCTCGAACCGCTTGGGCAGCAGGACGCGCGCGAGATTTTTGCATTCGGCGAACACCCCTTGACCGAGGCTCGTCACGCTGTCGGGAATCGTCACGCTCGTCAGAGATTCGCAGCCTTGGAAAGCATAATCCTCGATTGTCGTCACGCCGGAGGGAATCGTCACCGATGTCAGCCCGTCAAGAAGAAGAAAGGCAGCCGCGTCAATGACCTTCACGCCGTTCGGGACTGTCACGTTGCCGTTCACACCGCACACAAGCGTTTCGCCGTCCTTCGTGAGAAGTAAACCGTTGACAGCCTTGAAGGCCGTGTTGCCGCTCGCCACGGTGAACGACTTCAGTCTGCCGCAGCCCCCGAATGCATACGAATCGATGTCTGCCACGGTTTCCGGAATCGTCACCGCCGTCAGGTTGTCCAGACCGTAGAAGGCGGAGTTGCCGACAATCTCCACGCCGGCGGGGATCGTTGCCGTGCCGTCTTCGCCCGTGACGCCCTGCACGAGCTTCTTGCCGTCCTTCGTGAGCAGGAAGCCGCCGCTCGACTTGTAGGACGTGTTGTCGCTCGCCACGGTGAACGACTTGAGTCCGCTGCAGCCGTCGAATGACCATGCATTAATGGAGGTCACGCTCGCGGGGATTATCACGTGCGCAAGAGCGGTCAAATCACTAAATGCACTAGCCCCGATGGACGTCACGATGCTTGGGAGCGTCACGCGCGTCGCGCCGTTCAGAACCACGTCTAGCAACCTGCCGTTCGCGGAGATCGTGAGTTCGGGGTCGAATCCGCGATAGGATATGACAAGGTCAGGCGGGCAGCCAGTGAACAGGCTCCCGGGGGTATTTTCCCTGAACGCCCCGGGAAGCGACGCATAGCTCAGAACGGAACAGTCTTTAAACACAAAATACCCGATGTGCGTCACGCTGTCGGGGATCGTCACGCACCTCAGGCCCGGGCAGTCGTAAAACGCATAACCTTCGATGGTCGTCACCGAGGTGGGAATCGTCACCGACGTCAGCCCGGCCATGCGGTCGAAGGCGGAGTTGCCTATGGTCGTCACGCCTTCGGGAATCGTCACCACACCGCCTTTGCCGGTCACGCCGTGGACAAGCTTCTTTCCGTCCTTCGTGAGCAGAAGGCCATTCACCGCCTGGTATTGCGCATTGCCGCTCGCCACGGTGAACGACTCGAGTCCGCTGCAGCCATCGAATGCCCATGTATAAATGGAGGTCACGCTCGCAGGGATAGACACCGTCTTTAGCTTGCCGCAGAGCCTGAACGAGTGAACGCCGAGGCCCGTCACCGTATAGTCGCCGAGTGTCGAGGGAATCGCCAAATCGCCGGAGGGCTCCGGCCAGACCGCCGCCGAACGGCCAAAGGGCGTGCCGGAAAGCACGGCGCCGCCACCGGCGTCGACATAGAAGTACCACGTGTACCCGCTCGCCGTCGCACTGTCGTAGTAGCGATCCTCGAAACCCGACGCGGCGCCCGAGAAGACGTCCGAGACGGCGACCTTCTCCCTCAGGCCGAGCGGCAGATAGGCCACCCCGAGGCTGCTGCAGTCGCGGAAGGCCTCGGTCCCGATCGAGGTCACCGAGCCGGGGATCGTCAAATCCTTCAGACTGGTGCAATTCCTGAACGCCCATTTCTCGATCGTCTGCAGGCTGGACGGTAATTTCACCTTCTCCAGCTTCGTGCACCCCGCGAACGCGCCTTGGCGCAGGTTGGTCACGCCGGACGGGATCGTCACGGACATGAGAGACGTGCAGTTGGCGAACGCATAGTTGTCGATGAGCGTAACGCTCGCGGGGATCGACACCGTCTTCATGTCGGAGCATCCATCGAACGCACTAACCGCGATATCCGTCACGCCGGACGGAATCGTCACATCCGTGAGGCCGGTGCAGCCCTTGAACGCGTTGCGGGCAATCTTGCCGACGGGATACGTCCCCATCTTGCTCGGCAGCGTCAGCGCGCCGGTCGGCTTCGGCGTGGCCGCGCAGGACGAGCCGTTCCCGATCATGGCGACCTGCCCGGCGTCCGTGTTGACCGTGAAGTATGTCCACGTGTAGCCGCCGACGGTATACGTCGACGCCCACGCGCCAAGCGCGGCGAATCCCGCCGCCAAAAGCATCATAAGCCGGTTCATCCCGTTTCCCCTTTCAGTTGAGTGTTTTACAGTAAAACAGCACAGGCCGGGTTCAGTCCGAGCTGGACGTTCTTCTTGAGCTCGCCGGTCAAGATGATGCCGTCGCCCATGCGCGTGCTGTATTCGAGCTTCGCCAGGTCGACAGGGTCCGCCAGGGCACCCATGGCGATTCCAACCGCCGCGGTGATTGTTGCTATCATTCTCTTGTAGAGTAGAGACCCTCGCCTCGACGTTGCCGTCGGTGCGACTTCCCCCTCGTCAAACCGGACGTGCGGATTTCCTGCATCCGGCTTTCCCAGTAGAACTGCGTTCGTCATAGTCTGACTTTCCTTTCGCGGATTTTGCAAGTTGCTGCTGTATTATACCGACTTCCCATCAATTAGGCTTCTGCAATATGCAAACACCTTCATCCTATGGTCTCGTGGATCCCTGCATTTGGGTTAGTCCGCCGGCTCCCAGACCGCATAGACGGTCATTGTGGCGCCCTTGGCGACGGGCGAGCTAACCGTCGCGTAGTCGGCCTTCCAGACCTTGCCCGCGGCGGCGTTCGCGGCGCTCAGCGCCCAGCCCTTGAACGTGTAGCCGGCGCGCGTCCAGCCGAGACCGTTCTTGCAGGTCGGCAGATGCGTCGACTCGCCGTGCGTGAAACCGACCGTGCGCCAGCCCGCGCCGCCGTCGTTCTTGATGAACTTGATGGCGTAGCTGGAGCTCTCGTCGACTTTCCACACGGCATAGACGTCGCGCTGCGTCCCGGCCGGCACGCCCGTCGCGATGATCGCCCAGTCGCCCTTCCAGACCGTGCCCGCGTTCGCGTTCGCCGCGCTCAGCGCCCAGCCCTCGAAGACGAATCCCTTGCGCGCCCACCCGAGACCGTACCGGACCGACGCCATGTGCGACCGGTCGCCGTAGCGGTAGCCGAAGGTGCGGGACGCGCCGGAGCCGTCGTACTTGTTGAAGCGGATCGCGTAGTAGGGAGACTGGACCTCCCAGACGCCGTAGACGGTCAGGCTCGCGCCCGCCGCGGCCGCGGTCGCCACCGGCGCCCAGTCCGCCTTCCAGACCGTGCCGGCGGCGGCGTTCGCGGCCGACGTCGCCCAGCCCTTGAACGTGAAGCCCGTGCGCTCCCAGTGCAGGCCGTTCCGGATCGCCGGCAGACGCCGCGAATAGCCGGAGGGGAACGCGTACGAGGCCGTCACGCCCGAACCGTCGCCCTTGTCGAAGACGATGGTGTAGTTGCGCGCCCACACCGCATAGAGCCGCACGAGGCCGCCCTGCAGCGCCGACAGGTTCCTGACCATCTGTCCGTCCTCGTAGACCACCGCGCCGGATGCGCTCGTCGCCCAGCCGACGCACGTGTAGCCCGCGCGGGTGAACGGGCACTTCTCAAGCGACTGCAGCGTGTCGTACTTGAATTCCTGCGCGGTTTCCGAGCCGGTGCCGCCGTTCGGCATAAAGTGCACGGAATAGCGGTACGCCTTCCACTGCGCCGTGAGCGTGTGGTCCGCGTCGGTGATGAACTCCGTCTCCGGCACGACCGTCTCGCCCTCGTACGTCCAGCCGCCGAAGGCATAGCCCGTGCGCCGCGGCGCGGGCAGCACGCCGTAGACCGTCTGCTCGACATAGGTGACGGTCGAATTGGCCACCGTGCCGCCGTTCGCGTCGAGGAAGATCCGGTGCGGCCGGATCCAGTGCGCGTAGAGCTTCGTGTAGACGCCTTCGAGGAAGATCGTCTCGTCCGTGACCTGCCAGCCCTCGACCGGGCTCGTCCACCAGCCGCCGAACGTGTAGCCGGACTGCGTCGGCTGCGGCGGGAACCGGAACGTCGTCTCGGGCCTCTGGTAGGTCGGCTGCACGCCGAGGCTGCCGCCGTTCGAATCGAATTCGACGAGATACGTCGGCACGTTCCAGTAGGCGATCGCGCGGCGCTCGCCCGAGTTGTTGTTCGGCCACGCCTGCGGCAGGCCGGGCGCGCCCGTGAGGCCGACCCAGCCCGTGGAACCGGCCGGCACGTAGACCGTGAGCGACTTCGGGACGCCGGCCGCGAACGGCGAGGCCGACGAAGATTCGAGTTTCGGCGCGGCGGTCGCCAGGAAACGGACATTCTCAAGTTCCGTGCAGCCGGCGAAGAGGCCCGTCTTCAGCGTGCCCGGCCCGTCCTTGACCGTCACCTCGCGCAGATACGCGACATTGGAGAAGATTTCGCTGAGCAGCTTGATGTCGCCGCGCACGCCCACGCGGATGAGCGAGGAGTCGCCGCCGAAGGCGTTCGAACCGATCGTCTCCACGGTGGCGGGAATGTCGATCTCCATGAGGAGGTAGTCGTCGAAGAAGGCGTTCGCGCCGATCGACTTGACGCCCGAGGCGATGGCCGCGTACTCCAGCCCGTAGCAGTAGCGGAACGCATAATCGCCGATCGTCTCGACGCTGCCGGGGATCGCGATCTCCGCAAGCTGTGTGCAGCCCTCAAAGGCAGAGTTGCCGATCCTCTTGAGCGATGTCGGAAGCTCGACATACTGCAGATTGAAACAGTAGCGGAAGGCCTGGTCGCCGATCCCCGTGAGATTGCGCGTGCCAGGCACGAAGCTCTGGATGGACGGACAGTTCTTCAGCGCGCCCTTGGCGAAGCCGCGAATGCGGTCCGCCTCGGGGATCTCGGCCGGGCAGTTGCCGCTGTAGCCGATCACCCAGTCGTTCAGCACCCAGTAGCCGTCGCCCATGGCGTCGGCGAAGGCCGGAATCGTCGACACGTCGATCGAACCCAGCGACTCGAGCGTCGTCGGGAGGACGATCTCGGTGAGCGCCGTGCAGCCGTCGAACACGCCGTCGCCGATCGTCTTTACGCCTTCGGGGAACTCGATGCTCTTGAGATTCGTGCAGCCCTTGAAGGCGTTGTTCCCGACCGACGTCAACTTGGAGCCCTCCTCGAACACGACCTTGCTGATCACCTGATCTGCGTATTGAGACGCCGTAATCGTTGTCGTCGACGCCGGGATGACAAGAACCGCTTCACTGCTCCAGGTCACCGAAGCGACCAGCGCCAGGTCATTGCCCTTGGCTGAGCCGCTATCCTTGGAATACTTCCAGGAGATACTGTGCGTGCCACTGCCGGTCACATGGTACAGAGGAGAATAGTTGCCGACCGCCGTCATGTCCGTGCCGGAAAACTCGCTGATCACGCTGCCGTCAACGATAAACTGCAGCTTGTCGTAGTTCTTTTCGGAGCTGACATAGTACGTAAAACCGATGTACCCTTCGCCCGTGACACGGATGTCCAGCGTACTAGACGACGAATCCTGTCCGGCATTGGTCGACAAGGCGTAGTTGCTGCCCAGCCCCGTGACCGAGAGGCCGCTTCCGACGCTCCACGTGCTGGAGTTCAGCACCGTGACGCCGGCAGGGCTGCCGATCGCCGCATGGAGTTGCGTCGGCGTGGCCGCCAGGGTCGGCAGACCGAACAGAACGGCAGACAGAGCGAGCGCGCCTACTGCAGCAAATGTCTTGTAGCGTGTCATGGAATGTCCTTTCATATATTTTTTCGTGTCACGTCGCACAGACACGGTAATTATATCAAATCCGACCGCATAACGCCACCACCCCGCGCGTTTACCGGGCCACACGAAAAGCGCTGCGCGCGGCGAATTTGCCGCGCGCAGACGCAGAACGCCGGGCAGACCGGCCGTTCGGCGGGAAAACTACAGCAGACTCGCCGTGCCGCCGGGCGCGACGACGATGATCTCGCCGTCCTCCGTCGAGAGAATCAGCGTCTCGCCGCTCCTGTCGACATCGCACCACGCCGCGAACGATTCGCCCTCTTCCGTGACGACGCACAGGTAGCCGGTCGTCGCGTCGGCGCCATCCTCGAGGCACAGCCAGTACAGCCCCGTCCCGTCCTCAAGCGCGCCCGACAGGCAGACTGCCCCCTCCTCGTCGGCGACGGAGGTCGCCGTAGAAGCGCTCGGCAGGACGGCCAGACCGGGATTGTAGGCGACGCACGCGCTGACCTTGTTCTTGGACGTTGCCTTCCAGATGGCGTATATGCTCAGCGTCTTGCCTTCGGCCGCTACATTCTTCACCCACTCGCCGTCTGTCTTCCAGACCTTGCCGGCAGATGCGTTGGACGCGCTGGAGGCCCAGCCGACAAACGTGTAGCCCGCACGCGTCCAGCCGAGTCCGGCGATCGTCGACAGCTTCGTCGAGGTGTCGAGCTGGAAGCCGAGCGTGCGCCACTTGCCAGTGCCGTCGTTCTTGTTGAAGCGGACCTGATAGTAGCCAGGCTTCAGCGCCCAGACGGCGTAGACGTCGAGCGACTTGCCCTTCGCCGCCGGCGTGGAGACGTATGCCCAGTCGCCCTTCCAGACCTTTCCGGCGTTTGCATCGGCGGTCGTGAGCGCCCAGCCCTTGAAGTCGTAGCCGCGGCGGCCCCAGCCGAGACCGTTCGCGAGAGACGGCATGCGCGTCTTCACGCCGTGCTTGAAGCCGACCGTGCGCCACGTGCCCGCGCCGTCGTTGCGGATGAACCGGATCGCATAGCTGTCCGCGGCGATCGCCCAGACGGCATAGACATCGAGCGTCTTCCCGGCGGCGACGGCGGTGGTGACGGAGGCCCAGTCGGTCTTCCAGACCTTGCCGGCCGCGGCGTTCGCCGGGCTCACCGCCCAGCCCTTGAATGTGAACCCGCGGCGCGCCCAGCCGAGGCTCGAAAGCGACGGCAGATGGTCGGCGATGCCGTAGTCGAACGTCCTGCTCGCCGTCTGCGGCGCGCTGGAGTCGTTGCGGTTGAACTTGATCGTGTAGGTCGCGGGCGCGCCGTACTTGATCGGGACGCCGCACCACAGACCGTCGGCGGGCAGACCCGCCACTTCGGCAATGCCTTTGTAACCGGTCGCGCCCGGTGCGGCGTAGACGGTACTGAAGTTGGTATCAAACGCAAACGGCTGATAGCCGGGCTCGAAAGTCATCACCGGGCCCTGGAACCAGACGTAGACGAGCGACGGGCAGTTGGCGAACGCACGGCGGCCGAGCGAATCCACACTCCCCTTCACCGTCACCTTCTTCAGCGACGAGCAGCCATAGAAGGCGTGGTTGCCGATGTTGGCGATGTTCGCCGGAAGCGTCACTTCCGTCAGCGACGTGCAGTTGAGGAACGCGACATTGCCGATCGTCTTGATGTTCTTGCCCCAGTTGATCGTCTTCAGCGACTTGCAGTTGTAGAACAGACCGTTCCCATGAGCGCCCCTCAACGAGCCGTCGCTGTAGTCTTGATATGTACCGTTCTGGGTGTAACCATCGGTGAATGTCACCCCTGGCAACGTCTTTATCGTATCACCCAGCGTAACCGACGCAAGCTTCAGGCAACCAGAAAAGACAGCCGTGCCGAGTTCTGTTGTGAGGTCATCTTTGTTAGTTGGAATCACAACAGAAGTCAGAGCCTTGCTACAGCCTGCAAACGCGCCATAACGAATATACTGAATTGTATCCGGCAGTATAAAATTCTGGAGATTCACACAATCCTGAAACGCCTGCTGGTCGATTGTGGAAACGTGCGACCCGAATGAAACCTTGGTAAGGTTTGGAAGTCCACGAAACGCCATGCGCCCAATATCCGTAACGCCGTCACCTATCTTAACTGTGGTCAAGTTGGAACAACCATGGAATGCATGACGCCCGATGCTGGTCACAGAATCAGGTATCTCAACCGTCTCCAGCGCCGAGCAGTTCAAGAACATTACGTTCGCGATATTCTGGACATTCTTCCCCCACTTTATCGTCTTCAACGACGTACAGTTGCAGAAAAGGCCGTTCTCATGCGAGCCTCTCAGCGAGCCGTCGCTGTAGTCTTGATATGTACCGTTCTGGGTGTAACCATCGGTAAACGTCACGTCCGGCAACGTTTTAACGGTGTCGCCAAATGTTACAGTGTTCAATTTCTGACACCCTGAGAAGACACCCTGTTCAAGCAATGTATCCAACTCGTCCTTGTTCGCCGGAATCGCGACAGATGTCATCGCCTTGCTGCAGCCGGCGAAGCAGCGGTAGCGCAGGTACTGTATTGTATCGGGCAGCGTGAAGTTCTGAAGGTTCACGCAATCCTGAAACGCCTGCATCTGGATTTCCTTTACGCTAGATCCAAACGTGACTTTCGTCAGATCGGGAAGCGCTCGGAATGCCATACGTCCGACAACCGTAACGCCATTCCCAATCTTTACTGTTTGCAGACTGGAGCATCCGACGAACGCATGACAGCCTATGCTCGTCACTGTGTCGGGTATTGTCACGCTCTCGAGCGCCGAGCAGTTGAGAAACGCAACATTACCGATCGTCTTGACGCCAGCCCCCCATTTGATCGTCTTTAGAGACGTACAGTTATAGAAAAGACCGTTCCCATGAGCGCCCCTCAACGAGCCGTCGCTATAGTCTTGATATGTACCGTTCTGGGTGTAACCGTCGGTGAATGTCACCCCTGGCAACGTCTTTATCGTATCACCCAGCGTAACCGACGCAAGCTTCGTGCAGCCGGAAAACACACCCTGCCCGAGTTCCGTCTCAAGCTCGTCCGTATTCGTCGGGATTGTCACAGCCGTCATCGCCTTGTTGCAGCCCGCGAAGCAGCGGTAGCGGAGATACTGGAGCGTGGCCGGAAGAGTGAAGTTCTGCAGGTTCACACAGTCCTGAAAGGCCTGCGTATCAATCTCGCGAACCTTCGCGCCAAATGTAACCTTTGTGAGGTTGGGCAACGCACGGAAAGCCATGCGCCCGATAGTCTTCACGCCGTTCCCAATTTTGACGATCTGAAGGTTGGAACATCCAAGGAACGCATGATAGCCGATGCTCGTCACTGTGTCAGGTATCGTCACAGACTCAAGCGCGGAACAGTTGAGGAACGCGACGTTGCCGATCGTCTTGATGTTCTTGCCCCAGTTGATCGTCTTCAGCGATGTGCAGTTGTAGAAAAGGCCGTTCCCATGAGCGCCCCTCAACGAGCCATCGCTATAGTCTTGATATGTACCGTTCTGGGTGTAGCCGTCGGTGAATGTCACGCTGGGCAAACCTGAAAGCCCGTCACTCAACGTCACCGATGTCATCGCCGAGCACCCAGAGAACACGCCCTGCCCGAGCGATGTCACGGAGTTCGGCATGACGAAAGCCTCAAGGTTGCCGCAGCCTGCGAATGCACGGTAGCCGATGCTCTTCAATCCTTCACCCTGAATGGTCACGGCCTTAAGGTTGCCGCATCCTTCAAACGCACTATCGGGGATCGATGTCACGGTGTCGGGGATCGTCACGCGCACCGCGCGCTCCTGGCCCTTGAACGTCGCCGCCGTGAACCCGGTCACGGGCTTGCCGCCCAGCAGCTCGGGTATCGTCAGGTTTGTTGTCTCGAAGGAAACGGCGCTGACCGTCGCAACGTCGTTCGCGATCGAGTACGTCCACACGTTTTCGGACGCATCCGTCCACGTGTCTGCCCATGCGCAGCCCACGGCAACCGCCGCGAGCAAAGCGACCATCAGTCTCTTCATTGCCTATCTCCTGTCCCCAGCCTTGTTGTGATCGGCAGCAGCGCGGGGAAAATACAGATACCACCGACGCCCGGCCGCGCAACGGACCCACCCGTCCCTCAGCCAAGCATACAACATTGTATCACATCATCTCTGCGCAATGCAAGGATAAAATCAAAAAAGTCAAAAAAGTCAGCGGCACGCGCTCCCCCGCGCGTTTACCGGGCCGCAGCGCCTTCAGAAAGGCCGCGCCGCTGCATCCATACGCCGTAGGCGGACAGCGTTGCGCCGCCCGCGGCCGCGGTGGAAACCCACGCGCCGTCCCGCTTCCAGATCCGGCCGGCATTCTCGTTCGCCAGGCTCGTCGCCCAGCCGCGAAACGCATATTCCTGGCCGCGCCCCCAGCCCAGGCCTTTCTCCAGGGTCGGCAGCTGCGTGCGCACGCCGTACGGAAAGGCGAGCGTGCGCCACCTGCCAGAGCCGTCGTTCCGGTCAAAGCGCATCTGGTAGCAGCCCGGCTTCAGCGCCCAGACGGCGTAGGCGTCGAGCGACTTGCCCTTCGCCGTCGGCGTGGCGACATACGCCCAGTCGCCCTTCCAGACCTTGCCGCTCTCGGCGTTCGCCGCGCTCGTCGCCCAGCCCTTGAACGCGTAGCCGCGCCGCGCCCAGCCGAGGCCGTTCGCGAGCGACGGCAGGCGCGTCTTCACGCCGTAGGGGAACGCGCAGGCCGCGGTCTTCTCGTCGCTCGCGTCCATACGGTGGAAAACGATTGTATACGAACACGTCGCGGGGCCGGACGGCGCGTCGGTCGATCCGGCCTGCCCATCGGCCGACGCCAAGACAGACCGGCACATCGCCAGAACAGAAACCGCCGCCAGCAGGAACATGTGTTTTACCGTCATCGCGTGGACATCCTTTCAGGGTTGATCTTCGTGGCGCTTCGCCCCGACTCGTAATTAAATACCTGTAGTATATCACATTGTCCGCGCGCGCGACAAGACCTCAGACGGCCGAGGTTCACCCGTCTGCCCGATTGCGCCCCTTCGTCCCGGTGGCCGCCAGCTGCCGGTAGCATTCGTAGGCGGCGATGGAGACGGCGTTGGCGAGGTTGATGCTGCGCGCGTGCGCGCCGGGCATGGGGATGCGGAAGAGCGCGTCGCGGTAGCGCGCGTAGAAGTCGGCGGGCAGGCCGGACGACTCGCTGCCGAAGACGAGCGCGTCGCCGGGCGCGAAACGGCAGGCGTAGAGCGACTTTTCGCCGTGCGTCGAGAGGAAGTGCAGGCGCGGCGGGCGCACGGCGGCGAGGAAGTCCTCCCACGTGTCGTGCAGGCGGACGTCGAGGTGCGGCCAGTAGTCCAGCCCGGCGCGGGCGATCGAGCGGTCGTCCAGCGCGAAGCCGAGCGGCCTGACGAGGTGGAGCGGCACGCCGAGCCCGACGCACAGGCGGCCGATCGCCCCTGTGTTATGCGGGATTTCCGGCCGCACCAGCACGACCGAAAACCGCTCCGTCTGCATCTGATCGCTCATCCTCGCTTGCACCCCTTGTCAGCCGACGCGGTAGCCGATGCCGCGCACGGTGCGGATCGCGTCGGGCGCGAGCGGCATCTTCCGGCGCAGCGCGCTCATGAAGACGTCGAGCGTGCGCGAGACGGGGCGGTGGCCCTCCGGCCAGCAGGCGAGGAACATGTCCTCCTTCGCGACCGTCTCGCCCGCGCGCGCCGCGAGGTACGACAGGAGCTTCGTCTCCAGCCGCGTCAGCTCCGTCTCGCTGCCGTCCGGCGCGACGAGCGCATGGCGGTCGCGCCGCACCGTGTAGACGCCGATGCGCGGCTCGCCGGCCGCCGTGTCCGCGCCGCCCGCCGCCGCGCCGCCGCCCGCGATCGCCTTCCCGCGCCGCAGCGCCGCGTTGACGCGCGCGAGGAATTCGGCGAGCGAGAACGGCTTGACGATGTAGTCGTCCGCGCCCGATCCGAGCCCGATGACCTTGTCCTGATCCGCGCCCTTCGCGGTCAGGAGGATGATCGGCAGCAGGGGGTCCGACGCGCGGATTTCGCGGCAGACGTCCCAGCCCGACTTCTTCGGCATCATCACGTCGAGGATGACGAGCTGCGGCCGCCGCTCGCGCCACGCCGCCAGCGCCGCCTCGCCGTCGGCCACGAGGCGCACGGCGTGGTGCTCGCCCGCGAGGAACATCTCGAGCGCGTCGCGGATCGACGCGTCGTCGTCGGCCACGAGAATATCAGCCATTGTCGGTTGGGTCGGACGCAGTCCGACCCTCTCCCTGCGCGGGTTGAAGATCCAGTTTGAAGATGCAGCCGTGCGGCGCGTTCGGCGCGACCGTGAGCGCGCCGCCCATGCCGACCGCGAGCTCGCGCGCGATCGCGAGCCCCAGCCCCGCGCCGCCCGTCGTGCGCGTCAGCGAATTGTCCGCGCGCCAGAACCGCTCGAAGACGTGGCGCGCCTCGGACGCGGCGAGCCCCGCGCCGACGTCGGCGACCGCGGCGGAAGCG
This sequence comes from Verrucomicrobia bacterium UBA7008, assembly GCA_002449695.1. Taxonomy (GTDB): domain Bacteria; phylum Verrucomicrobiota; class Kiritimatiellia; order RFP12; family UBA1067; genus UBA1067. The sequence continues at coordinate 1,854 of DJXI01000091.1, read as the reverse complement.
CCGCGGACCGTCACCGTGACCGGCCCCGCCGCCGCCGCATATTTCGCCGCGTTCTCCAGAAGCGCATCGAGGATCCGCCGCACGGCCGCGCGGTCCGCGCGCACCGACGCGGGCCCCGCGTTGACGAGCGTCAGCCCCTGCGGGAACGACGGCGCGAGCGCGGCGACGCAGTCCGCCGCCAGCGCCGCGAGGTCGACGGTCTCCAGCCGATAGACGCGCGCGCGCCGCTCCAGCCGCGCGAATTCGAGGAGACCGTCGATCTGGCCGCCGAGCCGGCGCGACTCGCGCACGAGCGTCGCGAGCGCCTTCGCGCGCGCCGCCTCGTCGAGCGTGCCGGCGGCCAGGAGCTCCGCAAACATCGAAATGCTCGTCAGCGGCGTCTTCAGCTCGTGGCTGACGTTGGACAGGAAATCGGTCTGCTGCCGCGCCTCGTCGCGGGCGCGCCGGGCGGCGCGCACGAGGAGCGTCACGCCCGCCGCGAGCGTGCCGAAAAGAAGCAGGAAAAGGATCGCCGCGAACATCGCCTGGGCGCGCAGCCCCAGCGCGACCGCGTCATCGCCGCCGCGCGGCGCGACGACGACGGAATAGGCGGGCAGCAGCGGCTTGAGCGACGCCGTGCCGACAATCCGCCCGGTGATCGGCGCGCCGTCCGTCACCACCGTGCAGCCGCAGCGGTGGCGGATCTCCACCTTTTCCGCCGCGCGCGGCGGCTCTTTCGCCTCGTGCGCGCGCGTCACCGCCGCGACGAGACAGGCGCGCACCGCCTCGGGCAGATTGTGCTCGGCGCACGGCTCGACGGGGCGGCGGCGCCAGAGCCCGCGGCCGCGTTCGGGCGGCGGCGCGTCGCCGCGCGGCGGGCGCGGCGGCACCGTCAGCGGGCGGCCGTCGCACGCGCACGTTTTCAGGTCCTGAAGGACGGCGCGCGCCACCTGCTGGGCGTGCGCATCCAGATCCGCCTGGATCGACGCGCGGGCGCGCGCGCGTTCAAGCGAAATGAGACGAATGCCGCCGGCGACCAGGAGGATCGCCGGCAGCACCACGACCAACAGATAGACTCGCAGGTCGCGTGTCACGCCGTGACCTTATTCCGCCGGAGCCGCTTCGGGCTTCGGGCAGTCGCAGGCGGGAC
>DJXI01000091.1:0-601 GCA_002449695.1 Verrucomicrobia bacterium UBA7008 | reverse complement strand
CGCAGGCGGGACCCTTGCCGCACGCACAGGCTGCGCCGCACGCGCAATCCGGCTTCGGCGCGTCCGGACGCGGGCCACGCGGACCCTTGAACTGCGGACGCTCGCCGCGCGGACCGCGCGGGCCCTTGAACTCGCCGCGCGGACCGCGCGGGCCCTCGCCGAACGCCTTGAAGAGCGGCTCGCCCTCGGTGGCGTTCGGCGGCAGGATGATGATGCCCTTGCAGTCGGGGCAGCACTCGCACTTCTTGAACTTCGGTGCCGGACGCTGCGGGCCGCGCATGCCGCGCTGCCGGAAGTCGCGGTTGGCGGGCGGCTTCGGCGCTTCGACGGCGGGCTTGTCGGCGGGCGGGGTGGCGGACGCGACCGCGTCGGGTTCCTGGGCGAAGGCGATGCCGGCGAGGCAGAGCGCCACGATTGTCATGAGTTTCTTCATTTTCGTTTCTCCTTGTGTTTGATTTTGCTGGTTGGTTGCGAGCCGCTTCGGAATCGCTCCCTCACGGCTGACGGCGCATATTTTAGCATATCTCCGACCGCCTTGCGTTAAATGAATGTTAGGGATTGAAAGTTTTTCTAGGTTTCTATTGCTCCGGCAATTAAAGGG
>DJXI01000087.1:11065-15540 GCA_002449695.1 Verrucomicrobia bacterium UBA7008 | reverse complement strand
GTATTTGAAAAAATTTTCAAAAAAAAATTCTCACATTCCCCCCTTGACCGACGCGCGAAAAATTTGGTATACTATGCGCCACTTTGCAAGGGCTATTAGCTCAGTTGGTTAGAGCGCTTCCTTGACATGGAAGAGGTCAGTGGTTCGAATCCACTATAGCCCACCAAATCCCCCGAAAACAAAAGATCAAACCGAAGCAGAAGCGGCTTTCTGCTTCGCCCACACGGCCTGGCGCGCGACGCCCAGCATGAGGGCCGCGTCGTCCTTCGTGAACACGCCGCGCGAAAACACGCGGTGGAAGCCCTGCATGAAGTGATCGGTCTGCTCTTCCTTCATGAAGCCGATCTCGATCAGCATCTTCGCCCAGTTCTTCATCAGCTGCATCTTCTGCGCCTGCGGCGCGGGCGGCGCCTTTTCGCGCGGCGGCTGGTAGCTGCCCGACGCCGCGAAGAATTCGTAGCACGTGATGAGCACCGCCTGCGCGAGATTGATGGACGTGTAGCCTTCATCGACGGGAATGCGGATCAGGTGCGTGCACTGCGCGATCTCGTCGTTCAAAAGCCCCTTGTCCTCGCGTCCGAAGACGAGCGCCACGGGCCCCGTCTCGGCGAGCGAAAGGATGTCGGCCGCACAGTCGCGCGGCGCTTTCACGTGCTGGCGGTAGAGCCCTTCGCGCGCCGTCGTGCCGACGACCGCCACGCAGTCCGCCACCGCCTCCTCCAGGCTCGCGAACTCCTCGCGCGCGTGCAGGATGTCGGTCGCGTGCACGGCGAGACGCTCGCCCTCCTCCCACGAATTCTGGAGATTCGGCGCGGCGAGGCGCAGATGGCGGATGCCCATGTTCGCCATCGCGCGGCAGGCGGAGCCGACGTTGCCCGTGTAGAGCGTGCCGACGAGCACGACGCGGATGTTGTCGAGCGCCGCGTTCACCGCACACCGCCGTTGGGATCGGCGAAGAGCTCGCCGTCGAACACCAGAAGATAGTCGTCCTTCGTCTCGTTGACGAGATAGAGGCGGCAGCGGATGCCGATCGTCAGGAACTTCCACTTCCCGTCGCGCGTCGCGTACATCGTGCCTTTCGGGCTGTCGTTCTGGCAGATGTAGCCGTCGATGACGCCCAGGTTCGGCGCGGGCAGCGTGATGCGCACCATCTTCGTCTCCTTGCATTCCAGCTCGGCGCCGTTCATCGGCGAGACGATCGTGTACGTGTAGGGGCGCGAGCGCTCGCCGTACACGACATGGAGGATGTTGCCCTCGCCGTCGATGAAGGAATCCTCCATCGCCGTGCGGAATGACGCGCAGCCCGCGAGGAGCGCGCACGCCGCCGCGGCGAGCGCGGCCGAAAGTGTCTTCATTTTCATCGTGCAGCCAGCTTCCTTGCGACGATGCCGCCGACGATCTTGGGGTCGGCCTTGCCCTTCGACAGTTTCATCACCTGTCCGACGAAAAAGCCCGCCGCGGCCTTCTTGCCCGCCTTGTAGTCGGCGACGCTCTTCGGGTTCGCGGCGATCGCCTGGTCGACGAACGCCTCCAGCGCCGACGTGTCGCTCACCGCGCCGAGCCCGCGCTCCTTCACGATCGCCTCGGGGTCGCCGCCATTCTCGAAGATCTCGGGCAGCAGCTCCTTGAGCGTCGGGCCGTTGATCGTGCCGGACGCCGCGAGCTTCACGAGCGAAGCGAGCGCGGCCGGCGTCATCGCGCACGCGCCGATGGGCTTCCCGCGCGCGTTCATGAGCGCCATGACATCGGACATGTACAGGTTGCACAGCTGCTTGGCGAGCTTTTTGTCCAGCCCCTTCGCGGCGGCCTCGAAGTAGTCGGCGTTCGCCTTGTGCTGCGACAGCACCTCCGCGTCGTATTCCGCGATGCCGTAGTCCGCGATCATCCGCGCGCGGCGCGCCTCGGGCTTTTCGGGCAGCGCGGCGCGCCACGCGGCGATCCACTCCTCGCTCAGCTCCACCGGCACAAGGTCCGGCTCCGGGAAGTAGCGGTAGTCGTGCGCGTTCTCCTTCGAGCGCATGGGCGCGGTCTCCATCGCCTCCGGATCCCAGCGGCGCGTCTCCTGCACGATCGGGATCGAACGGGCCATGCACGCGCGCTGGCGGCACGCCTCGAATTCGAGCGCGGCGTGGATGCCGGAGAACGAGTTCATGTTCTTGATCTCGACCTTCGTGCCTAGCCGCGTCGCGCCGACGGGACGGATCGAGATGTTGACGTCGCTGCGCATGTTACCCTCTTCGAGGTTGCAGTCGCTGACGCCCGTGTAGACGAGGATTTCCTTGAGCGCCGTCAGGTACGCGATCGCGTCGTCGGCCGACTCCATGTCCGGCTCCGAGACGATCTCCATGAGCGGCGTGCCGCCGCGGTTGAAGTCGACGCCCGAGGTGGTCGCGTAGTGGTTGATCTTCGCCGCGTCCTCCTCAAGATGGATGTGATTGATGCGGATGAACTTCTTCGTGCCGTCCGCGCGCGTGATCTCCACCCCGCCGCCGAGGCACAGCGGGTTGCCGTTCTCGGAGATCTGGTAGTCCTTCGCCATGTCGGGGTAGAAGTAGTTCTTGCGGTCGAACGTCGCGTGGCGGTTGATCTCGCAGCCGAGCATCATCCCGCTCATGACGGTGAGCTTCACCGCCTCCTTGTTCATGACCGGCAGCGCGCCCGGGTAGCCGAGGCAGACGGGGCAGACGTTGACGTTCGGTTCGCAGCCCGTCTTGAGGCGGCACGAGCAGAACATCTTCGTCTGCGTCTTGAGCTGGACATGCGTCTCCAGCCCGATGGTGTTCTCGAATTCCATAGGTGCGTAGTATATCACATCGCCCGCGTCTGCGTATACTGCGATTTTGCCAGATGTCGAGGCTTCTAGAAGTCTCGGATTCTAGATTAGCCCGCGTGAGCGGACGGTCTAGATGAGCGGGCAACGCGAGCGGTCCAGCCCCTCACGAATAGCCCCGCCGTGCGGCGCGAACGGCGGCGCAAACGGCGGCGGCGGTCAGTAGATGAAGAGCATCTGGCGGTATTTCGGCAGCGGCCACTTCGCGTCGTCGACGAGCATTTCGAGCCGGTCGACGGTCGAGCGCAGGTCGCCGAGCGCGGCGAGAATACCGCGCGGCACGCCCTTCCCGATGGCCTTTTCGATCTTCTCGCACTTGACGTGCAGATCGTCCAGCCCCGCGCCCAGCTTGAGCGAAAGCGCCGTCAGCCCGCGCACGCCGACCTTCAGCCCGTCCTTCTTCGCCTGGCCGATCGCCGTCGCGAGGCGGCTGAACTCGTCCGCCACGACCGGGCGGATCATCGAGCGCGCAATCTCGAGCGCGACCTTGCCTTCGATCAGGATGCGGCTCGCGTAGTCCTCCGCGGCGATCTCGTGGCGGCTGGCCATCTCGCCCTCCGTCAGGACGCCGTACTTCGCGAAGAGCGCGCGGTTGGCCGGATCCTCCAGCGGCGCGATCGCCTCGAGCGTGTCCGCGAGGTTCGGCAGCCCGCGCTTCGCCGCCTCCTTCGGCCAGGCGTCGCCGTAGCCGTCGCCCGAGAAGAGCACGCGCTTGTGCTTCCTGATGAGGCGCTGCAGGAGGTTCTGGAGCTCCGTGTTGAAGTCGCCGCCGCGCGCCTCCAGCTTGTCGCAGATGGCGTCGATCGACTCCGCGACGATCGTGTTGAGGACCGTCTGCGACGCCGCGCAGTTCTGCGACGCGCCCGGCGTGCGGAACTCGAACTTGTTGCCCGTGAACGCAAAGGGCGAGGTGCGGTTGCGGTCGGTCGAATCCTTCGGCAGCGCCGGCAGCGTGTCGACGCCGAACTTGAACGTGAGCCGCCCCGTCCGCTTCGTGCGCGTGCCCTCCTCGATCGCCTGCATGACCGCCGAGAGCTCGTCGCCGAGAAAGATGGAGATGATCGCCGGCGGCGCCTCGTTCGCGCCCAGGCGGTGGTCGTTGCCCGCGCCCGCCGTCGCGAAGCGCAGCAGGTCCGCGTGCAGGTCCACCGCGCGGATGATCGCCGACAGGAACGTGAGGAAGATCGCGTTGTCGCGCGGGCTGTCGCCGGGCGAGAGGAGGTTCTTGCCGCCGTAGGCGATCGACCAGTTGCAGTGCTTGCCCGAGCCGTTGACGCCCTCGAACGGCTTTTCGTGCAGCAGGCAGACGAGCCCGTTCGCCTCGGCCGTCTGCTTGAGCACCTCCATGATCAGCATGTTGTGGTCCACGGCGAGGTTCAGGTCCTCGAACATCGGCGCGAGCTCGAACTGCGCGGGCGCGACCTCGTTGTGGCGCGTCTTCGCGGGAATCCCGAGCCGCCACAGCCGGTCCTCGACCTCGGTCATGAACTTCAGCACGCGCGGCCGGATCGCGCCGAAGTAGTGGTCGTCGAGCTGCTGGTGCTTCGCGGGCGCCGCGCCGAAGACCGTCCGCCCCGTCTGCAGCAGGTCGGGCCGCTTCAGGTAGAACGCGCGGTCGATGAGGAAGTACTCCTGCTCCGCGCCG
>DJXI01000087.1:1645-10995 GCA_002449695.1 Verrucomicrobia bacterium UBA7008 | reverse complement strand
AGGAAGTACTCCTGCTCCGCGCCGAGCGTGATCGACACGTGCGCGCCCGGCTTGCCGAACTTCTTCATGAGCCGCTCGGTCGCGCGCGTCACCGCCTGGATCGAGCGCAGCAGCGGCGTCTTCATGTCGAGCGCCGCGCCCGTGTAGGCGCAGAACGCCGTCGGGATGCAGAGCGTCGCGCCGTTCGCGTGGCGCTTGATGAACGCGGGGCTCGTCGGGTCCCACGCCGTGTAGCCGCGCGCCTCGAAGGTCGACCGGAGGCCGCCCGAGGGGAACGAGCTCGCGTCCGTCTCGCCGCCGATCAGGTTCTTGCCGCTGAAGCGCTGCACCGCCGCGGCCGGGCCCGTCGGCTCCAGGAACGCGTCGTGCTTCTCGGCCGTGCCGCCCGTCATCGGCTGGAACCAGTGCGTGAAGTGCGTCGCGCCGTTCTGCAGCGCCCACTCCTTCATCCCGTGCGCCACCTCGTCCGCGATCGACGGATCGAGCGGCTTCGAGTCCTTCATCGTCGCGATCAGCTTCGCCGCGACGGTCTTGGGCAGGAAGGCGTGGATCGCCTTCTCCGAGAACACGTCCTCGCCGTACGACTTCAAGCTCGTGTCGGTCATGCTCGTCTCCTTAAAACACCCGGTTGTCGATGAGCCGCGTCTTTCCGTCGTACGCGGCGACGAGGACGCACGTCCCCTTTCCGATCGCCCTGCGCGGCGCGAGCGTCGTCGCGTCGACGCAGGCGACGTAATCGACCTTCAGCCCCGCCTTCTCCAGCTTCTTCGCGATCGCGCCCGTCGTGACGCGGCGGCCCTTCGCGTCGGTGAAGGTCTGCGCGTCGATCTCGCCCAGCGCGCGCGAAATCGCGAGCGCCCGCTCCTTCTCCTCGGCGCTCAGGTACGTGTTGCGCGACGAGCGCGCGAGGCCCGTCGGCTCGCGGACGATGGGCGCGACGACGATCTCGAGGTCGAAGTTGAGGTCGCGCACCATCCGCTTGATGACCTGCGCCTGCTGGTAGTCCTTCTGTCCGAAGACCGCGAAGGTCGGATGCGCGAGGTTGAAGAGCTTGGCGACGACCGTGCAGACGCCGCGGAAGTGGCCCGGCCGCCGCGCGCCGCAGAGGCCCGCCGACAGCGTCTCCTCGTTGACGTAGACCGAGTGGCCGTCCAGGTACATGTTCGCCGGCGTCGGGAAGAAGACCGCCGTCGCGCCCGCCGCGCGGCACTTGGCGAGGTCGGCCTTCTCGTCGCGCGGATAGGTGGCGTAATCCTCGTTCGGCCCGAACTGCACGGGATTGACGAAGACGCTCACGACGATCTCGTCCGCGCCCTTCTTCTTCGCCGCCGCGATGAGCGACAGGTGCCCCTCGTGGAGGTAGCCCATCGTCGGCACGAGCGCGACCTTCTTGCCCGCGAGACGGCGCGCCGCCGCCCATTTCTGCAACTTCTTCGGTTCGCGAAAGATCTTCATTCCGCCAGTCCTTTCAGCAATGCGATTTCTTCCTTGTAGCCCTGCAGGTCGCAGGGCGTCTCCAGATAAAACGGCAGCGCGCGCAGCGCCGGATGGTTCACGATGCGACGGAACGCCGCGAGCCCGATCCTGCCCTTGCCGATCTTCTCGTGGCGGTCCTTGTGCGCCGCGCGCACGTTCATCGAATCGTTGAGGTGGATCGCCTTGAGGCGCTTGAGGCCCACGACGCGGTCGAATTCGGCGAGCACGCCGTCCAAATCGCCGACGATGTCGTAGCCGCCGTCCCAGACGTGGCACGTGTCGAGACAGACGCCGAGCGGCGGCGCGCCCGCGCCCTCGACCCGGTCGATGATGGCGCGGATCTCCTCGAAGTTCCGGCCGATCTCGCTGCCCTTGCCCGACATCGTCTCGAGGAGCACCGTCGTCGACGGCGCGCCGCCGACGTTGGCGAAGACCTTCAGGAGCAGGTCGCAGATGTTCGCGATGCCCTGCTCCGCGCCGAGCCCGACGTGCGAGCCGGGATGGAAGTTGTAGAGCGCGCCGGGCGTGGCTTCAAGCCGCGTCAGGTCATCGGTGAAGACGGATTCGGCGAAGTCGCGGATGCGCGCGTCGCCCGAGGCCGCGTTGAGCGTGTAGGGCGCGTGCGCGAGGATGGGGCCGATGCCTTCCTTTGCGGCAAAGTCCCTGAACGCCGCCGCATCCGCCTTGTCGAGCGGCTTGGCGGCGCCGCCGCGCGGATTGCGGGTAAAGAACTGGAAGACGTTGGCGCCGATCGACAGGGCCGTCTGCGCCATCGCCACGTACCCGCCGCTGGACGACAAGTGACACCCGATTTTCATAGGGGATATAGTATATCATTTTTTTGCGGCCGCGGGGAACCGCAGCTCTCGGCTTCTAGGATTCTAGACTTCTAGAACAGTGAGCGCAGCGAACGGTCTAGACTCCTAGCCCCCCCTTACCGGATCACGGAGCGGCGGAGCGACGCGGCGTTGACGAGGTTGAGGAGATACGCGGCGACGAGCATCGCCACCACCGCCGTGTAGCCGCCGAAATGCCGCGACACGAACAGCGACGCCTGGTTGCCGGCGAGTCCCGCGAAGCCCCAGGCGGAGAGAACCGCGCCGTGGATCTTCGAAATGTTCGTCATGCCGTAGTGGTCCGCGAGGATCGCGGGAATGACCGAAAAGCCCGCGCCGTAGCAGGCGTTGATGACGAGGAGCGCGAGGCCGATCACCGGCGGCCAGAAGCTGAGCGTCATGATGCCCGCCGAGATCGCCAGGATGACGAGCAGGATGTTGATGCGGCGCGCGAGGCGGTCCGACCACCACGCGAAGAGGAAGCGGCCGCCGCCGTTCATGAGGCCGCACGCGGCGATGATGGCCGTCACGAGCCCGTCCGAATAGCCGACCGCCGGCTCGACCATCATCTGCTTGGCGAGCGGAATGAGGCAGAGGCCCGCCGAGATGTTGAGGAACATGAAGAGCCACGCGCGCAGGAAGAACGTGTCCTTGACGAGCTGCACGTACTTGAACTCGAGGCTCGCGATGCCGTGGCCGAAGCTCTGCACCTGGATCTTCGGCTTCTTCAGCAGGAACGCCGCGACCGCCATCGGCACGGCGTAGTAGGCCGCGAACGCATAGAAGACGTGCGCGATCGCGAGCCCGCCCTCCCCGACCTTGAAGTAGTCGTAGAAGCCGAGGAAGCGCAGCGAGAAGAGCGACGCGGGGCCGCCGAAGCCGAAGCCCTTGTAGACGATCGTCGAGAGCGTCGAGCCGAGGCCGAACGAGATGATCGGCAGCGCCGCCGCGATCGCCTTGTGCTCGGGGAACCACAGCATCATCGTCTTGACGGGCGAGATGTAGATGATGCCCGTGCCCGTGCCGACGAGAAAGCCGTAGCCGAGATAGATGAGCGCGAGCGACTTGACCGTCACGCCCAGCGCCGTCACGCACAGGCCCGACAGGAAGAGCGACGTGCCGACGATGGTGGAGACGCGGATGTTGCGCTCGACGATCTTGCCGAAGAACGCCGCGCCCATGCCGAGGAAGAAGATGCCGAGCGAGAACGCGAACTGCACCTCCTTCTGCGTCGAGCCGATGGCGTTCGCGATCTCCGTGGAGAAGTTCGTGAACGCATAGATCTGACCCACGGAAACCGCGAGCATAAACGCCGGGAGAACCGCCCGAATGAACCTTTTCATGTTTGCACCATCCTTTTTCGGAAAATGATGCCCAGACGAGCGGCAACGAACGTCCGCAGTTCATGTGGTTGACTCCACTCAGGACACGCGCCCCTTCTCGTCAGTCCTGCGAACGGTGGAAAGTATACCAAATCTTGTGCGGCAATGCAACAGGGGACACAAGAAATTGTGGGTGGGATCTTATTTCCGGAAGCGGTGCGTGGCGACGCCCTTCATCTGGAGCGCCTCGGCCTCGCCCAGGATGCCGATCTCGCGGATGCCGGGCGTGTCGATCACCATCGCGCCCGACGGCAGCAGCGCGAGCTCGCGCGATGTCGTCGTGTGCCGCCCCTTGCCGCTCCACTCCTGGATTTCCTGCGTCGCGGCCCACTCCTCGCCCGCGAGCGTGTTGAGCAGCGTCGACTTGCCGACGCCCGACGAGCCGATGAAGGCGAGCGTGCGCCCCGGCCGCGCGTAGGCGCGCACCGCGTCGAGCCCCTCGCCCGTGTGGCAGGAGATTTCGAGGATCGGCGCGCGGCCCGCGACCGTCGCGCGGAGGTCGTCCAGAAACACGTCGTCCCCGTCCTCGCGCAGATCGACCTTCGTGACGACGACGACCGCCTCCGCCTCGCCCATGTCCGCGGCGAGCGTCAGGTAGCGGTCGATGCGCGCGGTGGAGAAGTCCTCGTTCAGCGACATCATGATGAAGAGCGTGTCGAAGTTGACGGCCAGCGTCTGCGACTTGCGCCGCGCGGTCGGGTCCTTGCGCGCGAAGTGCGAGAAGCGCGGCAGCAGCTCCGTGATCATCGACTCGCCCTGCGCGTTGTAGCGGAAGCGCACGAAGTCGCCCGTGATCGGCCGCGGCGACTCGTCCGCGCCGCGCGCGCGCGTCTCGATGTTCGCCGCCCGGCCCGCGACGAGCCGCGCTTTCGTCGCCTTGCCCGCGAACGCCGACTTCTTGCGGCGCGCGAGGATCTCGCCGGGCGCCTCGTTGCAGACGAGATGGTAGTAGTCGCCGTGCGCGCTGACGACGCGCGCGACGCCGGCCGCGGCACTTTCGCCGCGCCAGCCGAACTGCTCCAGGCGCGTCACGGCCGGCGGCCCTCGACGGCCGTGAGGTGGAACGCGCGCACCATGCATTCGCCGAGAAGCACGATCTGCCAGCTCATGTACAGCCACGCGAGCACGATCGGCAGGAACGCGAACGAGCCGTAGAGCGCGGACGAGCGGGCGACGCCCACCTGCGCGACGGCGCAGATCTTCATCCACGCGCCGAACAGGACGGCCGTGATCATGCCGCCCTTCGCCGCGTCCTTGAAGTCCACGCGGCAGTTGGGCAGCGTCGAGAAGAGGAAGGCGAAGTCGAGCGTCGCGAACGTCAGCGCGATGACGACGCGGAAGAGCGTGGAGTCGAGGAACCAGATGAGGCCGGCCGAAACCCACTCAGTCAGCCACGTCGCGCCGAGCGTGGCGAGGATGACGTTCTTGACGATGTTGAGGATCGGCAGCGACATGGCCAGCGCGCCGATCACGGGCAGGATGATGACGACGGAGAGGTAGATGAGCGCGCGTTTCCAGATCGCGCGCGGCTTGGGCACCTCCCAGATCTCGTTGAAGCTCACCTCCACCATGCCGATCGAGCTGATGACCGTCCACAGGAGGAAGACGAAGCCGATCCAGCCGAGCGTGCCCACGTCGAAGCGGTCGATGCGCGCGAAGAGCGCGTCGGAGAGCTGCCGCGCCTGGCGGCCGAGGTCCTGCGCCACCTCGCGGCGGGCGCAGCGCGTCTCCTCGTCCGTCGCGGCGACCTGCGCAAGCTCGTCGTCCTGGCTCTGTTCGATGTTGACGATCATCGCGTCGATCCGCTCGTTGATGTGGCGGCGCACGAGGTCGTCGACGTTGCACGCCTTCGCCGCGAGAAGCAGGATGCAGAGGATCGGCACCATCGCCAGCATCGAGAAGTAGGTCAGCCCCGCCGCGTGCATCGAGCAGTGGTTGTCGAGGAAGCTGGCGATCACCAGCTTGCCCCAGTGGACCGGACGGACGCGGTCGAGCCGCGCGTTGAGTTTCTTCAGCATGGCGGTATTAGAGCAGATTTCCCGTCAGGAGCCCGAGCGAAACGCCGGCGACGTACAGCGTCGCGAGGATCGCGAGGTTCTCCTTCAGGTTGCGGTTGGTGCGGAAAAGGACGATGAGCCCGAGCCCCGAGCCCGTGAACGAGCTCGCCATCAGCGCGCCCGCGCTCATCGCGCCCTGGCAGTAGAGCTCCGCGCCCGCGACCGACACGGCGCAGTTGGGGATGAGCCCGAGCGCGCCCGCGAGCAGTTCGCCCGTCACCGGCGCGTTCAGCCGGAGCGCCTGGAGCGACTCCTCGCCGAAAAAGTGCAGGCACAGCTCGATCGCGCCCGAGACGAGGACGATGAAGCCGAAGATCTCCGCCGTGTGGATGAGCGCCGGCACGACGATGCCCTTGTGCGCGCGGCAGCTGCAGTGGCTGTGCGCGCACAGCTCCTCCACCGACACCGCGCGGCGGAAGTGCCGCGCAAACGTCAGCACCGCGTTCACCGAGAAGCCGACGAGCACGCCCGCCGCGACCTTCAGCAGGACGATCTTCACCATCAGCGCCGCCGGCACCTGCTTCGAGATGAGGACGGGAATCAGCTCGTCGGACGTCGCGAGAAACACCGCGAGGAGCGTCCCCACGGTCACGACGCCGCCCGCGTAGAACGAGGCGGCCGCCGCCGACACGCCGCACTGCGGGATCGCCCCCGCAAGGCCGCCCGCGAGGGGCCCCACCGACCGCGCGCGCTCCAGGAAGCGCTCCAGCGCGCCGCCCGCCCGCGCCTCCACCGCCTCCAGCACCAGATAGGTGCCGAAGAGGAACGGCAGCAGCATCAACGTTTCTTCAATGAATTCCCACATGGTGCGTATTATAGCACATCGCGCGTGCGCGCGGGGCACAAAAAAAGACGCGGCAGAAACGCCGCGCCTTGACTGTGCGCCGTGACACGCGGCTTACGCCGCCGCAATCGCCTCGCAGGGGCACTGCGCCGCGCACGCGCCGCAATCGACGCACTTCTCGGCGTCGACCGTGTAAGGCGTGCCCTCCGCAATCGCACCGACCGGGCAGGCCGACGCGCAGCCGCCGCACGCAACACACTTCTCGCCGTCAATCTTCATCGCCATGGTTTTTCTCCTGTTGGGTTTTGTTGATGGGTGAAAGTATAGCACACCGCACGCCAGATAGTCCAGTCTAAGATTCACCCGCGCGGCGCAGCGGCCGAACGGCGGCCGAGCGGCGACGCGGTCCGGCCCGCCGCCGGTTCGCGCGCGAGCGCCGCGGCGACCTCCGCCGCGCGCATCGGCTCGACGACGCGCGGGCGGTCGAAACCCGTGACGTGGATGGCCGGCAGCGGCCGCGCCGGGCAGACATGCTCGCACGCGCCGCAGCCGGTGCACCTGTCGCGGTCGACGACCGGGAAGCCCTCGACGAGGTGGATCGCGCCGTAGGGGCACTTGCGCGAACACGCCGTGCACGGCACGCCCTCCGTCTCGCGCAGGCACCGTTCGCGCGTCCAGACCGCGTAGCCCACGTGGACGTCGCGCTTGGGCAGCGATCCCAGGTCGCGGAGCGCCCCCGCCGGGCACGCCTTGGCGCACGCGTACGCGCAGCCGGGGCGGCAGGAACCGTAGCGGAAATCCATCTCGGGCTGGCCGAACGTCTTGAGCGCCGTCGAGGGCTTGAGGCAGTCGCCGGGGCAGCGCGCGATGCAGAGCCCGCACCCGACGCACAGCTTCCCGAAGGTCGCGCGCGGCGCCGCGCCCGGCGGCAGCACGGACGCTTCGCGCGCCGGAATGCCGGGGAGCGACACCTCCGCGAGACCGCCATCCGTCGTCTTCTCCACGGCTTCCGCCGCCGCCAGCAGCGCGACGCCCTTCAGCACCTCGCGCCGCGTCACGCCGTCCGCCGCCGCATCCTGCGGCGCGTCTTTCGCCGCGTCCTTCGGCGGCGGCTTCGGGAAGCACGCGCGGCAGTTCGCGCAGCCCGGCCCGACCTTGTGGCAGAGGAGCGACCTGCGGGACAGGAGGTTGAAGAGCGTCCCCATCGGGCAGATGAAGTTGCACCAGATCCGCCCCTTGCCGATGAGCGCCAGCGCCATCACCACCGCAAACGGCCCGACCGCAAGCAAAGTGGCGAGGTTCTTCGTGGAGATGGCCGGGCTGTGCCCGGCCACACCCGCCACCGCCTTCCCGAAGATCGAATACGGCGTCAGCGCCCACGCAAGGCCGCCGAACCCGGCGACGCCCAGCACCACGTAGAGCGCGAGCACCGTCCAACGCACCTTCTGCTGCACCGGCGTTTCGGGCAGCCGCGTGCAGACGCGCCGCACGTGCTTCTTCGGCTCCTTCAGCCAGTTGACGAACGACTGGAGAATCCCGAGCGGGCAGAGGAAACCGCAGAAGAACCGCCCGACGAGCGGCGTCAGCAGCAGGACAACGAGAAACGCATACGTCGGCGCGGGCTGGATCTTGCAGAGCCACGGCAGCGCCGCGTCCACCGCCTTGACGCCCGTGCCGACGAACGCGAGCGTCACGCCCGCGACCATCGCCGCCGCCAGCAGGATTTTCAGCGTCTTCTTCATTTCAGCACCTCGTCTTTCAGTTCGTCGATCCACTTGTCGATGGCCGCGAGCTCCGCGGGGATGTCGATCATCTGCGGACAGTGCGGCTTGCAGCGGTTGCAGCCGATGCAGTGGTCCGCGCGCCGCAGCTCCTCCGGCACCGCGCGGGCGTAGTCGCGCAGCGCCTCCTTCGCGGTCGGCGGCTTCTCGGCCGTCAGGATCTTGTTGCGGAACGTGAGGATGGACGGGATGTCGAGCCCGTACGGGCACGGCATGCAGTAGTCGCACTGGTTGCACGGGATCGTCTTCTGCCCGAGGTAGGCGACCGCCGCGCGCTCGAGCGCCGCGAGCTCCTCCGCGCTGCACGGCTTCAGCGGCGAGAACGTCGCGATGTTCTCGCGGATGTGCTCCGTGCGCGTCATGCCCGAGAGGACGCACATCACGTTCGGGTACGTGCCGCAGAAGCGCATCGCCCACTTCGCGAGCGACGCCTCGGGATCGAGCGGCGCGAGCTCCTTCGCGAGCGCGTAGTTGTAGCGCGCGAGCCGGCCGCCGAGGAGCGGCTCCATGATGACGACGGGGATCTTCAGCTCCGTCAGCGCGTTGTAGAGGTATTCCGCGTCGAGGTTGCGGGCGTTGACCGCCTTCGCGTGCTTCCAGTCGACGTAGTTCATCTGGATCTGGCAGAAGTCCCACCTGTACTGATCGTGGTGCGCGAGGCACCAGTCGAACGCCTTGGGGTCGCCGTGGTAGGAGAAGCCCAGGTTGCGGATGCGCCCCGCCGCGCGCAGCTCCGCACACCAGTCGAGCGCGCCGTTGTCGAGGTAGCGCGGCTTGAACGCGCCCTCGAAGCCGCCGTTGCCGATGGCGTGCAGAAGGTAGTTGTCGATGTAGTCCGTGCGCAGGAAGCGCAGCGAATCCTCGAACATCTTCTGCGACGCGGCGAGCGGATACTGCTGCGGCGCGAAGTTCGACAGCTTCGTCGCGAGGATGTAGTCGCCGCGGTCGTAGCCCGAGGCGGCCAGCGCCTCGCCGAGCCGCGCCTCCGACTGGCCCCGGCAGTAGGCGGGCGACGTGTCGAAGTAGTTGACGCC
>DJXI01000087.1:936-1585 GCA_002449695.1 Verrucomicrobia bacterium UBA7008 | reverse complement strand
GCGACGTGTCGAAGTAGTTGACGCCCGCGTCCAGCATCATCCTGACCTGGCGGTTCAGCTCGTCCTGGTCGATCGCGGAGCTGTCGTAGCCGGCCTGCACCCACGTGTTGGCGTGGCCGCCGGCGACGGTCGGCATCCGCATCGCGCCATAGCCCAGAAGCGACACCTTCCGGCCGTCGGCGGCAAATCGGTAAGTCATGCTCATGACGGAATTATAGCAAGATTCCGCCGCCGCGTCCACAACTTAGCCAAAGTTTATTTTGGGCGGCGGGCGGCGGCGCCCGGGAGCCGCACGTTCACCCGCGGATCGCCGTAGAAGATCGTCGCGTCGCGGTCCCACTCCAGCCCCGCCTTCTCGCGCGCGTCCGCCCAGTCGCCGGTCGCCAGCTTGCGCAGCAGCCGCTCGTTCGCCTCGAAATAGCTTTCGACGAGCGAGCGCTCGCCGTCGGCGAAGAGCCGCCACGTCGTCCAGCCGACGAACCCGAACCACGTCGGCTTGAAGTAGCCGACGAACTGGTTCACCTTGCCGAACGACAGCGCGGTCATCACCATGTCGTCCGCGGCGACGTGGTTGGCGATGAGGCAGTTCCCGGCGGCCAGCCACACCTTTTCCCGTGCGGGCGCGGCCAGCGGCACCGGCTCGCCGCCC
>DJXI01000087.1:0-865 GCA_002449695.1 Verrucomicrobia bacterium UBA7008 | reverse complement strand
CCGGCTCGCCGCCCGCCGCCGGCGGCCACGACGTCGCGTAGAACCGCCCGCCCTTCGCGAGAATCGCGCCCTGCGAGAACGGCATCTCCAGATTGCGTTCCGTCGCGTGCGCGCTCGTCAGCACCACGTCCGGATCGAGCCGCCGCCAGGCCTCGGCGAAGACGGGCGAAAGCGACTGCGTCGAGGACGCGCGCACGATCGTGCCGTCGGCCGCCTTCTCCCACCATTCGCCCTTCGGGAAGGCGTCCGAGAGGACCGCGACCGGCCCCGGCACGACATTCGCGTCCACGCCGGTCGTCGCCAGCAGCCGTTCCGGCGCCTCCGGCGCGCGCGAACGCGCGATGCGCAGCGCGGTCGCGGCGTCGGGCCCCGTCACGAGGCCGTAGTAGGCGTCGTCGTACGGGTCGTCGTCGAGCGCGCGCATGAGGCGCTTGAGGGAGAGGAACGTCGGCTCGTCCACCTCGTCCGGCCGCAGGACGAACGCCACGTAGCGCGGCTGGACGGCGCGGAGCGCGGCGGCGGCGTTCGTCGGCGCGACGGTGAAGACGGCGGTCCGCGTCTCGTCGCGATGCTTCTCGGCGAGCGCGTCGGCGACCGCGCGCCAGCTCGGTTCGGCGGCGGTTTCGGGCGACAGGACGATTGCGTAGACCGGCCGCGGCAGGTCGCGCGCGAGCGTGGCGTCGGGATCCGCGCGCAGGGGCGCGGCCGCCCGTGCGAGCGCCAGCACGGCAGCAGTCTTCAGTCCAATCTCCATCGTCTTCAGTCCAATCTTCATGCGTGAAATTATATCAGATTTCTGCGGGGTCTGTCCCCGCGAATTTAGGAAAAGGACATCGGACATCAGACTTCGAAACGGCAAAGCCCT
>DJXI01000018.1:3595-3868 GCA_002449695.1 Verrucomicrobia bacterium UBA7008 | reverse complement strand
ACGAGGAGGAACAATGATGGAATTCGGAAAGACGCTGCGGACGGCGCGCGAGGCGAAGGGCCTCACCACCGGACAGATCGCCGAACGGACGCACATGATGGTCCAGGTCGTCGAAGGTCTCGAAAACGAGGACTTCTCGAAAATCGTCGCGCCGATATACGGGCGCGGTTTCGTAAAGCTCTACTGCGAGACGGTCGGTCTCGAGCCGAAGCCGCTCGTTGACGCCTTCATGGAAATCTACTCCGGCGGCCGCGGCAAATCCGCCGCGCCGCA
>DJXI01000018.1:313-3463 GCA_002449695.1 Verrucomicrobia bacterium UBA7008 | reverse complement strand
CCGCCGCCGAAGCCCGTCGCGCCAGAACCGCCACAGCGCGTCCAGGAGACAATCGACTTCGGCGCACCGCCAGCGGCCGAGGTGACGAGGCAGCAGCCGACGACTTCGCGCTACGCGGCGCCGATGCCGATCGACGACGGCTTCTCGATGCCCGCCGTCAACTGGAGGATGGTCGCCCTCGGCGCGGCCGCAGTCGCGATAGTCGTCCTGGCGCTGCTCGGCGTCCGTGCGCTCTACCGCGTGACGATGACCGCGCCGGAGGAGGAGACGACCGAGGTCGCGCCTCCCGCTCCCGATCCCGCTCCCGCGCCAACTGACGCCCAGCCTCCCGCAAAGGCACCAGTTGACAGGAAACCCCTTCCCCTCAAGCCTTTCTACATCGATTCCAACCACCAAACAGAAACGGAGAACAAATAAAATGGAAGTCGTAATCTGCAAGACAAAAGAAGAAGCGTCCCGGCTCGCGGCGAACATGATCACCGAAGCCGTGAAGAAGAACCCGAAGACCGTTCTGGGCCTCGCGACGGGATCGACGCCCGTCCTGATGTATGCCGAGATGGCCAAGGCCGTCAAGGCGAAGAAGGTCAGCTACAAGCAGGTGAAGAGCTGGAACCTCGACGAGTACTACGGGCTCGCCGGGACGCACGACCAGAGCTACCGCTACTTCATGAACAAGAACCTGTTCGAGAAGATCGACATCAAGCTCTCCAACACCCACGTCCTCAACGGCCTCGCAAAGGACCCGGAGAAGGAGTGCAGGGCGTACGAAGCCCAGATCAAGAAGGCCGGCGGCATCGACATCCAGGTGCTCGGCATCGGCTCCGACGGCCATATCGCGTTCAACGAGCCGGGCACATCGCTCAACAGCCGCACGTCGATCGTCTACCTCACGCCCTCGACGGTGAAGGACAACGCCCGCCTCTTCTTCAAGGGCGACATGAAGGCCGTCCCGAAGAGCGCGCTCTCGATGGGCGTCGGCACGATCTGCGAGGCGAAGAAGATCATCCTCCTCGCGTTCGGCGCGAACAAGCAGGACGCGGTCAAGGGATGCGTCGAAGGCCCGATGAGCCAGTTCTGCACCGCCTCCGCGCTGCAGGCGCACAACGACGCGTGGATCTTCTGCGACGAGGCGGCGGCCAAGAAGCTCAAACTCAAAAAGTACTACGCGTGGCGCAGCGCCACCAAGCTCGGACTATGACTGACGAAGGATTCACAAGCTTCCTCTGCGACCACTGCCATACCGAGATCGAGGCGACCCTCGACCTCATCGGGCAGGAGACCGAATGCCCGGCGTGCGGCGCCAAGCTCACAGTCCCCGACAATCGGGACGACGGGGTTAAGCGCCACGCTGCCGACGACATCGATCCGAACCGTACGCAGGCGATGAAGAGCCGCACGATCCGCATCGAGCTCGGCGACCTATGAGCGCGAGGCGCAAAAAGAGGAAAAAGGCGTCCGCCGCGAGGCGGATTGCCCTGTTCGCGCTGGTGGTGCTCGTCGGCGGCTATGCCGTGCTTGCCGCGACGGCAGTCTGGTTCGTGCACCACCCGCGCGAATGGATTAAGCAGAAAGAGGAATCCATGCCCGGATTTCTCGTCTCCGCGCTCCTGTGGAACGGCAACGGCCTCGGCGACATCACCGACGCGCTCGACATCACGGGCACCGACTCGGTCTACGAATACGACGAGGAGGCGCCGTCGGGGAGCGTGTTCTTCGCGGGCGCCCCGAAGCGCACGGGCGACGTGCAGCCGGCCGACATAAAGGTCCTCGACCGGGGCGAGTTCGCCGTCGGCTGGTCGCCTTCCCTCAGGCGCCCCGTCTGGTGCGCGTACCACGTCACGCCAGACGTCCTGTACCAGACCGGCCAGCGCCCCAACTTCAACAAGGACAAGGAGGCCGCGAACTCCCCCTCCCCCGGCGACTACACGCGTTCGGGCTACGACCGCGGGCACATGGTGCCGAACCACGCGATAGAGTCCCGCTATGGAGCCGACGACCAGAAGAAGACGTTCCTCATGTCGAACATCGCGCCGCAGACGCCTGCGCTCAACCAGGGAGTGTGGCGCAACGTGGAGCACCGCATAGCCGACTTCTGGCCGGCGAAGTACGGGGAGATATGGGTGATAGTCGGAACCATACCGAACAGACGCGGCGAAACGCTGAGCGGGACCGACATCGAGATTCCCGGGCGCTTCTACCAGGTGATCGTCGCCCAGGAGGGGATGGACGTAAGGGCCCTCGCCGTCGTATTCGACCAGCACGTGCCGTGGCGGGAATGGGCGGCGCGGAACATCGTCTCGATAGACGAGCTCGAGGAGGAGGCGGGGCTCGACTTCCTGCCGGACCTGCCGACGTTCATACAGAACCCGCTCGAGGCGGAAACTCCCTCGCGGCTCTGGCCGATAAGGGCGCGCGACGTGTTCAGGCTCATCCTCCTGAACCTCGAGTAAGCTACCAGGCAAGGGCGCCGAGAGCGTCGGTTATCAACCGCGCGGCCTGTTCGTCGCGCTCCTTTGCCGAAGAGGAACCGAGCACGACGGCGACCGCCCGCTTCCCGGCGCGCGTCGCGGTAATCACAACCGACGATCCGCCGGCGTCTATGTAGCCGGTCTTGAGCCCGTCAACCGCCTCGCGCCCGTCGGGATTGAATATCTTCTGCCTGTCCTTCACCATCACGTTGTTGTGGTTGCAGAGGTTCTTGACGATGCTCTCCCCTGGCGCGAGCTCCGTCCTTCGCAGGGGCTGGTTGACGCGGCGCGTAACGGAAACGCGGTAGCCGCCCACCGTCCTCACAAGGTCGCACGTCTTGACTGACGTGAACTCCAGCACCTCGGGCATCTTGAGAATCGCAAGCGCAAGCTTCAGCTGGTCGCCCGCCGTCGAGACGTTGAACGACTTCCAGGGATACTTCTTCGCGGCGTTCGGCGGAAGACCGTTTGGATTGTAGTAGCGCGTCCGCGTCATGCCGAGCTCGGCTGCCCGTGAGTTCATCTTCGCGACAAAGTCGTCGAAAGACCCCGACGAGTTCACGGCGAGGACGATCGCCGCGTCGTTCGCGCTCTCGACCATAAGGGCAAGGCAGAGGTCGCGCACCGTCATCGACTCGCCGGCCTTTATGCCGATCCAGCTTGCCTCGCACCTGTTCACGTC
>DJXI01000018.1:0-175 GCA_002449695.1 Verrucomicrobia bacterium UBA7008 | reverse complement strand
ACGAGAAAGAGCGTCATCAGCTTCGTCACGCTCGCGGGATACGCCTCCGCGTCCGCATTGTCGGTGTAGAGCACCCTTCCGCTCGCCGCATCGGCGCAGATCGCGCCCACGTAGGGCGTGCGGCGGTGGGCCGACTGCACCGGAGACGCCGCGGCGGCACGGCGCGCGGCCGACA
>DJXI01000086.1 GCA_002449695.1 Verrucomicrobia bacterium UBA7008 | reverse complement strand
ACTGAAAGCACGTCCGACAGCTTGGCCGTCTTCCCGTTCAGCCGAGAGCGCGGGTGGACGAACGTGACGGTCTGGTCGGGGTTCTTGAGGCAGTGCTTGGCGACGACGGCGTTGAAGTTGAATCCTTCGCGCGGCGACGGGCCGGCGGCGGCTTCCCATTCAGCTTCGGATGGAAGGCGATATGCGCGCGTCGGATCCTTTTCGCTGAGCCATGCGCAGTAGTCGAGGGCGTCATCGTACGAGACCCACACCACGGGATGCTTGTCCTTGCCTTTCGGGAAGATGCCGTTCTTCCAGTAGCGAGGTACGGAATGTCCTGTTGCGTTTGCGAATTCGGCGTATTCGGCGTTGGTGACGGGGGTGCGTGCAATCTGTACGCCGTTGGTCATGCCACCGACGGCGAGCAGCGCGCTTGCGAGACAGCTGCATGCGATCATTTCTTGTTTCCTTTCGTTTTCCCTATTGTTGTTCCCAGGACCTTATGTCCCGGGCGGAAGATATTAAACACCATTCTTCGTTGCGAGTTGTCTGTCACCTCGGCGAACAAGGCCGCTGAGGTCGCAATCCCGCAGACAGATGTGAATATTGTTTTCATGTTGTCATTATAATGGTTCATCGAAGAATTTAGTAGAACAGCATGCCTCCAAGAAATATAAACTCCGATCGTTTGTGCTCTCGCTACCGCTCCGGAGCTTCGCGCCACTCAACGACTGTATATGTGCCTGGGTAAACATTTTGGGATGCGACTGCGTCGCATAAATCGGCCGAAGGCCGCTATAATCACAGCAAAGAGCGTCTCCTGAGTGTGGTTGAAAAGTGCGGAGCAGTGAAGCGGTAGCGAGAACCCTAACCATCGGAGTTTTACTCATATTCTTCCACTAAAAACTCCGAAGAGCCTTTATAATGCAAAACCATATTACTGCGAATCCCCCTGCCATCTCGTTACATCAGTCACAGTTCACGGACAAGAACAAGCGACCAGGGCGAAAGCGTGCGGCGCAGGACAAGTCGTCCGCTGGAATCGGCACGCACCACCTCGCACTTCGTCGCATCGCCTGCGGCTTTAAGCGCGGCCGTCTGCGCGCGCGTGGGCGAACGCGGCGAACCCATCGCGCGCCACGCCGTGATCGCGTTGCCGTGTTCGTCGTCAAGAGTCTCGATCTCGAACGCCGCGCCTTTCGCGAGACCGGTCAGCGTCAGGTCGAGTTCCATCGGCGAGGCTTCCATGTACTTTCCGCAGTCGGACGTCGCGGGCACGTGGCTTTCGTATTCCTTCGGATAGGCGTAGGCGAGCGCGGCGATTTTGCCGCGCGCCGAATCGCGCGTCACCGTCACGTTTCCGGCGTTCCAGAGCAGCTCGTCTCCGAGCGCGTTCATCATCCTGTACGCATGGTAGGACGGCTTCGCGATTCCCTGGAAGTTCAGCATGCCGAATCCGCCGTGGAAGATGTCCCTTCCGCCCCCCTTCTCCTCGAAGATGTCAGTAAAGGTCCAGTACATGAGCGAATCGACCTGACCGACGTTCTCGAGCGAGACTTTCGCGATGTACGCGGCAGGCGGAAGGTTGTCGTGCATCGCATCGCGGCTGTTCGGCGACGTGCTCCACTCGGTGATGTGGATTTCCGCGTTCGGATACGCGCTCGCGGCGAGCGTCTTCTTGAGATACGCGAAGTCGTCGCGCACGGAATGGACGTAGCGGATCGCGTTGCGGCCGCGCCCCGACACGGGATCGAGCGCGTAGTCCGTCGGATACGTGTGGCAGGAGATGAAGTCGACCGGCAGCTTCTCCTGCGCGCAGAAGGCGAGGAACTCTTCGATCCAGACGCCCTTCCATTCCTGGTCGTTGATCGTCTCCTGCGGATAGAAGACGCTCTTCCGGTTGTCCTGGGTCTCGCCGTCGTGCCGCGCGTCGGCGATGAAGTTGGAGGTCGCCGGTCCTCCGACCTTGAGCGACGGATGGACCTCCTTCACCGCCCGCGCGCTCTCCTTGTAGAGGCGGAAGTAATCGCTCTTCGTCCCTTCGAAAAAGCCGCGGTAGAGGTTCGGCTCGTTCCAGACCTCGAAGTACCAGTTCTGAATCTCCGCCAATCCATAGCGATCCACAAGATGCTGGACGAACGCCCGGCAGAGGTCGTGCCACGCGCCGAACTTCGCGCGGTCGACCGTGATGCAGTTGCGGTACCACATCTGCAGGATCGTGTTCGTCGCCGCGAGACAGGAGGGGAAGAACGAGAATTCCACAAACGGCCGCACGCCCTCCGCGAGCATCCGGTCGTACACCTCGTCGATGTACTGCCAGTTGTAGACGATCCGCCCGTCCTCCTGCGGGAAGCAGACGAACATGTCGTCGTTGAACGTGTCGTGCATGCGCACGTAGCGGAAGCCGCAGTTGTCCCGCACGTCGACGAGGTGTTCGTGCCACGCCGCGCGCAGGCCCTCGTTGACGCGGCCCGCGCCGACGCCGAAGCTCCAGTAGTGCGAAAGCGGCGTGCCGGGCGCGGCGGAATCGACCGTGACAGCCGATGCGGCCCGGCTTCCGCCCAGCGCGCACAGCACAGCGAGAAGGATTGCAGATTTCATGCCACCATTATAGCAAACGCCCCGCCCGTTCCGCCATCACTTGATGTGGGGAGGGGCGGGGCGCGTCGGGCGGCGCGGCCGCGCGCCGTGTCAGATGCGCTGCGCGCCGTCGACAAACACGGCCGACGGCTTCCAGCTGCGCGGATTGATGACGACGAGGTTATACAGAAGGGTCTGGCCCTTTTTGTCCAAACTATTATCAAAAAAAGCAATGCTGGCTACTTCGCCGTAAACCTGAAGTCCTCGATGTCGCAGAGCGAGTGTCCCTTCTTCGCGGAGCGAAAGACGAAGTAGAGGGCCTTCTTCCCGCTGACCTTCGAAAGCGCGCCGACATCGACCCTGAGCGTCGTGCGGACGTCGGAAAGCTTTTCGGATATCGCGGCTTCGCCCACCTTTGTCCCGCCCTCCGCCGCGTTCGGGCGCCCGACCCAGACCTCGACCTTGGCGTCGAATCCGCGGGGGACGATGTTGAGTTCCAGCGCAAGCCCCTCGCGTCCAGCGGTTTTGCCGAAGTTGAAGTACTTGTAGCCGACGATGGAGCCGTCGGTGCAGTTCGCGATGTCGCAGCGGTTCACGTCGGGGCCGTATGGATCCCTGCTGTCATACCAGTCTCCGCGGAACGGAACTGTGTGCGGACCGGAATACAGGCACGCCGGATAGCGCTGCTCGGCCGGACGCGGCCCCGTGTAGTGGCTTGCTATGCCGGCCGCGTGGCGCTCGAGCGGATTCAGCCCGTCCGTCTCGAAACCCTCGGATGTGTACTCGCCCTCGGAAATGACCACCTTGCCTCCGGGCCCCTCCTCGACCTCGACCGAGACCGGGGCGACCATCGCCTGGCGCGAGAACTCGTCCGTCCCGCTCTGGCGGTGGTAGAAGACCCACCACTTTCCGTTGATCTCGCATATCGAGCCGTGCGTGTTCCCTCCCGGCGCCGCAGTGACGCGGGTCGTGCCGTCGGGCGTTTTCTCGCGTCCGCGTCCGTCGATGATCGTGCCGCCGTACGTCCACGGGCCGAGCGGCCTGTCGGAGTACGCATACGCGAGGGTGTAGTTTGTGTCCGGCAGCCCGAACTCGCCCTTCTCCGACCAGCGGCTGTATATGAACACGTACTTGTCCTTTATCTTGCGGATGGACGACGCCTCAAAGAAGCGGAACTTCCCGGGCTGCTCAAGGCTGCTCACCATATCCTTCACGATGCCGGCCCCGGGCTTGACCGTCGCCATCGTCCTCGGATCGAGCTCCGCCGCGAACGACTGCCTGAAACCCCAGTATCCGTAGACGCGTCCGTCGTCGTCGACAAGAATCGCCGGATCGAACCCGAAAGGCCCCACGGTCTTCCTGGGGTCGCTCTCGTCCCAGTTGCAGACCTCGAACGGTCCGTCGGGTCGGTCGGACTTCGCGACCATGTTGTTGCGTCCGTGCGCCTGCGTGTTGGGATAGAGGTAGTACGTCTTCTTTCCGTCCGGTCCCCTGACCTCCGCGACGTCGGGCGCATACAGGACGTCGCCGAGCCCGTTCTTGCCGAGCAGCTTGCCGTCCGCGCCGTTGAGCGAGCGGAAGATCACGCCGTCGAAGCGCCACTTGTTCAGGTCGTCGACGTCGGCGGACCAGACAACCTGGTCGCGTCCGCAGTACTTGCCGCACAGCACGTCGTGCGAGCCGTAGACGTAGACTCGCCGCTTGCCGGGGTTGTCTGGATCGTCGAAGACGTACGGCTCCCCGTCCGGAATGTACTCCCACAGCGGGAGGTACGGATTGGCCGCGCGCGCGTCGAAAGAGCAGAGCGCCGCAAGCAGGACCGATGACACGATCAATGATTTGTTCATTCTGTATTCTCCGTTAATGATGCAAATTACACACTATCTGCCCGATGGATGGAATCACCCGTTCGGATCGTGCGGACCTCGCCGGCTCGCAGTTCAGGATATAAGTCCGCGGCGGATGCCGATCGCGACAGCTTCCGCGCGGTCCGCGGCACCAAGCGCCTCGAAGAGGTTCTTGAGGTGGTTCTTCACCGTATTCGGGCTGAGATGGAGGATGTCGCCGATCTCGACGTTCGAGCAGCCCTTGCTGACAAGAATAAGAATCTCCTTCTCTCGCGCGGTTAGTCCACGTTCCGACTTCCGCGCCTCGTAAACGCTGCGCACGCTTTCGGACACCGCGAGCCCGCCCGACATCACGGTTTTCAGAGCGCCTATGATGTTGCCGGGCGAATTGTCCTTGATCACATAGCCGCGCGCCCCAAGCGAGATCGCCTGATAGACGTCCTCCTCGGCGTCGGACATCGTGAGCATCACCACCCGCTGATCGGGGAACTTCGCCCGCACCTCCTTGAGCACGGCGATTCCACCGGTTCCCGGCATACGGACGTCCAGCAGAAGTATGTCGGGACGGACCTTCTCGACGAGCGACACGGCATCAGCACCGTCATCCGCTTCGCCGACGAACTTGAATTCCGAATCGGTCATCAGCACGTACTTGATGCCGATCCTGACGACGCTGTGGTCGTCCACTATGGCAACGGTTGTCATATCGCCGCGACCTCCACTTTTACAGATGTCCACTTGCCTTTTGTCCCCCACGAAATCCTCATGCCGTTCCTCTTGGCGCGCTCTCGCATCCCCGCGAGCCCGAAATGGCCCGACTCGGGACCTAGCGCCGCCGCCGCGTCGAACGGCTCGCCGTCGTTCAGCACCCTCAGCACGAACCCCCTCTTCCCGTCTCCGGTCAGCGGATCGCTTACAAGCACGATGTTCTTCGCCCTGCCGTGCTTTATCGCATTCGTCGTAGCCTCCTGCACAATGCCGATGAGATCGGAGAAGCGCGCGCCCTGCAGATGGTCCGGGAGCCCCCTGAGGCGGCACCGCGCGTTGACCTTGCCGCGGTCGAGGTGCCGCATCATCTCGCGGAACACATCCTCGGGCTTGCGGTCGAACATCTCGTCGCAGCGGAGGTTGAAGATCGTCGCCCTGATCT
>DJXI01000057.1:52446-56446 GCA_002449695.1 Verrucomicrobia bacterium UBA7008 | reverse complement strand
TTTGTTGCCGTTTCTATAGGATTCTAAGGTTCTAGGCGTCTAGAGTTCTAGAAGTCTAGTAAGTCTAGATTAGCGCGGCCCCGCCGCGCGTTCTAGATTAGCCCGCGTGAGCGGGCGTTCTAGTCCAGCGAGCAACGCGAGCGGTCTAGCCCTCTAGTCCAGCGAGCAACGCGAGCGATCTAGAATTTCTTGAAATTCTTCGCGCGGTTTTCGGTTGTCACGGTTGAAGCGGGCGGGGCGGCTGTGATATACTACCGCCCATCATGGCCACGAAGAAGACAGCACAGAAGAAGGCCGCGGCGGTCAAGACGGCGCCGCGGAACGTCGTCCAGAAGATTCTCGCCGCGCACCTCGTCGAGGGAGATCCCGCGACGGACGCGGAGCTCGGCATCCGCATCGACCAGACGCTGACGCAGGACGCGACGGGCACGATGGCGTACCTCCAGTTCGAGTCGATGGGCGTCCCCCGCGTCAAGACCGACATCTCGGTGAGCTACGTCGACCACAACACGGTGCAGATCGGCTTCGAGAACGCCGACGACCACGACTTCCTCCAGTCGATCGCCAAAAAGTACGGCATCGTCTACTCGAAGTGCGGCAACGGCATCTGCCACCAGCTCCACCTCGAGCGCTTCGGCAAGCCCGGCACGACGCTCCTCGGCAGCGACTCGCACACGCCCACCGGCGGCGGCATCGGCCAGATCGCCATCGGCGCGGGCGGCATCGACATCGCCGTCGCGATGGCCGGCGGCGCGTTCCACATCCCGACGCCGAAGGTGCGCGCCATCGTGCTCAAGGGGCGGCTGCGGCGCGGCGTCAGCGCGAAGGACGTCATCCTGAAGGTGCTGGAGAAGTACGGCACGAAGGGGAACGTCGGCTGGATCTTCGAATACACGGGCGACGGCGTCAGGACGCTCGACGTGCCCTCGCGCGCGACGATCACCAACATGGGCGCGGAGCTCGGCGTGACGACGAGCGTCTTCCCGTCCGACCGGGTGACGCGCCAGTTCCTCGCGGCGCAGGGGCGCGCGGGCGACTTCACGGAGATCGTGGCGGACCGCGGCGCGACGTACGACGACACATTCGTCATCGACCTCGCGAAGATCGAGCCGCTCATGGCCGCGCCCCACAGCCCCGGCAACATCGTGACGGTCAAGTCGATGAAGGGCACGAAGGTCAACCAGATCCTGATCGGTTCGTGCACCAACTCCTCCTACCGCGACATCCGCACCGTCGCGCTCTACCTGAAGGGGAAGCACGTGGCGGACGACGTGGAGGTCGGCATCGCGTGCGGCTCGCGCCAGGTCATCAACATGCTCGCGAAGGACGGGTCGCTCGCGATCCTCCACGCGGCCGGCTGCCGGATGCTGGAGAACGCATGCGGCTTCTGCATCGGCGCGCACATGAGCCCGCGCACGGGCGCGGTCAGCCTGCGCACCAACAACCGCAATTTCGAGGGCCGCAGCGGCACCAAGTCGGCGCAGGTCTACCTCGTCTCGCCCGAGACGGCGGCGGCGAGCGCGCTGACGGGCCGCGTGGAGCTGCCGACGGCGAAACCGGTCGCCGCCGTGCCGAGCCCCAAGAAGTTCCCCGTCGACGACGCGCTCTTCCTCTACCGCGCGACGGCCGGCCGGGGCGTGAAGGGCACGGCGATCGTGCGCGGGCCCAACATCGCGCCGGTGCCGAAGGGCGCGCCGCTCGCGGACGACCTGGACGGCGTCGTGGCGATCAAGGTCGGCGACAAGATCACGACCGACCACATCATGCCGGCGGGCGCGCGGCTCAAGTACCGCTCCAACATCCCCGAATACGCGAAGTACGTCTTCGAGCCGTGCGAGCCGAAGTTCCATGACATCTGCCAGGCGAACCGCGCGGCGGGGCGCGCAAACGTGATCGTCGCGGGCGAGAGCTACGGCCAGGGGTCGAGCCGCGAGCACGCGGCGCTCTGCCCGATGTACCTCGGCGTCAAGGCGGTCGTCGCCAAGTCGATCGAGCGCATCCACCGCGCCAACCTCGTCAATTTCGGCATCGTGCCGTTCACGTTCACGGATCCGGCGGACTACGAAAAGCTCGCGGCGGGCGACCGGCTGGCGTTCAAGGGCCTGCGCGCGGCGGTGGCGGGCGACGGGCGGCTCACCGTCCGGACGAAGGCGGGCGACGTGACGCTCCAGACGGCGCTGTCGGCGCGCGAAAAGGCGATCATCCTCGCCGGCGGCCTTCTCTGCCTGCGGCAGTGACGGCGCGCGCGGCGAATTTATGATATACTATTCGCCAACTTTTTTCAGGAAGGGCAAAACATGAAGCGTGCAGACGTCGACAAGGTGCTGATCATTGGCTCGGGTCCGATCGTGATCGGACAGGCCTGCGAATTCGACTATTCGGGAACGCAGGCGTGCAAGGCCCTGAGGGCCTGCGGCTACAAGGTCGTCCTCGTCAACTCCAACCCCGCGACGATCATGACCGACCCGGTGATGGCGGACGCGACCTACATCGAGCCATTGAACGAAGCGCGGCTCGAACAGATCATCGCGAAAGAGAGGCCCGATGCCATATTGCCGAACCTCGGCGGGCAGACGGGCCTCAACCTTTCCATGGAGCTCGCGAAGAAGGGCATCCTCGACAAGTACGGCGTGAAGGTCATCGGCGTCAACCTGGACGCGATCGAGCGCGGCGAGGACCGTGAGATCTTCAAGGAGACGATGCAGAAGCTCGGCATCGAAACGCCGAAGTCGGGCATCGTCCACTCGGTCGAGGCGGCGCTGAACCTCGTCCACGACACGATCGGCTACCCCGTGGTGGTCCGGCCGGCCTACACGATGGGCGGCGCGGGCGGCGGCTTCTGCTACAACGACGAGGAGCTCCAGACGATCTGCGCGCGCGGCCTCGACGCCTCGCTCACGCACCAGTGCCTCATCGAGGAATCGATCCTCAACTGGGAGGAGCTGGAGGTCGAGGTCGTCCGCGACGCGAAGAACCAGATGATCGCGGTCTGCTTCATCGAGAACATCGACGCGGTCGGCGTCCACACGGGCGACAGCTTCTGCGCGGCGCCGTTCCTGACGATCTCCAAGGATCTCGAGGAGCGGCTGAAGCGCGATGCGTTCAAGATCGTCGAGGCGATCGGCGTCATCGGCGGCACGAACGTCCAGTTCGCGCACGACCCGAAGTCGGGCCGCGTCGTCATCATCGAGATCAACCCGCGCACCTCGCGCTCGTCGGCGCTCGCGTCGAAGGCGACGGGCTTCCCCATCGCGCTCGTCTCGGCCAAGCTCGCCGCGGGGATGACGATGGACGAGATTCCCTACTGGCGCGACGGGACGCTCGAGAAGTACACGCCGGACGGCGACTACGTCGTCCTCAAGTTCGCGCGCTGGGCGTTCGAGAAGTTCCGCGCCGTCGAGGACAAGCTCGGCACGCAGATGAAGGCCGTCGGCGAGGTGATGTCCATCGGCAAGACGTACAAGGAGGCGTTCCAGAAGGCGATCCGCGCGCTCGAGCGCGGCCGCGCGGGACTCGGCTTCGCGAAGGACTTCCACGAGAAGTCGCTGGACGAGCTCCTCTCGCTCCTCGCGACACCCAACTCCGAGCGCCACTTCCAGATGTACGAGGCGCTCCGCAAGGGCGCGACGGACGAGCAGATCTTCGCGCGCACCGGCGTGAAGGCGTACTTCGTGCAGCAGATGCGCGAGCTTGTCGAGGAGGAGGAGGAGATTCTCCGCTGCAAGGGCGGCGCGCTGCCCGACGAGCTGCTCGTGCGCGCCAAGAAGGACGGCTTCAGCGACAAGTATCTCGCGCAGCTTCTGGACGTGCCGGAGAAGGCGATCCGCGACCGGCGCACGGCGCTCGGCTGCAAGGAGCGCTGGTTCGCCGTGCCGGTCTCCGGCGTCGAGGGCCAGGCCTACTACTATTCGACCTACCACGATCCGAAGCCGGGTCGCGCCGCGTTCGGCGAGGCGCCCGTCTCGGCCAACCCGAAGAAGGTCATGATCCTCGGCGGCGG
>DJXI01000057.1:39277-52278 GCA_002449695.1 Verrucomicrobia bacterium UBA7008 | reverse complement strand
TCGTCAACTGCAACCCCGAGACGGTGTCGACCGACTACGACACGTCCGACAAGCTCTACTTCGAGCCGGTGACGGTCGAGGACGTCCTTCAGATCTACGAGGCCGAGAAGCCGATGGGCGTCATCGTCCAGTTCGGCGGCCAGACGCCGCTCAACATCGCGCGCGGACTCCAGGAGGCCGGCTGCCGCATCCTCGGCACGTCGGTCGATTCGATCGACGACGCGGAGGACCGCGACCTCTTCCACTCCATCATGGACCGGCTCGGCATCCCGATGCCCGAGTCGATGATGGCGAGCGACATCGACGGCGCGCTGAAGTGCGTCGAGAAGCTCGGCTACCCGATCATCATCCGGCCGTCGTTCGTCCTCGGCGGGCGCGGCATGGAGGTCATCTACGACGAATCGGCGCTGCGGGAATACGTCGCGAAGGCCGTGGGCGTGACGCCCGACCGGCCGCTCTACCTCGACCGCTTCCTCCACCACGCGCTCGAATGCGAGGCGGACGCGCTGTCGGACGGCACGGACATCTTCATTCCCGCGATCATGCAGCACGTCGAGCTCGCCGGCATCCACTCGGGCGACTCCGCGTGCGTGCTGCCGCCCGTGTCGATCAGCGAGAAGAACCGGGCGACGATCCTCGACTACACGCGCCGCATCGCGACGGAGCTGAAGGTCGTCGGCCTCATGAACATGCAGTTCGCGATCGAGGACGACAAGGTGTACGTCATCGAGGCGAACCCGCGCGCGAGCCGCACGGTCCCGCTCGTCTCGAAGGTCGGCGGCGTGCAGATGGCCGGCATCGCGACGCACCTCATGCTCGGCGACACCGTGAAGTCGATGGGCCTCGACAGGAAGCGGACCGTCCCCTACTTCGGCGTCAAGGAGGCGGTGCTGCCGTTCGACAAGTTCCCGGAGGTCGATCCCGTCCTCGGGCCGGAGATGCGCTCGACGGGCGAGGTGCTGGGGCTCGCGGACAACTTCGGACTCGCCTACTTCAAGTCGCAGGAGGCCGCGGGCGCGCCGCTGCCGACGAAGCCGGGCCGCGTGCTCGTCTCGCTCACGCAGAAGCAGGCCGACATCGAGGCGGCCGTGAAGAAGCTCGTCGATCTCGGCTTCACGATTCTCGCGACGGAGGGCACGGCGGCGTGGCTGCGCGATCTCGGCATTCCCGCGTACGCGGTCGCCAAGATCGGCGAGGGCCGCCCGGACTGCCTCGACGTCATCAAGAACCGCGAGGTTTCGCTCGTCATCAACACGCCGTCGGTCAAGGCCAACTCCATCGAGCATTTGGGCCGCATCCGCAAGGCGTGCATCAAGTACAAGGTGCCGTACCTGACGACGATCGCCGCGGCCTACGCGGCCGCCGAGGGCATCGCCGCCGCGATGAGCGGCCAGGGCGAGGTCAAGTCGCTCCAGAGCTACCACGCGTCCATCGTCGTGGAAACGCCCTGAGCGGGAAGCGGCCGACGCCATCAACCGGGGAGGCGGGCAGATGCACAGACTGCTCATCTTGACAGGCGCGGCGGTTTGCTTCGCCGTTGCGGCCGTCTGCGGCGCGGAGGCGGCGTCTTCGTCGCCCCGGCAGGGGCGGCGGCTGGTGTGGCGCGACGAGTTCGACGGCGGGGCGCTGGACGAGACCCGGTGGAAGTTCCACCCGATGATGAGATCCTCCGACTGCATCTACACGAACGATGCGCGGACGGCGCGGGTCGAGGGCGGATGTCTTCACCTTCTTGTCGTTCCGTCCGGCGATCCGGCCCGGCCGCAGATGCTGTCGCGCAGCGTTTCGACACGCGACCGGATGGCGTTCAGGTACGGCTATCTTGAGATGCGGGCGCGGATCCCGTTTCGTCACGGCGCGTGGCCGAGCTTCTGGATGACGGCGCAGCCGGGTTTGCAGAAGGCGGCCTGGGGGTCGGAAGTCGACATCTTCGAAGTGTTCTCCTCGACAAACGCCGTCGTCGCGAATCTGCACAAGTGGGCCCCCGGCGGGCGGCACGTCATGCTGCCGGGCGGAGAAGGGTGCCTGAACCGCGCCTACACGTTCAAGGACTGCGCGCGGCTGAACGACGAGTTCCATGTGTACGGGTTCGAGTGGACGCCGCAGGAGATGTCGTTCTACGTGGATGGCGAGAAGTACGCGACGTTCCCGATCGGCGAGGCGGACGACTACTGTCCGGGCGAGAATCTGGGCATGGCGGGCCACCATGACTTCCACAACATCCACATCAACAACGAGATCTTTACGCCGGGGCACGGGTGGTGTCCGCCGTGGTCTCGCATCACGGAAAGGGACACGCTGCCCATTGAATACTGGGTTGACTGGATCCGCCTGTACCAGAAGGACGGCGAAGAGCTCGCCTTTCCACCGGCGGCGGTAAACTCCCGTTTCGCCACTGTCAAAAGTAAACGCACGTTCTGAAAGTAAACGAACGATAAAAGTGCGTTTACTTCTGGAAGCGGCGCGCGCAGCCGCGCGGGAATAGGTTCGGGGGCGGTACTTCCGCGCGGCGCGCGTTTGTGATATACTATTCTCCACCGCCATGCGTGGCGGGACATTCCATGATAAACTCTACGGAAGAAAGAAGCAACAGATGAACTACACCTACACGTGCCTCAATCCGATCGCGGATGTGGGGCTCAAGAACCTGCCCGACAACTACGCGCGCACCGAAAACTTCGCCGACGCCGACGCCGTTTTCGTCCGCTCCGCCAAGATGGACGAACTCAAGCCCGGTCCGCGGCTCCTCGCCGTCGCGCGCGCCGGCGCGGGCGTCAACAACATCCCGCACGCCGAGTACGCCAAGAAGGGCATCGTCGTCTTCAACACGCCCGGCGCGAACGCCAACGGCGTCAAGGAGCTCGTGATCGCCGCGATGCTGCTCGCGAGCCGCGACATCGTCGGCGGCGTCGAATGGGTCAAGGCGAACGCGGCCGATCCGGCGGTCGGCAAGGCGGCCGAAAAGGCGAAGAAGGCGTTCGCCGGCACGGAGATCCAGGGCAAGAAGCTCGGCGTCATCGGCCTCGGCGCGATCGGCCAGAAGGTCGCCAACGCCGCCATCGATCTCGGCATGGACGTCTACGGCTACGATCCCTACCTCTCCGTCGACGCGGCCTGGAACCTGAGCCGCGCGGTCAAGCACTGCAAGAACGTCGAATCGATCTACCGCGACTGCGACTTCATCACCATCCACGTCCCCGCGCTCGAGTCCACGAAGGGCATGATCAACGCCGAGGCGCTCGCGATGATGAAGACGGGCGTCATCGTCATCAACGCCGCGCGCGACGCGCTCGTGAACGAGAAGGACATGCTCGCCGCGCTCGAGTCGGGCAAGGTCCGCAAGTACGTCAGCGACTTCCCGAACGCGACGACGGCCGGCCAGAAGGGCTGCCTCGTCATCCCGCACCTCGGCGCGTCGACGGAGGAGTCCGAGGACAACTGCGCGGTGATGGCCGTCAAGGAGATGCGCGACTTCCTCGAGAACGGCAACATCGTCAACTCGGTCAACTATCCCGCCTGCTCGCTCGGCCTGCCGACGAAGGCCGGGCGCGTGGCGATCTGCCACAAGAACGTCGCCAACATGATCGGCACGTTCACGTCGATCCTCGGCAACGCGGGCGTCAACATCGACTCCATCGCGAACAAGTCGCGCGGCGACTTCGCCTACACGCTCATCGACACCGACAGCGTCATCCCCGCCGACGTCGTGCGCGCGCTCGAATCGAGCGACGCGGTCGTGCGCGTGCGCGTGATCAAGTAGTAAGATGGGCTACGCGAAGAGACGGACCCCGGCCGCCCCGGGCGCGGCGCTGACCGCGCCCGCGTCCGCGGCTCCCGCCGCCGCCGCGAAGACCGCCCTCGCCCCGAAGAAGGGCGCGGGCGGATCGATCTGGAACATGCAGATCGGCGGCTCGGCGCAGAAGACGACGATGAAGCGCGTCGAGGTCCTGCTCTTCACGTCCGAGCTCGCCGACCTGATCGAGGCCGGCATGACGCTCGGCCAGGCGCTCCAGGCGCTCTCGAACCAGGGCGAGGAGGGCAGCGGTCAGCGCTTCGTCTGCCAGGACCTGTGCGAGCGCATCGTGCGCGGCGAGAACTTCTCCGACGCGTGCGCGCACCATCCGAAGACGTTCGAGCCGCTCTACGCCAACATGATCCGCGCGGCGGAGGCGTCGGGCGCGATGGTGGACGTCCTGCGGCGGCTCGCCGACCATTACGAGCGCAACGACAACATGCGCGGCAAGATCAAGTCGGCGCTGAGCTACCCGGTGATCGTCCTGTGCTTCGGCGTGCTGGCCGTCGTCGGCGCGCTCGTCTGGATCATCCCGAAGTTCCAGAAGGTGTTCGACTCGCTCGGCGCGACGCTGCCGCTCCCGACGCGCATCCTCATCGGGATGTCGGACTTCATGATCCACTACGGCTGGACGCTCCTCATCGGCCTCGTCCTCTTCGCCCTCTGGTTCCGCCGCTGGAAGCAGACGGTGAAGGGGCGGCTGACGATCGACGGCTGGAAGCTGCGCGCGCCGCTCATCAAGGGCATCGTCGCGTGCGGCGCGTACTCGTCGCTCGCCTACACGCTCAAGACGCTCCTGCAGAACGGCGTGAACGTCCTCCAGGCGCTGAAGATCTCCGAGGAGACGTGCGGCAACGCCGTCATCGGCGCGGCGCTCGCCGAGGCGCGCAAGCGCGTCACCGACGGCACGTCGATCTCGGGGCCGCTCGCCGCGTCGGGCGCGTTCCCGCGCATGATGACCGACATGCTCGCCGTCGGCGAGCAGGCGGGCGACATGGCCGGCTCGCTCGAACACATCGGCAAGCGCTACCAGAAGGACATGGACCGCAACATCGCGAGCTTCACGAACGCGCTCGAGCCGATGCTGATCGTCCTGATCGCGGGCGTCGTCGGGTTTGTCGCGGTCGCGATCCTGATGGCGGTCTTCCAGGTTTCGTCGTCGCTGGGGTAGACGCATGGACGCGGAACTCGAATCGCTCGGCGCGAAGATGGATGCGCTCGGCCTGTGGCCGACGCTCGTGCACCACACGTGGGCCGTCCGTCCCGCGAAGACGGTCCTTCCCTACTTCTGCACGGTGCTCGCCGGCGAGAGCGCGCTCGTCACGTACCGCTTCCTGATGCTGGAAGGCTGGCAGACGCTCCACGACTACGTGCACACGCGCGCCGACCGCTGGTACGGGTTCTATTCGACGCCGATGGAGCTGCCGCATTTCGAGATGGTCGTCACGCGCGCGGACGGCATCAAGCTCTTCCGCCACGATCCCGGCTACGTGCCGCGCGAGCTGAAGGAGACGGAGCGGCCGCTCGTGCGCAAGATCCTCTGGGAGTCGTTCGGGCTCATGATGCGCGTCGAAAGCGACGCGCGGCTCTTCCTGCGCTACGCCGGCGAGCAGGCGATGTTCGCGCGCGTCGAGGACGCCGCGGGCGCGTGGCGCGACGCGCCGCTCGTGATCGCGCAGCCGCCGCCGCACGTCGAGAAGATTTCGCTCGCGAAGGCGGACGCCGCCGCCGCGAAGGATCTGCCGTTCGCGCGCGAGGAGGCGATCGAGCTCGATCTGCGCATCCTCCCCGGCGTCATGACGCGCGAGGCGCGCCCGCGCCTGTGCTACGCGTTTCTCGGCATCGACGCGGCGACGGGCGAGAAGATCATCTTCGACCGACTGTCGGTCAATCCCGAGGAGGGCCTGAAGGGGCTGTGGCAGGGCCTCGCCGAACGCCTCCTCAAGCACATCCTCGCGCGCGGCCGCGTGCCGGGCGAGGTGAAGCTCGTCTCGGGGCGGATGTTCCGGATGCTGCGGCCGCTCGGGCTGCACCTGCCGTTCAAACTCTCGCTCCATGACGCGCTGCCCCGGCTTGAGGCGGCGCTGCACGACGTCGCTACCAGTTGACGGGCGCGCGGCCGTGCGCGACGAGGTAGTCGTTGGCGCGGGCGAAGGGCCGCGAGCCGAAGAAGCCCCGGTACGCCGACAGCGGCGAGGGGTGCGGCGAGGCGATGACGCAGTGGCGCGCGCGGTCGATGAACGCGCCCTTGCGCTGGGCGGAACTTCCCCACAGGATGAAGACGAGATGGTCGCGTCGCGTGGCGAGCGCATGGACGACGGCGTCGGTGAAGACCTCCCAGCCCCTGTTCTGGTGCGAGCCCGCGCGGTGCGCCGCGACGGTCAGCGTTGCGTTCAGCAGGAGCACGCCTTCGCGCGTCCAGGCCATCAGGTCGGGCATTTTGCCGAGCTCCTTGGCGATGTTCTCCAGCGACGGCGGCGTCCGCACGCCCGGCGGCACGTAGAAGGCGAGCCCCTGCGCCTGGCCGGGCTCGTGGTAGGGGTCCTGGCCGAGGATGACGACCTTCACCTGGTCGAACGGCGTGCGGTTGAACGCCTCGAAAATCCGGCCGGGCGGGGGGTAGACGACGCCGTTGGCGTAGGCGGACTTGACGAACGCCGCGAGTTCGGCGAAATACGGCTTGTCGAACTCCTCCTGCAGGACGGCGCGCCAGCTCTCTTCGATCTTGACTTGCATGGCGGTATTGTACCATATTTCGCGCATGTTTTTTCAACTTCGTGCGCAAAGGAGCGCGAAAATAGTGTATAATACCGCACAATGAACGCAAAGATGGCACTGGTGGTCGACAACGACGCCAAGGACCGCGCGCTGCTGGCGACGGCGCTGCGCGAACTGGAGTTCACCTGCGACGAGGCGGCCGACGGGCGCGCCGCGTACGCGCGGCTGTCGACGCGGCGGTACGATCTCGCGGTCCTCGACATCGACCTGCCGTACCTGTCGGGCCACGACGTGATCCTCCGGGTGCGCCGGACCCAGCCCCGGCTGCCGATCATCGCCGTGAGCGCCTACGGCGGCATGAAGGGCGAGCTCGCGGAGCTGTCGGCGGACGCGGACGACTACATCCACAAGCCGTGCGACGGCGAGATCCTGAAGGCGCGCGTGCGCAAGGTGCTGCGGCTCTACGGCCTCGCGCCGGAGCCCGTCCGCCTCACGTGCGGCGACATCACCGTGTGCACCGATACCCGCACGGCCGCGCGCGGCGCGCGCACGCTCCCGCTGACCGCGCTCGAATTCGCCCTCCTGGCGCACCTCGTCCGGCGCAAGGGCCTGATCGTCCCGTCGTCCGAGCTGGAGGAGGCGGCGTGGCCCGCGGCGGCGCGGCGCGTGCGCTCGTGCCGCCTCCACGACCGGATGGCCTCGCTCCGGCGCAAGCTGACCGCCGGCGGCGAGAACGACCCGATCCGGACGCAGTGGGGTGCCGGCTATGGGATTTTCTAGGACGCGCTTCGGGCGCCGCCTCTTCCGCGCCGCCCTGCGCTGGTCGCTGCTGATCGTCGGCGCGGTCGTGGCCGTCGGCTACCTGTCGGCGATGGACGCGGCGCTCGCGGAGGTGCGCCGGGTCGCGCGCGCCGACGGCCGCCCGGCGGTCCGGCGGATGCTGGACGAGATGCAGACGCTCCAGGCCTACGCATGGGGCGCGCTGGGACTCTTTTCCGCCGCCTATCTCGCGGTGCTCGTGCTGGCGCGCCGCCTCGCGTCGCTTGCGGACGAGCTCGAGCGTCTGACGGCCTTCGCCCTCCACGACGCGCGCACGCCGTTCGTGCGGATCCACGAGGACGCGCGGGCGGTGGCGGAAGGGCGGCTCGCGCCGCGCGCGGGCGCCTGCGCCATCGCGGCGCTCAGCGAGGCGCGGCTGAAGCTGATCGAGGACTACAAGAACATCGCGCGCGACTTCGCGGGGTTCGCGGCGGCGGAGACGGAGGAGTTCTGCCTCGCGGAGCTGGCCGGGTGCATCGCGGACTACATCGCGCTGGAGGCGCGCGGCGTCACGCTCACGCGCGACTTTCCGCCCGGCGGGCTGCGCGTGCGGGCCCACCGTCCGCTCGTCAGCGAGATCGTCGGCAACCTGCTGGACAACGCCGTGAAGTACACGGACGCGGGATGGGTGCGCATCGCGCTCGCGCGCGAGCGGCGCGGCGTGCGGCTTGTCGTCGCCGACTCCGGGCGCGGCATGAGCCGGGAGGTGCAGGCGCGGATGTACGAGCGCTTCTACCGCGCCGATGCGGCGCGGGACCGCCCCGGCAGCGGGCTGGGCCTCGCGACCGTGCGCGCGGCGGTCCGCTTCTACGGCGGTTCGATCGCCTGCGACTCCGCGCCCGGGCGCGGCACCGTCTTCACCGTCCGTCTGCCGCTCAAATGCCCACGACCGTCGCCGCTTTTGATATAATATGCGCCCTATGACGGACAAGAAAGAGTGGCTGCGCGCCGGATTGCTGGCGGCGGCGCTGGTCGGGCTCCTCTGGGGATTCCAGGCGCTTCTGTTCAACCACGCGCCCGGCGTGTTCAATGCGAAGGAGGAGGACATGTCCTATGCGTGGTACGTGCCGCTCTTTTCGCTCTACGTGCTGTGGACCGAGCGCGCGAAGGTCCGCGCGTCGCTCGGTCGGCCCGGCTGGGGCGGCCTCGTCTGCGCGCTGCCGTTCATCCTGCTGGGCTTTCTCGGCGCGCGCGGCCTGCAGGTGCGCTTCGAGATCGTCGCGTTCGTCGGGCTCATCATCGCGATTCCGTGGGCGTTCTACGGGCG
The DNA here is from genome assembly GCA_002449695.1 of Verrucomicrobia bacterium UBA7008. Lineage (GTDB taxonomy): Bacteria > Verrucomicrobiota > Kiritimatiellia > RFP12 > UBA1067 > UBA1067. The sequence goes on along the minus strand of DJXI01000057.1, from coordinate 43,681 downwards.
GCGGACGGCGCAGGCGATCCTCTTCCCGGCGCTCTTCCTCCTCTTCTGCATCCCGCTCAACACCTTTCTCGACGTCGTGACCGTCCACCTGCGCCTCTTCGCCACGTCGGTCGCGAGCGCGGCGCTCCACGGCTTCGGCGCGGACGTGGTGCGCACGGGCACGATGCTCGCGGCGGCGGACGGCTCGTTCGCCATCGACGTCGCCGAGCCGTGCAGCGGCCTCAGGTCCATCTTCGCGCTGATGGCGCTGACGGCGGGCTACGCCTACTTCAACCAGCCGACGTGGCTGCGGCGCGCGCTCCTCTTCGCGTGTTCGGTGCCGCTGGCGATCCTCGGCAACGTGATGCGCATCCTCACCATCTGCCTCGTCGGCAGCTTCGCGTCGCCCGATTTCGCGACCGGCTTCTACCACGACTATTCCGGCTACGTCGTCTTCATCGTGGCCATCGCGCTGATGGTCGCGGCCGGCGAGGTGCTGACGCGGATCTGCGAAAAAGCGGGCGCGCGGCGTGAGCCGCAGGACGCGCCGCCCGCCGCGGCAGAAGTGCCGCGCGCCGCGCGTCCCGCGTCGCTCGCCCTGCCCGTCCTCTTCCTCGCGCTCTTCCTCCCCGCGATGGTCTACCAGGCCGCGACGCCCGCCGTCACGCTCGCGGCGGCGCCCGACATCCGCCTCGGCGACATCCCCGGCTACACGTCCGACGCGCTGGATCCGAGCGAGTCGGAGCTGACGGTGCTGCCGGCGGACACCCGTTTCGAGAAGCGGCTCTACACGGCCGACAACGGCGACTGGTTTCAGGTCTCGGTTGTCATCGGCGGCGCGAGCAAGAGCTCCATCCACCGGCCCGAGCTCTGCCTGCCGAGCCAGGGCTTCCAGATGACGCGGCCGCGCACCGTCCGCGCGGGCGGCTCCGAATGGCGCTTCATCACGCTTGAATCGAAAACCGCCGCGCTCGGCTTCGCCTACACGTTCTTCAACCAGGAGGGGTTCCGCACCGCGTCGCACACGCGCCGCATCTGCCAAGACGTGCTCGACCGCTCGTTCCTGAACCGCATCGACCGCTGGGTGATGGTGACGGTCAACGCGTCGCGCGCGGACGACGCGTACCTCCTGTTTATCGCGGACAGCCTCAAGGATCTCCTGCCATGATCGAAACGCTCGCGTCCAAGTCCGTTCCCTACCTGATCGCGTTCGCGCTCGCGTTCGCGCTGACGCTTGTCCTGACGCCGCTCGTGCGCACCTTGAACAAGCGCCTCGGGATGGTGGACAAGCCCGACGCGCGGCGCATCAACAAGGTGCCGATCCCGCGCGGCGGCGGCCTCGCGCTCGTCGCCGGCGTCTACGTCTCCTACAGCGCGTTCATCCTCGTGACGGGCCGCGCGCCGCTCATCGGCGACGGGCTCGGTCCGGCGGTCTTCTGGAAGATCACGGCGCTCGGCGTCGCGATCGCCGCACTCGGCTACGCCGACGACAAGTTCAGCCTCAATCCCCGGGTGAAGCTTGCCGGGCAGCTCGTCGTCGCCGCGCTGGTGTGGGCCTGGACGGGCCTCGGCTTCCATCGCCTGTGGCCGGGGCTCCACCCGCTCATCGACGCGCCGCTGACGGTCTTCTGGGTCGTCGGCGCCATCAACGCCTTCAATCTGATCGACGGCCTCGACGGCCTCGCCTCGGGTCTCGCGCTCATCGCCACGCTCGGCATGTCGGGTTCGCTCATCATCGGCGGCGATCCCGGCCAGGCGCTCTGCTACTTCGCGTTCGCGGGCGGGCTCGTCGGCTTCCTGCGCTACAACTACAACCCGGCGAGCGTCTTCCTCGGCGACTCGGGCTCGATGTTCATCGGCTACACGCTTGCGACGCTCGCGCTCGCCTCGCAGCAGCCCGATTCGTTTCTCGTCTCGCTCGGCGTGCCGCTCCTGGCGATGGGCGTGCCGATCTTCGACACGTCGCTCGCGATCCTGCGCCGCTCGATCCGCCACGGCCTGCGCAAGCGCAACGGCCGCGAGGCGGGCAACGGCGAGGTGATGACCGCCGACACCGACCACCTCCACCACCGCATCCTGCGCGCGGCGGGGCTGAACCAGCGGCGCGCGGCGTGGGCGCTCTACGCGCTCGCGGCGTTCCTCGTGCTGGTGGGGCTCGGCGGCATGACGCTCAAGTCGAAGGCGGGGGGGCTGTGGCTCTTCGCGGTCGCCGCCATCGCGGTCGTCGTCTTCAAGGACATCTCGCGCATCGAGCTCTTCGACGCGGGGCGGCTCCTGAACGCCGTCGCCCGCGACCGGGGCGTGCGCACGCGCCGCCGCCTCGCGCGCCTCAACGTGCCCGTTTACGTCGCCGCCGACCTCCTTGCGCTGACGGCGGTCTTCTTCTGCTCCGCGTGGGTCGCGCGCCTGCCCGTGGACCGCAATGTCCTGCGCTACATCTACCCCCTCCACATCGTCAGCACGTTCTGCTGCCTCGCGTTCTTCAACGCCTACCGCACCGTCTGGGCGCGCGCGATGCTCTCGAACTACATGCGGCTGCTGCTCGCGGCGTTCTTCGGCGCAACGCTCGCCGCGTTCGTCACCTACTACGCGCCCGTGCGCCCCGCCGGCCACCTGAAGGCGCTGATGCTGCTCTACGCGAGCTTCAGCTTCCTTGCGCTCACGCTGCTGCGCACGGTCCGCGGCGTCGTGCGCGACCTCTTCTACGCGCTCGACTGCGCGCGGCTCGTCGCGCGCAAGGACGTCTCGCGCGTGCTCGTCTACGGGTGCGGACTCCGCTACCGCAGCTTCCGCCGCGAGCTCGTGCGCACGACCGCCGCCAACGACCGCATCATCGTCGGCCTCCTCGACGACGACATCCTCCTGCGCGGCCAGTACATCGGCGGCATCCAGGTCCTCGGCACGCTCGCGCAGGCGCCCGAGATCATCAACGCCGTCAATGCCGACGCGGTCGTGATCGCCTGCGAGGTCACGCCCGCCTGGCTGCGCGTCATCGACGAGACGCTGCGGCCGACGGGCGTCCGGATCACGCACTTCACCTTCAGCGAAAAAGAACTGCCCCCTCTCACCTCACCGGGAAACTGAACCATGAGCAAAGTTGCGTTCACACAGGAAGATGTCTTGAAGTTCCATGACGGCGGCAAGGTCGCCGTCTCGCTCCCGAAGCCGCTCCGGACGCAGGCCGACCTGACGCTCGCCTACACGCCCGGCGTCGCCGTCGCCGTGAAGGCGATCGCGGCCGATCCCGCCGCCGCCTACGACCTGACGGCCAAGCGCAATCTCGTCGCCGTCGTCTCGGACGGCACGGCGATCCTCGGACTCGGCGACCTCGGCGCGCGCGCCTCGATCCCGGTGATGGAGGGCAAGGCCGTCCTCTTCAAGTCGTTCGCCGGCGTCGACGCCTGGCCGGTGCCGCTCGGCGCGTGCCGCCGCGACGGGAAGGACACGGGCCCGACCGATCCCGAGCGCGTCATCGCGGCGGTGAAGGCGATCGCGCCGCAGTACGCGGGCATCAACCTCGAGGACATCGCCTCGCCCGCGTGCTTCGAGATCGAGGACCGCCTCGATGCCGAGCTCGACATTCCCGTCTTCCACGACGACCAGTGGGGCACGGCGGTCATCGCCACGGCGGGCGTGATGAACTTCGCGTTCCTGAAGGGCAGGGCGCTGGGCGATCTGAAGATCGTCATCAACGGCGCGGGCGCGGCCGGCACGCGCATCGCCGACATGCTCAAGGCGGCGGGCGTGAAGGACATCACGATGTTCGACATCAAGGGCGTGCTGGCCCCGAGCCGCACGGACCTCTCGCGGCAGAACGCCGTCCACGCGCGCGACGTGCCCGCGAACCTGACGCGCCGCGCGGCGATGACGGGCGCGGACGTCTTCATCGGCGTCAGCGCGGCGAACGTCCTCAGCGGCGACGACGTGCGCGCGATGGGCGAGTTTCCGGCGATCTTCGCGATGGCCAATCCCGATCCCGAGATCACGCCCGAGGCTGTCGCGGCGGCGATGGCGGGCCGCCGCTACGTGATGGTGACGGGCCGCAGCGACTATCCGAACCAGATCAACAACGTCCTCGGCTTCCCGTACCTCTTCCGCGGCGCGCTCGATGCGCGCGCGCGCACGATCAACAAGGAGATGAAGGTCGCCGCGTCGCACGCGCTTGCGCGGCTCGCGCGCGAGCCGGTGACGCCGGAGGTGGCCGCGCTCTATCCGGGCGAGAATCTCGTGTTCGGCGACAGCTACCTGATCCCCAAGCCGTTCGACCGGCGGCTCTTCGTCGAGGTGTCCTGGGCCGTGGCGAAAGCGGCGGTGGAGTCGGGCGTCGCGGGCATCGACCTCGATCTTGCCGCCTACCGCGCGCAGCTCAGTCGAGGATTCTAGAAGTCTAGGTTTCTAGGATTCTATAGAAACGGCAACAAATGG
>DJXI01000057.1:0-39220 GCA_002449695.1 Verrucomicrobia bacterium UBA7008 | reverse complement strand
ATAGAAACGGCAACAAATGGGGTTGTCTTTGACTTCAGACTTCGGACTTCAGACTTCAAAGTTGAGGCCGCGGCGGAGGGCTTTGCCGTTTCGAAGTCTGAAGTCAGATGTCCGAAGTCCTTTTCCCGGATTCTCTATTCATGAAAGCCGCCGTCGTCCGCCGCAGGGCCGGGCGGGGCGGAGGCCAGGTCGACGAGCGCCGCCGCGATGCGGCCGATCGTCGCCGTGTCGCTCACGAGGGGCGGCATCGTGTAGATGAAATTCGAGAAGGGCCTCAGCCACACGTTGTGCGCGTCGATCACGCGGTCGATGTCCGCGCGCGCCGGCAGCCGCTCGACCTCGATGATGCCCACGGCGCCTTTGACGCGGACGTCGCGCACGTTCGGGAGCGCGCGCGCCGATTCCAGCCCGCGCGCGAGCTCGCCTTCGATCCGCGTCACCTTCGCCGCGTAATCGGCCGTGGCGAACAGGTCGAGCGAGGCGCACGCGGCGGCGCAGGCGAGGGGATTGGCCATGTACGTCGGCCCGTGCATGAATGCCGACGGCGTGCCGTTCGAGATCGTCTCGGCGACCCTGCCCGACGCGAGCGTGGCCGCGAGCGTGATGTGGCCGCCCGTCAGCGCCTTGCCGACGCACATCACGTCGGGCGCGACGCCCGCGAATTCGCTCGCCCAGCGCGGGCCGAGGCGGTGGAAGCCCGTCGCGATCTCGTCGAAGACGAGCACGAAATCGTTTTCGTCCGCGATGTCGCGCAGGAGCCGCAGGTAGTCGGCGTCGTAGAGGTTCATCGCGTTCGCCGCCTGGAGGAGCGGTTCGCAGATGAGTCCCGCGATCTCGTCCCTGTGCGCGGCGACCTGCTCCAGGAGCGACGTCGGGTCGAACGGCGCGGTCGGCCTGTCGGCGAAGAAGTGCTGCGGCATCATGCCGCGAAAGAGCGTGTGCATTCCGTCGGGATCGCTCAGCGCCATCGCGCACGCCGTGTCGCCGTGGTAGCCGCCCTTGAGTGCGAGCATCTTCGTGCGGCGCGCGCGGCCCTTGGCGTGCTGGTACTGGGTCGCCATCTTGACGGCGACCTCGACGGCGATGGACCCGGAGTCCGCGAAGAAGACCTTGTCGAGGCCGTGGGGCGCGCACGCGGCGAGGCGCCGGGCGAGCTCGACGGCCGGTTCGTGCGTGAAGCCGCCGAACATCACGTGGCAGAGCCGTTCGCTCTGGCGGCGGATCGCCTCGACGATCGCCGGATGGTTGTGACCGTGGGCGGCGCACCACCAGCTTGAGACGGCGTCGACCAGCCGCCGGCCGTCGGCCAGCTCGATCTCGACGCCGCGCGCCGCGCGCGCGAGGCGCACGGGCGGCGGATCCTTGAGCGAGGCGTAGGGGTGCCAGATGAACGAACGGTCGTAGGCGAGCGGTGTCATGCGAAAAAGGGTGAGAAGTCGATGTCGCCGGCCTGCGTCAGCTCCGGCACGCGGATGAGCGGCGCGTCGACGCCCAGACGCGTCATGAAGGTGCGGATGGAGTGCGGCGTGTCCGCGTCGATCACGGGATCGGCGTCGGGCGACCAGTTGTAGACGACGCCGGCGATCTTCATCCGGCGGCGCTTCGCCGCTTCGAGCGACAGGAGCGTGTGGTTGATCGAACCGAGCCGGCCGCTCGTCACGAGGATCATCGGCCACTTCTGGCGCGCGGCGAAGTCGATGGTCAGGAGGTCGTCCGTCAGCGGCACGGCGAGCCCGCCCGCCGCCTCGACGAGCACGACGGCGTGGTGCGCCGCGCACGCCTGGATGCACATGAGGATGCGCCGCAGGTCCACCTTCCTGCCCTCGAGTCGCGCGGCGAGTTCGGGCGAGGCGGGGAACTTGAAGATCTGCGGCGAGGTGAGGCCGAGCTCGTCCTCATAGCAGCGTGCGCCGCCGCTCAGCTCGCGGTGGCGCACGAGGTCGTCGGCGACGGCGTCGCAGCCGGTCTGTACCAGCTTGACGGTGATCGCGTCGACGCCGCGCGACAGGAGCGAACGGGCCATCAGGCCCGTCGCCACGGTCTTGCCGACACCGGTATCGATGCCGGCGATGAAGTAGATGCGGCCGGCCGTATCAGGCCTCCTCGAACTCGCTCTTGCCGACGCCGCACATCGGGCAGGTCCAGTCGTCGGGGAGATCCTCGAACGCGACGTTGTTGTTTTCGGCGGGGTCGTAGACGTAGCCGCAGATCTTGCAGACGTATTTCTTCATGGTGTTGTCCTTTCTTCTCGTGGTGAGTGGACAAGAATATATCAGTTTCCGCCGTCCGCGTCAAGGGGGCGCTGCGCGCGATCTAGCAGATCTATTACTCCGGCAATTAAAGGGTTTGATTTGCATCAGGGAGGGACGGGCTCTGTCCCGTCCGTCATATGTGGCCGCGACGGAGCGCGGCCCTCCCAATGAATCAACCCCATTTGTTGCCGTTTCTATAACCGAATTCATTGGATGAAAACGGGGGATCGTCCAGGGCGGCGACGGGCGGGGCGGGCAAGTTCCGGCTGACGCGCACGGCTGGGATATGATATACTACCGGTCATGAGACGCATCAAGCTTTTGATCTGGGCGCTGCCGCTCGTGGCGGGCTGCTTCAGCGCGGGACCGGCGCGCAAGGCCCCGGTGAACTGGACGATCGAGATGCGCGCGGCGCCGGTGACGGCGGAGGCCGCAGCGAAGTGGGGCGTGGCGCGGCTGTCGCAGGTCGCCGTGCGCGCGCCGTTCGACAGCACGCACCTCGCGGTGCTGCGCAGGGACGGCTCGCTCGCGTTCGATCCCGCGAACGTCTTTGCGGCGGCGCCGTCGGCGCTGCTGCGCGGCGCGGCGCAGGACGCGGCGGCCGCCTCGGGCCTCTTCGTGTGCGTCGTGCCGGCGACGTCGGCGGCGGGCACGAAGACGCTGATCGAAGTCACGGTCGACGAACTGGCGCTCGACTGCCGCGTCGAGGGCGCGCGCATCGCGACGGTGGCGCTGACGGTGACGCTCGTGGACGCGCGCGACGTCGTCGCCGTCGCGTCGGGCGAAGGCACGAAGCCGGCCGGCGCCGGCGACTATTCCGCCGCGTTCTCCGCCGCGTTCGCCGAGGCGATGGCCGCGGCGCTGAAGAAGCTGTAACCGTCCATGGCGTTCACCGACAGCGTCGGCCGATCGGTCGTCAAGTTCCGCGCGGATTTCGCCGCGAACATGGCGTTCCTCGGCGAGACGGTCGTCGCGGCGCTGGGCCTGATCTTCCGCCCCGACCGCTTCCGCTTCGGCGACGCGGCGCTCGCGTTCCAGCGCGCGGCGTTCGACGGCCTGCCGATCGCGGTCGGCATCGGCTTCCTCCTCGGCGTGATCCTCGCGTTCCAGTCGGCCGCGGCGCTCCAGATGTTCGGCGTCGAGGTCTACGTCGCGGACCTGCTGGCGATCGGGCTCTTCCGCGAACTCGGGCCGATCATCACCGCCATCGTGCTCGCGGGCCGCTCGGGCAGCGCGTTCGCCGCGGAGATCGGCACGATGAAGGTGGACGAGGAGCTGGACGCGCTCACGACGATGGGCCTGCCGCCCGTGCGCTTCCTCGTGCTGCCGCGCGTCGCGGCGGCGATGCTCGCGATGCCGGTTCTGACGATCCTCGCGGAGCTCGCGGGCCTTGTCGGCGGCGCGCTCGTCCTCCAGCTCATGCGCGTGCCGACGGTCGTCTTCTGGAATCACGTGACGGACACGGCGACCGTGTTCATGATCGCCTTCGGCCTCGCCAAGTCGTGTCTCTTCGGCCTGCTCGTGGGGCTCATCGGCTGCGGCGCGGGGATGCGCGCGCCCTCGACGGCGGACGGCGTGGGCGTGGCCGCCACGCGCGCGGTCGTCGGCAGTCTCGTCGCCATCGCGGTTTCGGACGGCCTGCTGGCCGTCGTCTGCTACGTCTGGAGCCTGTGACCATGGATGCGGTGAAACCCAGCGACGAGCCGGTCATCCGGCTGGAGCATGTCGAGGCGGGCTATCCCGGCCGGACGATCCTGCGCGACGTCACCTTCGATGTCCGGCGCGGCGAGATCTTCGCCCTGCTGGGCGGCTCGGGCTGCGGCAAGTCGACGATCCTGAAGCACATGATCGGGCTGAACCCGGTGCTCGGCGGCCGGCTGACGCTCGCGGGGCAGGAGTGGACGCGCAAGACGCGCGCGTCGCTCTGCCGCAAGATCGGCGTCATGTACCAGTCGGGCGCGCTCTTCGGCTCGATGACGTGCCTCGAAAACGTGCTCCTGCCGCTGGAGGAGTTTTCGCGCCTCGGGCGCACGGCGCGGCGCGCGCGGGCGCTGGAGCTGCTGGCCGACGTGGAGCTGGCGGACGCGGCGGACCGGATGCCGGGCGAGATTTCGGGCGGCATGAAGAAGCGCGTGGCGATCGCGCGCGCGATGGCGCTGGAGCCGGAGGTCGTGTTTCTGGACGAGCCGTCGGCGGGCCTCGACCCGATCACGTCCGCGGCGCTCGACGGGCTGATCCTGCGCCTGCGGCGGGAGAAGGGGATGACGTTCGTCGTCGTCACCCACGAGCTGCCGAGCGTCTTCGCGATCGCGGACCGCTGCGCGATGTTCGACAAGGCGCGCGGGCGGATGATCGCGCTCGGCGCGCCCGCCGCGCTCCGCGACGGCTCCAGGGATGATTTTGTCAGAAAATTCTTCGGAAGGGGGACAGTGAATGGCAAGTGACAATCATGCCAGTTTCGCGCGCATCGGCTTCACCGTGATCATCGGCGTCGCGGCGGTGCTGGGCACGCTCGTGTATCTCGGCGGCTACGGCGGGCGGGGGAGCCTCGTCACGGGCGAGACGTACAGCGACACGCCCGTCTCGGGCCTGAGCGTCGGCAGCGAGGTGAACTTCCGCGGCGTCAAGGTAGGGCAGGTGACCGAGATTTCGTTCGTCGGCGTGGCCTATCCCGAGGCGGCGGAGGCGGATCATCAGAAGATCCTCGTGCGCATCGCCTTCGACACGCGGCAGCTGCGCTTCGACAGCGCGGACGACGCCGAGGACGCGCTGCGGGCGCTGATCGCGAAGGGCATGCGCGCGACGGTGACGTCGAGCGGCGTGACGGGGCTGTCGAAGATCGAGATGAACTTCCCCGAGGATCCCCTGCCGCTCGCGCCGCTCTCGTGGCAGCCGGACTACCTGTGCATTCCGCCGCAGCCGTCGATGCTGACGAGCTTCACGTCGGCGGCGTCGGACGTGATGCGGCGCATCGGCAAGCTTGATTTCGCGGCGGCGTGGACCAACGTGACGACGGCCGCGACTTCGCTCGCGCGCCTGACGGCGAACGCGGACGCGCTCGTCGAGAGCCAGCGCGCGAGCGCCGCCGCGATCCTCGCGAACCTCGAAGAGGCGACGCAGGCGCTGCGCGAGCTCGCCGCGGAGCTGCGCGACGACCCCTCGCGCCTGCTGCGGCCGGTCGAGGAGCGGCCGCTGCCGGAGACGGCGGAGTGAGGGCGCGGCGATGGCGGAACTGAACGAGACGCCGAAAGGCGGGCGCATCCACATCGCGTTCTTCGGTCTGCGCAACGCGGGCAAGTCGACGCTCGTCAACGCGCTGACGGGGCAGGAGGTCGCCATCGTCAACGCGAAGCCGGGCACGACGACCGATCCCGTCTCCAAGGCGATGGAGATCCTGCCGCTCGGGCCGTGCCTCTTGACCGACACGGCGGGCCTGGACGACGACGAGGGCGAGCTGGGCGCGCTCCGCGTCCGGAAGACGCTCGCGGTGCTCGCGACGACGGACGTCGCCGTGTGGGTGGCGGCTGACGGCGACGCGGCGGCGAAGGAGAAGTTCCTTGCCGCGTGCGCGGCGCGGCAGGTGGCGGTGCTCGAGTACCGGCGCGGCGAGCCGGTCGAGAAGCTGAAGGACGCGATCGCCGCGCTGAAGCTGGCGGACGAGCCGCGTCCGCTCGTCGCCGACCTCGTCGCGAAAGGCGACTTCGTCATCTGCGTCTGCCCGATCGATTCCGCCGCGCCGAAGGGCCGGCTCATCCTGCCGCAGCAGCAGGTCATCCGCGAACTGCTGGACGCGGGCGCGACGGCCGTCGTCTGCCGCGAGACGGAGCTGGCCGCGACGCTCGCGCGCGTCCCGGACGTCGCGTTTGTCATCACCGATTCGCAGGCGTTCGGCGCGGTGGCGAAAGTCGTGCCGCCCGCGATTCCGCTGACGTCGTTCTCCATCGTGTTCGCGCGCGCGAAGGGCGACCTTGCCGTCTTCTGTTCGGGCGCGGCGGCGCTCGCCAGCCTGAAGGACGGCGACACGGTCCTCATTTCCGAAGGCTGCACCCACCGCCGCCAGCAGTGCGCGGACATCGGCACGGTCAAGCTGCCGCGCTGGCTGAAGGAACATACGGGAAAGGACTTGCGGTTCGCGTGGACGTCGGGCGGCGACTTCCCGGAGGACCTGTCGCCCTACGCGGCGGTCGTCCACTGCGGCGCGTGCATGCTGACGCGGCGGATGATGCAGGAGCGCATCGCGCGCTGCGTGCGCGCGGGCGTGCCGGTCATGAACTACGGCATCACCATCGCCGCCTGCCACGGCATCACGGCCGTTCCCGGCACGTGCTGGGTCAGGCGGTGAACGCGTGCGCCGGCTACCCCGTTCGGGTGACGGCACGTGCGGATGGAAAATGATAGACTATCCGCATGAAGAAGACAGATCAGCGTGTCAAACGAATCGTGACGGTGTGCGCGGCGGCGGCCGCGCTGGCGGCGGCGGCCCTCGACCATCCGCAGGCGACGACGGATCGTCTCGCGCCCGACCGCTTCACGCTCGTCAGCGGCGGCCGGCCGCAGTGCCGCCTTGTCGTGGACGCGGCGGAAAACAGCGCGGTCCGGCTCGCGGCGCGGAACCTCGCGGCCGACTTCCGCCGCGTGACGGGCGCGGACGTCCCGGAGACGGGCGACCAGGTGATTCTCGCCGGCACGGTCGACGGCCCGACGCTGAAACCGCTCATTGACGCGGGTCGGCTGGATGTCGCGGCGCTCCGGGGGCGGCGCGAGCAGTACCGCATCACGTTCGTCAGGAATCCGTGCGCGGGCGTGCGCGAGGCGCTCGTCGTCGCGGGCAGCGACCGGCGCGGCGCGGTGTACGGCCTCTACGAACTCTCCGAGCAGATCGGCGTGAGCCCGTGGTACGACTGGGCGGATGCGCCGCTCAGGTGGAAGGCGAAGGACGGCCGGAAGCTGGAGCTGTCGATCGCGCGCGGCGACTACACGAACGGCGAGCCGGCCGTGCGCTACCGCGGCATCTTCCTGAACGACGAGGCGCCGTGCCTGACGGGCTGGGTGAAGAGCACGTACGGGACGGACGTCGGCGACCACCGCTTCTATGCGCGCGTCGGCGAATTGATCCTGCGGCTTCGGGGCAACTTCCTGTGGCCGGCGATGTGGTGCTGGGCGTTCTACGCGGACGATCCCGCGAACTCGGCGACGCTCGACGCGATGGGCGTCATCGTCGGCACGTCGCACCACGAGCCGATGGGGCGCAACCACCAGGAGTACGCGCGCGACCGCAAGGGCTACGGCCCGTGGAACTACCGGACGAACAAGGCGTCGCTCGACGACTTCTTCGCCGCGGGCGTGCGCCGCCTGAAGGACACCGAGGACGTCGTCACGATCGGCATGCGCGGCGACGGCGACGAGGAGATGGACGAGGCGGGCAATCTCGATCTGATGCGGACGATCATCGACAGCCAGCGCGCGATCATCGCACGCGAGACGGGCCGGCCCGCCGCCGCGACGCCGCAGGCGTGGGCGCTCTACAAGGAGGTGCAGGCCGACTACGACCGCGGGCTGCGGCCGCCGGACGACGTGACGATTCTCCTGTGCGACGACAACTGGGGCAACGTGCGGCGGCTGCCGAACGCGGCGGAGCGCGGCCGGCCGGGCGGCTGGGGGATGTACTACCACGTCGACTACGTCGGCGCGCCGCGCAACTCGAAGTTCATCAACTGCACGAGCGCGATTTCGCTCTGGGAGCAGATGTCGCTCGCGTACGAATACGGCGTGGACCGGCTGTGGATCCTGAACGTCGGCGACCTCAAGCCGATGGAGTATCCGATCACGCTCTTCCTCGATATGGCGTGGCGGCCGACGCGCTACACGCCGCAGACGCTGCACGCGTTCACCGAATCGTTCTGCGCCGACACGTTTGCGCTTGGTCGGGCGGACTGTCCTCAGTCCGCCGCCGAGATCAAGGAGGCCGCGCGCATCCTCGACGCGAGCGCGCGCCTGGCCGCGCGCTGCACGCCGGAGCTCTTGAACAAGGACACGTACGATCTCGCCTCCGGCGAATGGGCGACGGCCGCGGGCGATTACGCGCGCCTCGCGGCCGCGGCGAAGAAGCAGTACGACCGGCTGGACGCGGCGGCGAAGGACGCCTATTTCGAGATCGTCCTCTTCCCGGCGGCGGTCATGGCGAACCTCTACGACCTCTACTTCGCGCAGGCGATGAACGCGTCGCTCGCGGCGCGGGGCGACGCGGCCGCCAACGCCTGGGCCGACCGCATGGACACGGCGTTCGCGCGCCACGCGGAGCTGTGCCGCCGCTACAACGAGGATGTCGCCGGCGGCAAGTGGAACGGCATGATGCGCCAGAAGGTCATCGGCTACACGTCGTGGAGCGACGGCTTTCCGGCGGACACGTGCCCGCCGAAGTTGAGAGTCGAGAATGGCGAGGTGAAAGTCGAGGACGACCATTCTCAATCCCCCGCTCTCAACTCCCCGCTCGCTCGATCGGAGCCGCGCATCTATTCGGTCGCGCGCAACCAGTCGTACGACAAGGACATGGGCGAGAACTGGTGGATGCGCCGCCACGAGGCGACGCTCGCGGCGATCGCGCGGGAGAAGGTCTTTGACCTCGTGCTCGTCGGCGACTCGATCACGCACCGCTGGGAGCGGCACGGGCGCGCGGCGTACGGCGGCGTGACGAACGGCCTCAAGGTGCTGAACATCGGCTTCGGCGCCGACAACGTGAAAAACCTCCTGTGGCGGCTGCGGTCGGGCGAGCTGGACGGCTGCCGCGCGAAGGTCGTGCAGCTGATGATCGGCACGAACAACGGTCCGCACGAACCGGCGGCGGAGACGGCCGCGCAGATCCGCGCGTGCCTGCGCGAAATCCGCGCGCGCCAGCCGTCGGCGAAGATCCTCCTGTGCCCGATCCTGCCGCGCGGCACGCCCGACTGCGTCGAGCGCGGCAAGAACGACGAGGTGAACCGGCTCCTCCGGCCGCTCGCGGACGGGCAGACGATCCTCTGGACGGATTACGCGGACGTCTTCCTGCTCGCGGACGGCCGCTTCGATCCGGCGCTGACGGATGACAATCTGCACCCGAACGCGGCCGGCTACGCAAAGTGGGCTCCGGTCGTGCGCGCGGCGTACGAGGCCGCCGTGGCCGCGCGCCCGCGCCCGGCCGCGCCGCGTCCGCCCGTGCCGCCGCCCGCGCCGGCGGCGGACCGCGTGTACACGGCGATCGAAGCGCCGCACTACGCGTCGGCCGTCGCGCCGGCGGGCTTCCGCTGGGAGACGCTGCCGGGACTCGGGCGGACGCTGGGGGCGGTCGAGGTCTTCCCGCGGCTTGATCCGCCGACGGGCGCGAAGCTCATCTATCGCGCGCCGGTGCCGGCGGACGCGTCGGCGGTGACGGTCACGGTCGTCACGCGGTCGACGCTCGCGTTCGCGCGCGCGGAAGGGCACCGCTACACGGTGACGGTCGGCGGCACGACGCGTGAGGTCAATTTCAACGCGCGGCTGAACGAGGATCCGGCGAACCGCTACAGCGTCTTCTATCCGACGGTCGCGCGGCGCGTCGTCGCGGAGACGGTGCGCTTCGACCGCCTGCCCGCGCGCGACGGCGACGGCCGCCTGACGGTCGAGCTCGCGCCGCTCGATCCCGGCGTCGCCTTCGAGAAGATCGTCGTCGCGTGGGGCGAGGGCCCCGCCGGCTACCTCTTCGGCACGGAGGCCGCCGCCGCCCGCCTCGCCCGTTGACCGCTGTTGTGGCCCTATCGCCTGCGTTTCATCAAGCGGATTACTCCGCGCTCGTGTCGCGCACGAGGGTGAAGGTGTGTTTGTCCGCGTCTCACGTCGTGCGAAGGGTCGACGACAGGGCGTGTTTTCGCCAGTCGCGCGGGGACGCGCCGGTCGCGTCCCGGAACGTGTTGGCGAGATGGGACGGGCTGCAGAAGCCGGTTTCGGCGGCGATCTCGGCGACGGGCGTCTGCGTCGTTTCGAGCAGGAGCTTTGCGCGCGCGAACCGCTGCCGGCGGATCTCCTCGCCGACCGAATGGCAGAGGTGCTCGCGGAAGAGCGTGTCGAGCACCGTCCGTTTGACGTCGAGGGCGTCGGCGATCTGCGGCGAGCCGATGGGCCGGGCCAGATTCCGCGCGATGAATTCCATCGCCCGGCGGACGATCGGCTCCGCGACGGCGATGACTTCCGTCGATCGCCGCACGACGACGCCGAGCGGCGGAATGAGGATCGGCTTCTGCGGCGGCTGCCGACCCGCCATCAGCCGGTCGAGAAGGGCGGCCGCCGCGTATCCGCCGTGCTCCAGGTTCTGGTCGATGGAGGACAGCGGCACGGACTGGTTCTCGCAGATCGTCCGGTTGTCGCCGATGGTGAGGATGGCGAGCTCCTCGGGGACGGAGATGTCCAGTTCCAGCGCCGCGTTCAGGAGGCGCGCGCCGTCCGCCTCGTCGTAGGTGAGCGCCGCCACGGGCTTCTGCGCCGCGGCGAATGCGCCGCGCAGCCATTTCGTGAACGCGCCCCAGTCGTTCTGCCGCGACCGGGGCAGACTCTCGGACAGCACCCATTTCGCGGGCGTGCGGCCCAGCCTGTCCGCAAGTCCCCTGAACCGCATCTCGTGGACACGGCCCCAGCCGGTCGAGAACCAGACGGCGTTGCTGAAGTTCCGCTCCAGGAAGTGTTCGGCGGCGAGGCGTCCGATCGCCTTGTGGTCGGAGGTGACGCGCGGCACGTCGACGTCGGGCCGCGACAGGGTGAGGTCCACGGTCGGCACGCCGCGCCGCATGAGCCGCGCGATGCTGGAGAACGTGACGGGGTCCGACCGGAGCGTCGCGATGATGCCGTCGCCGTTCCAGGCGACGGGATGGTAGCCGAGCCGGTCCTGGATCATCAGGTTCCAGTCGTGCTCGCGCGCGAAACGCGCGATCCCTTCGACCCGGGTGACGCTCATCGGGCTGACCATCACAAGTACATTCTTCCGCTTCATGGGTAAGAATTATACGATATGCGGCGGATTTTTGCAAGTGCGGGAAGCGACATGAGTCTTGATAATCTGTGGTTTTCCGACAACAGCCCTCTTGAGGCCGCGGAATACAGGTTCATCGAAGAATTTAGTGGTAACTCCCGTTTCGGTTTTTAACCACGGAACACACAAAAGCCCGCGTTTGCGGGACACTGAAGACAGCGTGAACGAGACCTTCGGGCAGCTCGCTGACATTCGTCCATCCTCAATGTGGCAGGATTGTCGACATTCGCCGCCGAATCTTGTAGTCTTCTGGTAGTCGAATGTATGGCGGCTGATGTTTCGCAGACTTCTCTTCCATAGCCGCTTTCAGTGTCGCCGAAGGCGTTTCAGGGTATTCTGTGGTTAAAGATTCCGGACAGCCATGTCGTGAACGACGACGTTGAAGTCGGCTTCGGCAACAAGATGCCGCTGTGGCCGTTCGGCTTTCTGTACTGAAGCCGGCGGAATCGCGCGGGGCTCCTGCGCAACGTCCTTTGCAAATGAACTGCGTGGTCGCGGCGGCGGCCCGATAGCGGGAGATGCAAGTTTGGCGACATGAAATGCAATTTCCACTGTAGCGAGAGTCTTGATAATCTGTGGTTTTCCGACAACAGCCCTCTCGAGGCTGTGGAATACAGGTTCATCGAAGAATTTAGTGGTAACTCCCGTTTCGGTTTTTAACCACGGAACACACAGAAGCCCGCATTCGCGGGACACTGAAGACAGCGTGAACGAGACCTTCGGGCAGCTCGCTGACATTCGTCCATCCTCAATGTGGCAGGATTGTCGACATTCGCCGCCGAATCTTGTAGTCTTCTGGTAGTCGAATGTATGGCGGCTGATGTTTCGCAGACTTCTCTTCAATAGCCGCTTTCAGTGTCGCCGAAGGCGTTTCAGGGTATTCTGTGGTTAAAGATTCCACACAGCCATGTCGTGAACGACGACGTTGAAGTCGGCTTCGGCAACAAGATGCCGCTGTGGCCGTTCGGCTTTCTGTATGGAAGATGCAAGTGTTGAGTTTGTTTTTGCAATTGCCTTTCCACGGCGTCAAATGGTAGAATAGCGGCAGACTAAAGGAGATCTGTCGGATGAATGCAAGAGCATGGAGACTTTACGGCGCGAAAGATGCGCGACTGGAGGATGTTGAACCGAAGGGGAAAATCATCGAACGCCGGATAGAGCTTCGCCAATGACGACTACTTCGAGACGTGATTTCCTGCTTGGCGGCGCAGCGCTTGCATGCGCCGCCAGGCTGCGTTGTGCGTTCGCCAGTACCTCATCCCACACTGAAAATGCCGGCGACAGCGAGGCTCTAGCCGCCTCTGGCGCTCTCAAGGTTCGCTTTCTCGGCACGGGCGCGCTCGACTGGGAGAAGGGGCCGAACAAGCACGGCGAGACGCGGCGTTTCGCCAGCGTTCTGATCGACGGACGCACACTCATTGATTTCACGCCGCGCAATCGCGAGATGCTTCCGGAGGGCTGTCGGCCGGAAGCCGTGTTCTACACCCATTCCCATCGCGACCACTTCGATCCGGAAGCGGCGCTCGCGCTTGGCGTCAAGCGCGTCTATTGCCATGAATCGTGGGCGAAGACCGCGCGCAGGCTTTTCGCCGCCGCAGCGGACGAGCGCCCCGCACCGGAGGTGAACGGGGTGGCGTTCGGCGCGCCTGTCGTCGAAGGTGGCGTCGCCTTCACCGCGCTCCCGGCCAACCATTCCACGCGCAAGAAGGGCGAGCGCTGCGCATTGTACATGCTTGACAAGGGCGCGACGCGCCTCTTGTACGCGACGGACACCTGCGGAATCCCGCGCGACGCGCTGAAGTACGCCGGGATGGAGCGGGACGCCGAACGCCCGTTCACGGCGATCGTCATGGAGGCGACGGCGGGCCCGGGACACGCCGACGACGCCAGATTCTTCTTCTCGCATTCTTCATCCGAGCTGGTGGCGCGGACCGCCCGCGCGCTCGCGGCTTCCGGGCGCTACCGCCCGGCGGCGGCGCAACCGGTCTGGATAACGCACCTGCTCCGCTCGCAATACGGCTCGATGCGCGAGCTGGATTCCACGCTCCCCGCGCCGCTCAAGGCCGCCTTCGACGGCATGGAAATGGAGCTTGGAAGACAATCTGAAACCAGTACGACAACAAACAAGGAGATCACGACATGAAAACGGCAATAGCCTGCATCCTCCTCGCGACGTTCGCGGCGTCCGCCGCATTCGCCGCCATCGCCGCCAGCCTCGCCAGGAAAGGCGCTATTGTGAAAGCTTGAAAGGAAGAAAAGAGGAAAGGAGAATGACATGAAATCAACCAGAATGTTCTGTACTGCGGCGCTTCTCTGCGCCATGGCTGCGCGTGCCGCAGACGGCATGCTGACCGAGGCGAACTCGCAGGTGATAAAAGATGTCGAACTCGAAACCGAGTTCGTGGTGTGCGGCGGCGGACCGGCGGGGCTTTGCGCCGCCGTCGCCGCCGCGCGCCACGGCACGAAGGTGGTGCTGCTGCAGGCGCGGCCGATGCTCGGCGGCAATATGTCCAGCGAAATGCGCATGGGCGTTATGGGCGCCTATGGCGACGAAAACAAGGAAGCGGGCATTTTCGAGGAACTGCAGCTCAAGAACTTCTACTACAACCCGCTCCTGCGCTATACCATCTGGGACGACGTGATGCTTTCCACCGTCCGCATGGAGCCGAACATCACGCTTCTTTTGAATACCAGCGTGGATGGCGTTGTGATGGATGGCGGGCGCATCGCGGCGGTGAAGGCGTGGAACGGCGACGCCTACACGCGCTACACGGTGAAGGGGCGTTATTTCGCGGACTGCACGGGCGACGGCATACTCCGGCTTTCTGGCGCGAAGTTCCGCCATGGCCGCGAGCTGCCGTCGGAGTTCAATGAAACGTATCTGGAGCAAGGAGGCGACGCGAAGACGATGGGCAACTCCATCCTCCTCCAGCTGCGCCGGACAAAGGAACACCGTCCGTTCGTTCCGCCGCCGTGGGCGCATAAATACACCGACGCCGACTTCGCCCATCCCGACGAGCCGCTGCCCCCCGGCGCAATGCGTCTCAACTACAAGCGCCCGTATCCCGAAGGCAACAACTTCTGGTGGATCGAAGTCGGCGGCAACCTGCATACAATCCACGATGCCAACGATATCCAGTTCGAGCTCAAGAAGATTGCCTATGGCGTGTGGGCATACATGAAAAACCACCCGGACGGGCGCGCCAAAAACTACGAACTCGACTGGATCGGCTCGCTGCCGGGCAAGCGCGAATCCACGCGCTTCGTCGGCCCGCACATCTTGACGCAGGGCGACGTCTTGTCCGGCGGCCATTTCGAGGATGTGGTGGCCTACGGCGGCTGGAAGCTGGACGACCACCACCCCGACGCCTTCGAGAGCAAAACCCATTCTTCCGTGGAATACGAATGCCCGTCGCCTTTCGGGATTCCCTTCGACTGCCTCTACTCCGTGAACGTGCCGAATTTGATGTTCGCCGGGCGCGACATTTCCGCCACGCACATGAGTTTTTCGGCAACGCGCGTGATGGCGACCTGCGCCATGATGGGCCAGGCCGTCGGCACCGCCGCCTCGATGCTCGTCAAATACGGCATCGACCCGGCGCAGCTCAGGCGCGAGCGCATCGCCGAGCTCCAGACAACTCTTGAGGACGACGACTGTATGCTGCCTTTCAGGTGGCGCAAAGTCTCGCCCCTCACCGCCGAGGCGCGGTGCGCCGACGACGTCGCCATACTGAAGAACGGCATCGACCGCAACTACGACGGGA
This sequence comes from Verrucomicrobia bacterium UBA7008, assembly GCA_002449695.1. GTDB lineage: Bacteria > Verrucomicrobiota > Kiritimatiellia > RFP12 > UBA1067 > UBA1067. The sequence continues at coordinate 24,170 of DJXI01000057.1, read as the reverse complement.
AGGACAACGGCGTGTGGACGGACGCGGGCGAGGAGAAGATCGTCTATTCATGGGACGCGCCCAGGCGGATTTCCGGCGCGCGCCTCGTCTTCGACTCCAAAATGACCTTCACCGGCAAGCGCATGCGCAAGCTGGAGGCCACCGTCACTCCCGCCAAGATGCCGGAGATGCTCGCCAAGGGCTTTCGCATAGATGCGCGCGTGTGCGGAGAGTGGAAGACCGTCTTCTCGGACGACTGCAACTTCCTGCGCTTCAGGAAAGTGGCGTTCGAGCCGGTCGAGGCGGACTCCCTGCGCCTCGTCGTCACCGAGTCGTGGGGCGGGGACGGAGAGAAGGCCCATGTGTTCGCGTTCGATGCGCTGTGAGGCGGTTGGCCGGTTGCTCCCGGCTCTGGCCGCCGTCGTTCTGGCGGGATGCCGTCTGGCGTCCGTGCCGGAAAGCGTCCCCCGGCCGTTCTCCATTGGCCTTGAAGCGCTCGACCCGGCGGGCGGGCACGTGCAGGGGATCGCCGCCGCGCCGGATGCGCTGTACGTGGCGCAGCAGACGCGCATCGCGAAGCTCGATTGGCAGGGGCGCGTGCTGAAGACGCGCGCCGTGCCAAGGCATACCGGCGACTTGTGCTGGCATGGCGGCTTTCTCTACACCGCGCTTGCCAAGGACGGGAAAGGCTTCATCCAGGTTTACGATTCCGCTCTGAACCTTGTGCGCGAGAAGCCGCTGGATCGCGGCATCGACGGCATCGCGATCCTCGATGGCATCCTTTATCTCGGCATGGGCGCCGCGCGCGGCCAGCCGTCGGCGAAACCGCACCGCGTGAACATCCTCGGGCGGTTCGACGCTTGCGCGCTCGACGAGATCGCGCCGCGCGCCGAGTTCGACTACGGGCACGAGACGAAGTACGGCTTTCAGAACATCACGACGGACGGCCGACGTCTTTACGGGACTTTCTATGCCGTCGAAGGCGCGCCGCAGGTAGTCGTTTTCGACAAGGAGCTGCGCGTCGTCGGGACGCATCGTCTCGAAGCGAACCAGGGACTGGATGCGCTGCCGCCCGGATTGAACGGCGGTCGGACGCGCTTCATCCGTGCGACGTCGCTACTGGGGACGGACAAAAAAATCGCGGCCTGCGCATTTGACTTCTGGGAGCCGGAAGAGGAGCCGGAGAGATGAATTCGGTCGGCTCGATCACGCGGACATGACCGGAGACTGTTTATTCAGCAAGGAGGAGGGAGAACAATGAAGCGGACAGCCAGAAGAATCGTTGTGCTTGGCTCGACCAACACCGACATGGTGATCGCGGGCAAGCGCATTCCCGTGCCCGGCGAAACCGTGAGCGGCGGAAGATTCATGATGAATCCGGGCGGCAAGGGCGCAAACCAGGCCGTGGCCGTCGCGCGCCTTTGCGCAAAGCCCGGATGCTGCACGTTCATCGGCAAGACCGGCGACGACCTTTTCGGGCGCGACACCGCCGCGCGGATGAAGAAGGAGCGTATCGCGGCGCATCTCGTGATCGACCGCAGGGAGCCGTCCGGCACGGCGCTCATACTCGTCGATGCGAAAGGGCAGAACGTGATTTCCGTGGCGCTGGGCGCGAACGGCACGCTTTCGCCGGAGGACGTCGCGCCTTTCAAGGGCGAGATCGAGGGCGCGGCCGCGCTGCTGATGCAGCTGGAGACGCCGGTGGAAACGGTGGCGTGGGCGGCGAAGGTCGCGCATGACGCGGGGGTTCGCGTGATTCTCAATCCCGCTCCCGCGGCAAAGCTTCCGAAGACGCTTTATCCGCTCGTCGATTGGATGACGCCGAACGAAACTGAGGCTGAAATCCTCACAGGCGTGAAAGTGTCCGACGCCGCCGGTGCGGCCAAGGCGACGGAAATCCTGATGAAGCGCGGCGTGAAGCATGTGATCATCACGATGGGAACGAAAGGCTGCTGGTGCGGGGATTGCGGTAAACTCTTCCCGGCAAGGAAGGTGAAGGCGGTGGATTGCGTCGCCGCAGGAGATACGTTCAACGGCGCGTTCGCCGTCGCGCTCGCCGAGGGCAGGACGTGCGCGGAGGCGATGGACTTCGCGCAAAAGGCCGCCGCGATCGCCGTTACGCGGCCGGGCGCGCAGTCGTCCGTCCCGTGGCGCAAGGAGGTGAAATAATGTATTTCTGCGACAACTATCTTCTCGCCGTCGTCTTTTGCGTCGTCACGATGTTCTGCTGGGGCAGCTGGGGCAACACCCAGAAGCTCGCCGGCAAGACGTGGCGCTACGAGCTTTTCTACTGGGATTACGTAATCGGCGTCGTCCTCTTCGCGCTCGCGAGCGGCTTGACGGCCGGCTCGTGCGGAGGCGGAGCTTGGAGCTTTCTCGCGAATCTGAAGCAGGCGTCCGCCGCGAATCTCGGCTCCGCATTTCTGGGCGGGATCGTGTTCAACGCCGCGAACATCCTTCTCGCGGCGGCGATTTCGATCGCCGGCATGAGCGTCGCATTCCCGGTGGGCATAGGCCTCGCGCTCGTCCTCGGAGTGGTGGTGAACTGGCTCGGCGCGCCGAAGGGCGATCCGGAGCTGCTCTTCGGCGGCGTGGCGCTTATCGCGCTCGCCATACTCTGCAATGCGTTCGCGTACCGCCTAAAGGCGAAAGCCGCCGGCGGCGCCAAAGGCGCGGAGGAAGGGACTAAGACCGTCGGCAAGGGGATTGCGCTCAGCGCGGTCTGCGGCGTGCTGATGGCGTTCTTCTACCGTTTCGTCGCGCGGACGATGGACATGGATTTCGCGGCGGCCGCTCCGCAGTCCGGCATGATGACGCCGTATTCGGCGTTTTTCGTCTTCGCGCTGGGCATCTTCGCCTCCAACTTCGTTTTCAATGCCGTCGCCATGCGCCATCCCGCGAGCGGAGCGCCGATCACGGAGCGCGAATATTTCCGGGGCGGCTTCGCCATTCATCTCGTCGGCGTGCTGGGCGGTCTCGTCTGGGGTCTGGGCAACGGCATCAATCTCGTCGCGGCGGGCAAGGCGGGCGCGGCGATTTCGTACGGGCTGGGCCAGGGCGCGACGCTCGTATCCGCGCTCTGGGGCATACTGGTGTGGAAGGAGTTCAAAGGCGCGCCGCGCAAGGCCGGAATGCTCAATCTTGCCATGTTCGTCCTCTTCCTCGCAGGCCTCGGCGCAATCATCGCCGCCGGCGAATCGAAGACGAAGGCGCCGGTCAAGGTGATTTTCGATACGGACATGATTACGGACTTCGACGACGTGGGCGCGCTCGCCTGCCTCCACGCGCTCGCGGACGCCGGCGAGTGCGAGATCCTCGCGACCGTCAGCTGCACGCGCGGCAACGCGTCCGTCGGCGCGATCGAAATAATCAACCGCTACTACGGGCGGCCGGGCATCCCGGTGGGATGCGCAAAGGAGACCGGCGTCGTCGGCGCGTACGCCGGGGCGAAGGAGAAGGTCGATCCGAAATCGCCGTTGGGCGAGAAGCGCGGCAACGACGGCGGACACTACAAATACCGCAAGCTGCTTCTCGATTATCCCGGATGGTTCGAATACGCCGATTCAGACGATGCGCCGGATGCGAACGAAGTCTATCGGCGCGTCCTCGCCGCGCAGCCGGACGGCAGCGTCGTAATCTGCTCCGTCGGCTTCCTGACCAATCTGCGGCGGCTTCTCGAAACGAAGCCGGACGCGATTTCGCCGCTGGACGGCAAAGCGCTCGTCGCGAAGAAGGTCAAGCGCTGGGTCGCAATGGCCTGCAAGTATCCGGCGGGCAAGGAGTACAACTCGAAGTGGGATCCGAAGTCGTCGCGCATCGCGCTCGAAAACTGGCCGACGCCTGTCGTATTCACCGATTTCGAGTACGGCAAGGACTGCTTCGCCGGACGCGCGGTGGCCGAATCGGGCGTGAAGGGCAGTCCGGTCGCGGACGTGTTCGCCGGCAACATTCCGTCCCGCGAGGAGATCGGGAAGGATCCGGCGCATTGGTTGCGCAAGGCTTTCGGCAGGGGCGGACGCGCCGCGTGGGACGAGACGGCGGTGCTGATCGCCGTGCGCGGCACGGACGGATATTTCAACGTCGAGCGCGGCACGTACCGCATGACCGGCGACGACGGCTCGGACGAATGGGCGCCAGACGCCGAAAACGGCCCGCATTTGCGCGTGACGGAAAAGCTCGCGAAAGCCGAAGTCGCCCGCATCATCGACGAATTGATGCTGCGTCCGCCGGCGAATGTCGCAAGATAGGTGTGCCGCCGGTGTGCGGGAGATGCAAGTTTTGGCGGCAGAATATGCAATTTCCACTGTAGCGTGATAATCTGTGGTTTTCCGGCAACAGCCCTCTCGAGGCCGCGGAATACAGGTTCATCGAAGAATTTAGTGGTAACTCCCGTTTCGGTTTTTAACCACGGAACACACAGAAGCCCGCGTTTGCGGGACACTGAAGACAGCGTGAACGAGACCTTCGGGCAGCTCGCTGACATTCGTCCATCCTCAATGTGGCAGGATTGTCGACATTCGCCGCCGAATCTTGTAGTCTTCTGGCAGTCGAATGTATGGCGGCTGATGTTTCGCAGACTTCTCTTCCATAGCCGCTTTCAGTGTCGCCGAAGGCGTTTCAGGGTATTCTGTGGTTAAAGATTCCACACAGCCATGTCGTGAACGACGACGTTGAAGTCGGCTTCGGCAACGAGATGCCGCTGTGGCTGTTCGGTTTTCTGTGCTGAAGCCGACGGAATCGCGCGGGGCTTCTGCGCAACGTCCTTTGCAAATGAACTGCGTGGTCGCGGCATCAGGCCCTCGCGGGAGATGCAAGTTTTGGCGGCAGAATATGCAATTTCCTTATTTCGCCTTCTTTGCTATACTATGAGTAAACTAAACCCAGGGGAGCAGTTATGAAACATCTGAAAGTTGCTGAAATCATGGGGAGGGGGCGTAAATGCGCTCTTAGCGCGTTGATGCTTCTTGCAATGCTTGCGCCGAGCGCACAGGCAGGGCTTCTTTACGAGCCGTCGAACTACGCCGCGCGAGGCAATCTGCTCCTGCAGCTTGACGGCATCCGCAACACGGGTCTTTTGAAGGCGCACGACAATGCGGCGACCACATGGTTCAACCTCGTCGACCCGCGAACAAGCGCGACGCTTAACCAGTACAAGACCAATACCGGCAACAGCGGTTGGCGCGACAACGCCTATTATCTTGACGGCGACAAGTACTGGCAGACCATTGCGGAGCTTGGCGGCAGTTCCACTACAACAATAGAGGTGTTCGGCGACCTCAGCCTTGAGTCGATGGAGGGCTACGCCAATTACATCTCTCGTGCAAACAATGCAGACCATGGCATCTGGATACAGAAAAACAACAGCACGCTTTGGTGGAAAGCCAATGTAGAAGGTTTGACATTGAGTGCGCGCCCCAGCATCCCGAATTGGGACGGGAAGGGTTTTTCCGCCGTGCTGGACACGAAACAAGCCGTCCTGTACACCGGCGGCGTTGCCGGCACGCCGCAGACGCGTACGGATTCCAAGAGCCTTCCGGGGTGCAAATACAATATCGGCTGCGCCAATACCACCACATACTATCCCACCAAGGGAACTTTTTATTCAGTGCGCATCTACAATCGCGCGCTGACGGCGGCGGAGGTGAAACAGAACTACGATCTCGACCAGATCCGTTTCGTCACCGGCATGCCCGTCACGAACGTCGTCGTGGCAACTGCCGTCGCCGGGCTCGAGGGCAATGAAGGAACCGGCGTATATGCGTACGACGAGGAGGGCTACACCTTCACCGCGCCCCGCAAGGCCACGAAAAACGGCGCCGACTACGTTTGCACCGGCTATACGCTTGAAACATGGAACGGCACCGGCTGGAGCGCGCCGGTCTCCTTCAATGCCACGAGCTACACGGCGACAGATACGACCGCAAAGGTGCGCCTCGTCTGGCAGTGGCAGTATGCAAGCGGCTCGAAATCTTCCGAGCTGGATCCGCTTTTCGACAATTACGAGACAGACGGCCTTGTTTTGCATCTCGACGGCATCCGCAACGCCGGCAAGAACTCTCCGCACGATTATTCCGCCAAGCAGTGGGTCGACCTTGTGGACGGCAAAGTGGCAACAATCGCACGCGATGAAGGCGACGCGAGCGAATGGCTTGACGACGGCTACTACTTCGACGCCCGCAGTTTCGCCCAGTTCTCCAGTCAGCTCGCAAGCCTTGGCCAGCAGGTGACGGTGCAGGTTGTGTGCGAAGCGGATACCAACGTTCTTTACGCCTCCAAAATCGCCCAGACCACGCGCATCAATTGGCCGCATCTTGTCGGTTGCAACAACAACGATGCGCTGAATTTGTATTACGATTTGAACAATGACACTCCCAATCATCAGATGACGTTCAAGTGCGCCACCACGGATGGCGGCAATCTTTATCTTAATAAAGGAACATGGGAAGGCCGTTATGTAACGGTGGCGCGCGATGGTTTGACGAAATATATCACCCAAACCGACGCGTTGACGGGGGCCAAGTCGAACACCGGCAAAAAAGGCGATAATATTCCCGCTGCAACCGTCTATGTGGGCAGTGCCGGCAACTCGGTGGAGTTGCGCAGCGCACGGTGGTTCAAGGGCACGATCAAGTCAATCAGGATCTACAACAGGGTGCTGAGCGATGCCGAGCTTGCGCAGAACCGCGCCATCGACGATGCGCGCTTCTTCGGCATCGGCGCACCAGACGCGAATGTCGTCGTGGCTTCGTCCGTGCGCGGTGTTTCGGGCGACGCGCCGGAGGGCGCATACGCGCTTTCGGCGGGCGGCCATACCTTCTCCGCGCCTGCGAGCGTGACTGTCGGCGATGACACATACTCTTGCACGGGCTACACGCTCGAGACTTGGGACGGCGCGGCGTGGGGCGCGGCGGAAACACACAGCGGCGTCCTCTCCGTCGCGCTCACAGATACAACTGCGAAAGTCCGCCTCACCTGGCAGTGGACGCACACGGCAGGCCCGGGCTACGACGCGGCGTTCAACGATTACGTCACGGACGGCCTCGTCGTCCATCTCGACGGCATCCGCAACACCGGGAAACAGGCCATTCACGACAGCGCGGCGACGACATGGGCCGACCTCGCCAATGATGGCGACTACGCGAAGTTCATAGGCGTTGATTCCTCCTGTGGATGGACGGCCGACGGCTACCGTTTCGACGGGCGGACGACCAACCCTGCGTATGCCGTCATGAACACGACACGCACAATAGGAGACAAGTATACGGTGCAGGCGGTCGTCAACTTCAGCCGCAGCACGTCGCAGTGCATTGTCACGGCCTGGCCTGCGCTCTTTGGCACAAAGGCCGCGTCGGGAGATCCCTTCGCTATGTACTACAACCAGAATAACAATGACACGCCTGGTGTGCAGTTCAAGGTTGCGAACGCGCATACGCGCGACCCCAGCCTCAAGGGATGGGACGGCGAGTATATGACAGGATGGTCGGATGGTGTCAATGCCGCGCTCTTCCAGACGGCTGCACAGGATGGCGTCACAAGGGCTTTCAACAAGTCCATTGGCACGCAGACCATCACCTTTGCCAGCGGCAACGGCGATGGCGGCTCTAGTGCGATGGGCTATAATCTGCGCCGGTTCCACGGAACCTACAAGTCGGCGCGTATCTACAACCGCGCGTTGACGGATGCAGAACTCGTGAAGAACCGTAAGGCGGACGAGGTTCGCTTCTTCGGGCGCGCCCCGGCGGCCGCCGGAAACCTTGTAGTCGCATCTACAGTCGAAGGGCTTGGCGGCGACTTGCCTTGCGGCGCCTACCGTCCGGCGCCGGGCTACACGTTCACGGCGCAGACCGAAGTCGTTTTCGATGGCATCCCATACGAACTTGCAGGTTACACGCTGGAAACATGGAACGGCTCGGCGTGGGCGGATGCCACGACCGTTCAGCGCGGCGACGCTCCCGTCGCCGTCGTCCCCGACGTCTCCACCGCCTCCAAGCGCCTCACGTGGAACTGGGCGGTCAAGAGCCGTCTGACGAAGATCAAGGATTACGACGTCGGCGACTATGTGCAGGATGGGCTCTATCTTAACTTCGACGGCATTCGCAATGCAGGCGCGACGGCGGACCACGACTTGAACGCGACGGAGTGGGTGAACCTCGGCACGGGCGGCGCAAGCCTGAACGCGACTTTCGATTCCGCCACGGGCTCCAACTCCGGCGGATGGGCCAAAGACGGCTACAACTTCGTCAACGGCGGCAAGTTCGCAACGCTCGGCGCGAATCCTGACTTTGACGGCCAATGCTATCTGACTATTCAAGTCGTCTGCGACGATTACAACAAGCAAACTGCCTATCCGACGATATTTGGCTCTACCAACGACTATTGCAATATCTACGCGGGGATGTTTACCGACGGGAGGCAAGCCCGTTTCAAAGTGCACAACGCAGGAGCCGTGTATGTGCCAAATTGGGGAGAGCAATATGTTAATGCCATCTGGCATGCTGGTGCATACACCGTGTTTGAAACTACATCGCCAACGTCGGACAACTGGATTGGGAAATGGCGCAGCGACTGGACCAAGTTCGAGAACAGGCCGTTCTATATCGGCGGCGTGTATTTCCCGGACGACGCCACGAAGACGAACGAGCGCCGCTTCAACGGCAAAATCCAGGCTGTGCGCGTCTATACTCGTATGCTCCTGCCTGATGAACTGGAGCACAACCGCAAGGTCGACGAGGCGCGCTTCAAGAACAAGCCGCCGGAGTCGAACGTGACGATTGCGACGAAGTATGGCCACGTGGAAAGCGACGCGCAGGAGGTTCTTGCCGAAGCGCCGGGTGCCTACACGGTCGAAGGCACGTGGACGTTCTCGGCAACGAGCGTCAAGGACAAGGACGGCATTCTCAAGCCAGTAGCCGGGTACTACACCGAAGAGCTTGACGCACTCGGCAACTGGACGAACAAGACCTGGCACGAGGGCAAGAAGGAATTCACGTATACAGAAGGCGCCAAGGTGCGCGTTACGTGGGGGCCGAAGCGGAAGGGCATGACGCTCGTCATCAGGTAGCGGCGCAAGAAAGCCGGGGCAAGGGCGGGTCGCTTGTGCCGTACGTGAGGCGGTCGGTGTACGAATAAAGCGTCTTGTCGCCGATTGTCGCCGTCACGTCCAGGGATTCTAGACCGCTCGCGTTGCTCGCTCTGCTAGACCGCGTCCTTGCGGACGCTAATCTAGTACGCTCGCGCAGAGCGCGAGCTAATCTAGAATATCTAGACAAGCGAGCGCAGCGAGCGATCTAGAACAGCGAGCGCAGCGAGCGGTCTAGAATCTCCAGAATTGCCCCGCATTGCGGCGCTCCGTTCGGCGCTGCCGCCAACTCGCGCAACCGGATCGTCCTTGGCCGCGACGCGGTGTGTCGTGCGGGAGATGCAAGTTTGGCGGAAGGATATGCAATTTCCTTATTTGGACGGCTGTGGTATACTATGGGCGTAAAAATCAAAAAAGAGAGGTTTTTATGACTATCAGAGATGTTGTCAAGTCCATGTTCATGTCGGGTTCGGCATGCGCCATCGGCGTGTTTGCGTCAGCTGTCGCGCTGGCGTCAGTCGCCTTCGCCGAAGACGCGTATGTGGAATCGCTGAAGGCAAATACGATATTCACCGACTATTACGCCAAGCCAACGACCCGCATCGACCTTGACTTCGAGTGGCTTGCGGGCGACTACGGTGATGCCTCGGTGGCACATGGCGGCATGGTGATCGGTCCGTGGAGCAGCGGATGCGGCACGGCCACGGCGTTCTGGAACAAAGGCGGCGCGGACGGGATGCAGTTCATCGTCGGCAGCGACCGGAAAACCGTCAACTCCGGGCGCGTCATTTCCGCCGTGCGCTGGTTTCTCTCCATCGACGGTCACAATGGGAAACTTCAGATCGCCGAACATGGCGCCGCCACGACGAACGAAGTCGATTCCGGTGCAACGTTCGCGGCAAACGCAAATTGGCCGGTGAGCCTTCTCGGCTCCTCGAAGTCCGCCGACGGTTCCGCAGTGGACGGCGGGCAGTTCGCCAAGGCCCGCATCTACGGATGCAAGATTTCCGAATGGAATGAGACAACCGGCAAGTACGACCTCAAGCGCGACTACGTGCCTGTTCTGCGCGACGGCCAGCCCTGTCTGCGCGATTCTGTGACCGGCACCTTCGCGCTCGACCCTCGCAAAGACGCGGCGGCGCTCCGCTACGGCGGCGACATCAAAGAAGTCGGCGGCGGATATATCCAACTCACGGCGACCAGCGGCGACGTCGGTCTTTTCACAGGCTACAAGATGAAGGCTACGAGCCGCGTGGAACTCGATGGTGCGCTCGGAAAGGCCTCCGGCACATTCCGCCCGATGGGGTGCTGGAACGGCGGAGGCTCGACGACAATGCGTTATCTCGTGTACACGGCAAGCAACAAGAACCAGTTCTTCCTTAACAGTGGTTCGTCGCAGGGTTCCGGCCCGGCGATCGACACGGACCGTCACACGTGGGTCTTCGACGCGGCGAACAACAAGGGAGAATACATCACTGGATGCACTCCCGTGGCCACCATCGCGGGAACGGCACCCGCATCCGGCGCGGAGGCATCCGTCCAGTTGTCCATCTTCGCCGACTCCAATGGCTCAACGTTTTCGCAACCGGCCTACGGCATGAAGTGCTATGGTCTGAAGATCTACGAAAGCGGCGTCCTCGTCACGAACTTCGTGCCGTATGTGCGCAATGGCGAAGCGGGCTTCCGCGACACCTTGACGGGGGCGTTCCTCTCCGCCGGTACGAGAAACTTTGTCGCTGGCGGGAACATCGCGCTTTCCGGCCCGACGGCTCGCGACGCGTTCGTTGAAAGCGACGGCACGCAGGTGCTCAATTCTGGATACAAGGTCGGCTATCAATCGCGCGTTGAAGTTGATTTAGCATTTACAGGGGGTAATAGAGGTTTCCTCTTTGGAAACTTCGCAAGTGGTTCTGTTTTGCGTTGGTGCGCCTGGCTTGACAGTGGTCCGCTTCGTTTTTCCGGCGGTTCGAGCGGAGGCAATACTTACATCATGAACCCAGGTCCAGGTGCAGAGCGCATCAAAGCAATCTACGACGCAAAGAATGCGAAAGGCTGGGTTGTCCGCAATGGTGTGCAGGAGGAAAAGAAGGATATTACATCCGCAGGAAATTTAACGTGCGCCTATCCGATGGGCATTTTCGGCAGTCTCAAGAGTGAAGACGGCACCGTTGTGGATACAACTGTCGCCAACGGCGTCATGCGCGTCTATTCAGTGCGCATCTACGAGGGCGATTCGTCCGAACCTGCGGCGGAGTTCCTGCCATACAAGGGCGCGGAGGGCGTCGGCCTCTACGACACGAAGACGGGCAAGCTCGCGCTGAAGCACAGTTCATCCGTCGCCGATCCTACCATTGGCGGAATGGGCGTAGACGGCAAGGAGACGTGGCTTGTCGATCCGACTGATAAGACCGTGTCACGCTCTAAGTCCGTGGTGTTGACTGGAAAAGCCGTCGGTGCCGTTTCCTATAAATGGACGTTGAACGGTGAAGCAATCGAAGGTGGAACAGATGGATCGCTTGAAGTGTCGTGGCGTAAGCATACCAAGACACCGGATGTTTATTCCGTCACGCCGGTTTACGATGTTTTCGGCAGCGAAGTCGATGGCGAGCCCAGGACTTGCGAGGTCACAAATGTACCGCTTGGCATGCTGATCATTCTCCGCTGAGCGGCCTGAGTGCCGTGTGGTGATAGCCTGAGCTCCAAGCGCATGGGTCTGGAGCTCAGGGCTTCTTTAATAGCCGCCGGATCTGAAGATGCTGCGTGGCTCTACGGCGGCGCAGTATCTCAGGACAGGTTTGCCGGATCGCGACAACGCCTTTCGTCGGTAATTTCAGGATAGGCGCTAATCCGAACCCAACGGAATCGCATGAGCATGCGTTTAATCTATTAGGATATGTGCGTTTGGGAACAGATACGGACCGATCCGGAAGCGGGCGCGAAGGCGCTGGTCGCGTCCTATTCGGATCGCCTTTACAAGCTGGCGTTCCGGCTCTGCTCGGATGCGGCGATGTCGGAGGATCTGGCCATGCGCACACTGGCCCGTGCGGTCAAGGCCCAGGGCGATTTTCCTTCCGAAGCGGCGTATTTTTCGTTTCTTTGCACGATCCTCGTCAATCTGCATAGGGATGATTTGCGTCTGAAGGCGGCGAACGCGCTTGTTTTCATGGAGGACATCCCGGAAGTAGAGGACGCTCGTCCGAACCCAGGCGACGCGCTTGCCGTCAAGTCGGATGCGGCGGCTGTCCGGCTGGCGGTTTCGCGGTTGTCTCCGATACTGCGGGAGGCTGTCGTTCTGCGTTATTTCGGGGAACTTTCGGTGGCGGACATCGCCGAGGCGCTTGCGGTGCCCGAAGGAACGGTGAAATTCAGGCTGTCCGAGGGGCGGCGGAAGATTTGTGCGTTTCTCACCAAACGGAAGGGCGGCGTCGCCCGTTAAACAGAATGGGAGAAGGCTATGGTTGCAGGTTTCGAGATGGACGAGGAATTCATGGCGGAGTCGCTCTTGTGCGATGCGGACATACCGCCCGCGTCGGACGGCTTCGCGCACCGCTGTCTGGCGGCGGTCGGTTCGGCGGCAGCGGTCGGTCGAGCCGCGCTTTGGCGGACGCGCACCTTTCAAGTCGCCGCGTCCGTCGCGGCAGTCGCGGCGTGCGCGGTCCTCGCGATGTCGGCGCGAACAGCGAAGACTGCGGATGGCGCGGCCGGTGCGCCGACTGCGGCGGTGATCGAAGATGTCGCCGTGGTCGGGGTGACGGCCTCGGAACCTGTGGCCGCCAGCCGGATGGCAATGTCAAACGAATGTGTGGTGAACGCCGATCCCGGCGCGACGGCGCTCTGGAAGACGCTGAACGCCGGTCAGACGCAGATGGCCTGGGAGTGGCCGGAGTGCGCGAAGTCGGTACGGCTCACGATCACGGGCGCGGGGGTGACGGCGGAAAGGGTCTACGGCAAGAGCGATGCGTTTCCGATATGGAATCCGCCGATGCCGGAAAACTTCGACGAGGACGATGTGTTCACGGCGAAACTGACCTTTTACAGCGGCGCGGGCGGCGCGGGCGAAGAAGTCGCGTGCCTTGTTGCCGATGGCATTGGCTTCGTGCGCGGGGTTTCGGGCGAGCGGCCGCGCCTCGCGCTGGAGGGTTCCGCCGGGTTCCGGATCGCGAAGAAATGACGAAATGAAGACGCTTCTGCCACTTTTGCTGACGTGCGCCGCGTTTGCCGCGGCGGGCGAGACGATTTCAGGCGTTTCGCTCGTGCAGCAGTGGCCGTGGTCCGAGTCGGTTTCGGTCGATTTCACGGTGAGCGGATGGGATGAGCCGGAACGGTCGGTCCGCGAAATGACCGTCGTCGCATACGACGGAGAGGATGAGATCGGCCCCGTCTCGCCGCTGGCGCTTGCGGGCGATACGGTGATCGACGGCGACGGCGCGAAGCACATCATCCTCACGCCGACGAAGGACGCGGCGCTCAGGGCGCGCGGCCGAATCGACCGCTTCAAGGTGGTGCTCTCGTCCGAAAAGGTCGCGGACGAGGACGTGCTCTACATCGTGTTCGACCTTTCGAAGGAGGCGGGCGCGCGCGGCGCGCGGCAGTATGTGACGCGCAACGCCCTCACGAACGGCGTGTGGGGCGCATGGGCGGCGTCGGACGATCTCTGGCGCGGCGTGGACGCGGGCGAGGGGCCGCGCGACAACGTCGTCTGGACGGGCCTTGCGGACGACGAGCGGTACTTCCGCGAATGGATGGCCTTCCGCCGCATTCCAGCCGGCGCGTTCACGATGGGGCGCAGCTCCGGCGGTCCGAAAAAGCGCTATTCGCCGTCCAGCCGGGTGACGATTTCCGCGCCGTACTACATCGCCGTGTTCGAGACGACGAAGTACCAGTTCCGTCTGCTCAAGAACGGAAAGAACATGAACACGCCCGACGTGATGCTGCCGAGCGTGAACGACTCGTGCAGCACGATCCGCGGCGATTCCGCGCCGGGCGGCGACTACGACTGGCCGGTGCGCCGGGGCGTCGATCCGAAGTCCATCGTCGGTCGTCTCGGCGCCCGGACCGGCCTTGTCGGCATGTTTGATCTGCCGACGGAGGCGCAGTGGGAGAAGGCCGCGCGCGGCGGCGTTCCCGGCGGCACGGCCTACTGGGACGGCGCGGCGGACGCGAACGCAGAAGGCGCGGACGCGATTCTCTGGTACAGCGGGAACTCCGGCGGCGTGCTGCACCGCGGCGGGCTCAAGAAGCCGAACCAGTACGGGCTCTACGACGTCCTCGGAAATGCCTACGAAATGGTGCTCGACTGGCAGAACGGCGGCGTCGCGCTGGCGGCGACCGATCCTGTCGGCGAGACATGCCCGAGTCCCAGCTATCCGCAGAGGCGCATGCTCAAGGGCGGCAAGTACACGAACAGCCTCGGGGAATGCACGCTCTACTGGCGCTCGCAGAATCCGGTCGTCCTGCCGTCGCGCGACGGCGGCTGCGGCTCGCGCTTCGTGCTGAACATCGCGCCCTACGGGATTGGAGATTTGGCTTTAGCCGCCAAGAACGTAAAGTCTAACCAACAAGAAGGAAAGGAAACGCCATGAGAGACATGAACGTGCTGTTCGGGAGAGTTGCGATCGTCGCGACCGCGCTCTTCGCCCTGTCCGCTTCTGCGGGCATCAAGTACTGGGACAACCCGGCGTTCCGCGCCTTCGACGTCGACTGCTACGTGCCCGGAGCCGTGTGGAACCTCGACGGCATCCGCAACGTCGGAGTAAATCAGCCGCACTCCGACACGGCCCTGACCTGGAAGAACCTCGGCTCGTCCGGCGCGGACAACGACGTATTCCTTCAGAAAAACACGGGTGGCAGCGGCTGGGCGCCGGCCTCCGCCGACGAACTCGCCACCGGAACATACGGCGAATGGGCGGGAAAAGGCTTCATTTTCAAAGGCAACAGTCGCATGAGGGGCTCCAAGGGCATCAGCACCGGCACGAAATACACCATGCAGGTTTTGGTAGAGGCGGATTCTACACAGCATGCAACGAGCTTTGTCACCATATTCAACAGCAACTGGGACAAGTTGGCTTTGTTAATCCAACCGTCGAGCAAAACTCTCATTTTCCGCACCGTCGAATCTGTCGCGGCCAAGAGTTTTGCCTCGATTCCAGGCCCTGTGTTCGAGTATGCGACGGCAATTGCCAACAGCGAAGACAACACCGAGGTGTTGTTCAGCGGCACCGTGGCCCCGACTTCCGGCGATGGTTTTCGCCAGAATGCAAAAATCAGCGGCCAGACTGAGAACGGCTATGTGTTCGGTGGTGCCAACGACGGCAAATCGCCTTTCAAAGGTACGTTCAAATTCTTCCGCTACTACCAGAAGGCGCTTTCCAACGAGGAAGTCGCCTGGAACCGCGTAGTCGACGAGCGGCGCTTCTTCGACCGCGCCGCGCCGTTGCCTGTCACCAATGTCGTCGTCGCGACGGCCGTCGCCGGGCTGGAAGGCACGGAGCCGTCCGGCTGCTACGCCGTCGATGAAAACGGCTACACCTTCACCGCGCCGCGCACCGCCACGAAGGACGGCGCCAAATACCTCTGCACCGGCTACACCATCGAAGAATGGGATGCCACGACCGGCGATTGGGGCACCGCGACTTTCCACGCCCGTGAATTGTCCTGTGCCGCGACCGCCTCGTCGCGGGTACGCCTCACCTGGCAGTGGACCGCCGCCGACGGCCTCGTCACCTACGACATCTCGGACTACGTCTGGGACGGCCTTGTCCTCTTCTACGACGGTATCTGCAACCAAGGAACTAACGCGCCGCACTCCGCCACCGCCACCACATGGAAGAACCTCGGCTCGGCGGAAGCCCCGAACGACATGTTCCTCCAGCTCCTCAACGCCGGCGGCACGGAGTGGACGACGGCCTCCAGCCTCGATGCCGTCGATGGCCGCAACCCCGGCGCATGGACGGCGGACGGCTTCGCGCTCAAGGGCGACAGCCGCTGGCGCGTAGTCAAAACCGACGACACGAACGGCGGCATCGATACCGGGACGGACTACTCTCTCCAGACGTTGCTTGATGTCAACGCCGCCGATCAGAATGAAGCCGCCTCGTTCGTGTTCTCTCTCTCGGCCGCCAAATACAGTATGATTCTCTACAAGTCGGGACGCTTCGACTGGCGAAGCGACGATGCGCAAGACACAGGAACCCCGCTGAAAATGACTGGCACCTCCTTCGACTACGCCACCGCCATCGCGAACGGCGACGATAATACGCTCACGCTCTTCTCCGGCGCGGAGATTCCGACTTCCGGCGATGGTTTCCGGCAGCTTGAGTCGATTACGGCTCACAATCTTGAACGCGGCTACGACCTTGGCGGCTACGGCAACGACAACTACGACAAGCTGCTCGTCGGCACGATCAAAAACTTCCGCCAATACGACCACGCGCTCACGCCCGAGGAAGTGGCGCAGAACCGCAAGGTGGACGACTTCCGCTACTTCGGCAAGTTCGCCCAGGCAGACGTGATCGTCCAATCGACATACGCCGCCTTGCAAGGCAACGAGCCGGACGGCGAATACGACCTCGACGGCTCGCACACCTTCACCGCGCCTGCGAACGTGACGATCAAGGTCAACGGAAAGACAATAACTTATGCCTGCGCTGGCTATACGGTCGAGACGAAGGATGGAAACTATTGGACCACCTCGCAGACCGGCGACGGCAACTCCGTCGTGATTGCCGAGGGGGACGGCCTGAAGCGTCTTACATGGCTCTGGAAGCCCGTCTCCGGCCTCCGCACCGCGGCCGACTACTCGTTCGACGACTACTCCCAGGCGGGTCTCGTCTGGAACTACGACGGTCTCTACAATGCCGGCGTCGGCGTCCATGATTCCGAGGCGACGACCTGGAAGAACCTCGGAAGCGGCGCGAACGCCGACCTGCACTGGAACGGTAAGACGACGACCGGCCATTGGACCGACGACGGTTATGTCTTCGCCGGTGGCCCGCGCTTTAAGGGCGATGCCTCGTTCTACTTGCGGAACTTCACGATGCAGACGCTTGTCGATGCGGACGCCTCTGCGCAGACGGCCGGCAGCACATACGGTTCGATCTTCTGCGGCATGTATCAGTATTTCAACCTCTATCTGATAACGGAATCCTTCAACGGGTCTGCCGCCGGTGCGTTGTGCTGGCGCGCTCAGTCCGACGGGAGGTACATGTATTTCAAGACGCCGGGTCATCACTACAACTACGCGACGGCGATTCAGGACTTCGACAACAGAACCGCGAAAATCTTCCCGGGAGTTGACGTCCCGACCACTCCTGCAGAAAACGACTACAATTCCGCCAACGAGAAGCAGCGCACGTGCTTCCAGTTCGACTCCGTCATAACCGGAAGCGACACCGGCTATGGACTTGGACAGCGCGGCAACGAGGCCACATGGGGCATGGTCGGCACGCTCAAGAACTTCCGCTACTACGACCGCGTGTTGACAGAGGAGGAGCTTATTAGAAACCGCAACGTCGACTCGGCGCGCTACTTCAACAAGCTGGCTGTGACGAATGTCGTTGTGTCCATCGGCGGCGAAGAGACGGCTTACAAGGTGGAAGGCGACTATACATTCACGGCCCCCGAGACCGTCGTTGAGAAGGGCGAGACAAAGAAGGTTGTCTGCTACACGACCGAGGAACTGGTGGACGGCGTGTGGAAGAATAGGGGCTGGCATGACGGCACGGATTACACCTATGACGCGAATTCTCCCGACTGGGGCAAGACGATCCGCCTGACGTGGCGCGGTCTGCGTCCCGGCCTGATCCTCATCTTGCGCTGACGTTGCCTCTGACAGAACAGATGTGATATAATTCAAGGACATCTGGTTAAGGGGGCAAGTGATGGCAGATATGGTTTCACGAAGGAGTTTCATCGGCGGATCGCTGGCGGCGGCGGGCGCGGCGCTTCTGCCGCGCTTCGCCGGGAGTGCCGCGCTCCCGTCCGACACGTTCCCCCGATGGCGGGCGGGCGAACTTGAACTGCATTTCATCCATACGGGATGCGGGGAGAACTGCTTCTACATCCTTCCGGACGGCACGACCATCCTGAACGACACGGGGGATTTCTACCGGCCGAAGTATGTCGGTGAAATACCGTTTCTGCCGTCCGCCGAAAGATTGGGCGGCGAATGGGTCGCCCGCTATATTTCGCGCGTCTGGCCGGAGAAGACGATCGACTACCTGATCTTCAGCCACTGGCACACCGATCATATCGGCTCGATGGATATCGGCCAGAAGCCGTCGCCCAAGGCGGGCTGGCGCTTTCGCGATTTCGGCGACGGCTTGAGGGCGAACGGCTTCCGGTGCGTGGCGCGGGAGTTTTCCTTCAGGCGCTATCTCGACCACCAGTATCCGGCGTGGGGCGCGTACAACTCGCACGACAGGATGTCGGTCGAGCTCGTCAGGCGGTGGCTGGAAGTCGAGAAGCCGAAGGAACTTGCCGTCGAGCCTTTCCGCGTCGGCGCGCTCGACCAGATCGCGCTCCTGCGCGCTCCGGAAAAGTACAAAGGCGTGTTTTCGATACGCAACCTTTGCGCGAACGGCGTTGCCTGGGACGGAGCGGAAGGGCGGTGCGATTTCGCCGCAGAGCATGCGGCTACGGCGAAAGACGGCAGGGTCAACCAGAACACACTCTCTTCCGCTTTTGTCATTCGCTACGGCCGGTTCGCCTATTACGCCGGCGGCGATGTCAGCGGGCGGCTGAAGCGCGCGGACGGGACGGAGGTGGACTACGAGGCGGTGATCGGGAATCTCGCCGGGCCGGTGACGGTGTGCAAGATGAACCATCACGGCTGCCCGGACGCAATGGACGAAGGTTTCGTCCGCGCCGTCCGTGCAAAGGCGTATGTGGCGTGCGTCTGGGATCCGTGGCAGCTGTCGTCCGGGGAAACGCTCGCGCGTCTGACCTCGCGCGAGATTCACGAAGGGCGCGACCCGGTCGTAGTCCCGACGCTGCTGACGGCGAAGAACGCCGAAAAGTTCGCCGGGCAGCCGTTCGTCAAGAATATTCCGGCGGAGACGCGGCACGGCGTGCATGTCGCCGTCAAGGTCGCGCCCGGCGGCGGCGAATGCACGCTCTATCTCATTGACGCGCGCGACGAGTCGATGCGTGTCGTGCGCAGGATCGGATTGCCGGCATGACCTGGAAAGCGCTGCGCACCGCGCCGCTCGCGAAGCTGGTTCTGGCGATGGCCGTCGGGGCGCTCGTCGGCGCCTGCGCGCCCGCGTGCGTCATCCGCGCGCTCAATTCGTTCGGCGGGACGTTCGCGCAGTTCGTCAAGTTCATCGTCCCGCTCATCATCGTCGGGCTTGTCACGCCGGCGATCGCCGAGGCCGGACGAAGCGCAGGGCGCATGCTGCTCGCGACCATCGCGCTCGCCTACGCCTCGACGATTCTGGCCGGTGCGTTCGGGTTCTGCCTCGCCGATGCCGTTCTGCCGCACCTCGTCTCCGGCTCGCTCGCCGCGTCCGGGGCGGTGCAGTCCTTTCCCGCCTTCTTCACGCTCCGGATTCCGCCGGTCGTGGACGTCGTGACGGCGATGGCGGTCGCGTTCGTCTTCGGTCTGGCGATGGCGTCCGTCGAATGCCCCGCCTTGGCGCGCGCGTTCGGCGAGATCCGGCGCGTCGTGTCCGTCGCGATCGCGAAGACGGTCGTGCCGCTGCTGCCGCTCTACATCCTGACGGTTGTTGCGGATCTCACGGCGCGCGGCGCGCTTGCGCAGATGTGCGGTCCGGCGCTCAGGATCGTCTTGACGGCGCTCGCCGCGACGTGGCTGGTGCTGCTGATGCAGTATTGTCTGGCCGGGGCGATCGCGCGGAAAAATCCGTTCAGGGCCCTCTGGACGATGCTCCCCGCCTATTTCACGGGGCTCGGCTGCTGCTCCTCGGCGGCGACGATTCCGGTGACGCTCCGGCAGGTGAAGGCGAACGGCGTGGGCGACGAGACGGCGAATCTTGTCGTGCCGCTCTGTGCGAACATCCATCTGGCGGGGAGCCTGGTGAAGATCACGGTGTTCAGCGCCGGGTTCCTCCTGCTGTCCGGCGGCGCGCTCCGCGCGGGCCCGTTCGCGGAGTACGTTCTTCTCCTGAGCGTCCTCGCCGTCGCCGCGCCGGGCGTTCCCGGCGGGATGGTGCTCGCCGCCGCGCCGATCGCGGAGTCCGTGCTGGGCCTTGCGCCCGAAACGTATGCGCTGCTGATGGCCGCGTATCTGTCGATCGACGGTGTCGGCACGGCGTGCAACCTCACGGGCGACGGCGCGATCGCGCTCATCGCGGACAGGTTCTACCGGAAGAGCGGCAGACAGGCAGGGAGGGCGGCATGATGACACGAAAGAGTTTCCTTTGCGGTGCGGCGGCGTTCGCGGCGGTGCGTCCGTGGCGGGTGTTCGCCGCGACGGGCGCGGCGCGGCCGATCACGCTGGACATCGCGGGCGCGACGCCGGACCTTCGCTTCGGCGTCGTGAGCGACGTTCATGTGCGGGAGGCGGCGGGGCTGTACGGGACGGAGGCCCTCGTCAAGGCGTTCACATGGTTCCGCGACCAGGGCGCGGACGGCGTCGTGATCGCCGGCGACATGGCCGACCACGGACTCGTCTCGCAGCTTCAGTGCGTGGCCGACGCCTGGAACCGCGTGTTCCCGGACGGCAGGGGACTCGACGGACGTCCCGTCGAGAAGCTGTTCATCTACGGCAACCACGACATCGAGGGCTTCAGGTATTCCAAGCTGACGCCGCCGCCGGACGCGCTCATCGCGACGGATCGCGCCGCGGCGTGGGAGCGCGCGTTCGGCGAACCGTATGCGCCGATCTGGAAGAAGACGGTCAGGGGCTACACCTTCATCGGCGCGCACTGGGACGGATGGAAGGGCGTGCCGTCCATCGAGCCGTACCTGAAGGAGCACGCCGCCGACCTGCGCGGCGACCGGCCGTTCTTCTACATCCAGCATCCGCATCCGAAGGGGACGTGCCACGGCGACTGGGCGTGGGGACAGGACGACGGCTTCGCGACGCGGGCGCTGTCGCCGTTTCCGAACGCCATCGCGTTCTCCGGCCACTCCCACCATCCGCTCGTCGACGAGCGCGCGATCTGGCAGGGCGCGTTCACGTCCATCGGCACCGCGTCGCTCAGGTACATCGACCCGGTCTACGGGCGCGAGAACGCGGGCCCGTCCGCGCTGGACGACCTGCGGCAGATGGCGCTCGTGGACCGCTTCAGCGGCAAGGAGGGGCTGCTCGTCTCGGTCTATTCCGGTCGCGTCGTCGTGCGGCGGCGTGACATCGTCAACGACGGCGACCTCGGCCCGGACTGGGTGATTCCGCTGCCGGCGACGGAACCGAAGCCGTTCGACTTTGCCGCGCGCGGCGCCTCCGCCGTGCCGCCGGAATTTCCGGCCGGCGCGAAGGTCGTCGTCAGGGGCCCCTTCGACGGGCAGGACAGGAAAGGGCGTGCGGTCCGGCAGATCGAGGTGTCGTTCCCGGCGGCGACGGCCGGGGACGGACGGCCGCGCGCCTACGACTACGAGGTCGCGGCGGAAGTCGAGGAAAGCGGCGCGCGGCGGATCGCCCGGTCGAAGCGCGTGTATTCGCCGACGTACTTTCTGACGCCGGCGCGCGAGGTCGGAACGGTGCGCTGCGTCTTTTCGCTGGACGAGCTCGGCACGCGGAAGGCGAAGTGGCTGAATCCGAAGGTGCGCTTTCGCGTCCGCGCCGCCGATTCGTTCGGCAACGCCGGCCGCGTGCTCGCGTCGGATCCCGTCGCGCTTTAGCGGGCGCGGGGTGCGATGTGCGGTTTACCGGCCCTCTTCCGCTGTCGCCGAGCAGATCTGCGGAAGAATTCTGCCGCCGCGTTCATCGGCATCAAAATGCCCCGCGTTCACTCCGGCGGCAGGTGCGCCTCGATTTCGTGGATGGCGTTGGTGACGTAGTCGTACTGGTTCGCCTTGGGGCCGTGCGCGAGAACCGAGCGCATCACCTCCAGCCGGTTGGTACTGTAGCGGCAGTCGGGAAGCTGGTCGTTGATCGTGCCGTTCCGCTCACTCCCCGACGGGTTGCGCGTCCCCTTTGCGGCGAACGCGCACATGCACATCAGCAGTGCCAAAACTGCCATCAACTTGTTCATCACTTCACGCGCCGATATCATCAAGGACTCACCCGCGTACAAATCACCTCGCCCACCGGATGAATGCCGGATGCAGAACGTACGGACGCAGCCTCTTCCGCTTTTCGACCTTCCTCTGCAAGCTCCGCGAGTCGGCGCGTCTGCAAACGCATTTCGCGCTGCAGCGCCTCCTTTTCTTCCGGCGCCGTCGCAACGGCAATCGCGTCCTCCAGCTGGCTGACGCTGCGCCGCAGCCGCTCCACGTTCTGGTCGATCTGCCGCGCGGCCTGTTGCAGACGACCCGTCGACTCGCTCTCCTTCAATTGCCGGACCGCCTCACGATACGCCTCTGCCATATCTTTTGCAAGACGCGCGTCGTCTGCCGTTGCGGATACGGCAAAGACGGGGATGGGGTGCCCCACCAGCGTGATTTCAGCGCGAGACGCGATTGCGCAGAGGTCGGCTTCAGCCTGTCGGGAGCCGGGGTGCCGTCGTCTGTACGCCGCAACAATGTTGGTGTAGAACTGACTGGCGCGAACCTGTTCGATCAATATCCTTGCAGACTCAAGATGTCCACCGGAAAAGTCCGGCGGCTGACGGACTTCGCCTACCGCGTTCGTCGGAATCTCGTCTGATGGATAGTCGACAAACCGGCATTCGGCCCGGTAGCGCGAACCTTTGCCGTCACACAGCATGACGCACAACACGCCCCCCACTGCCAGCGCCGCGCCGATTATAGCCCCCGCTCGAATGACCTTCTTTTTCATTTGCGACCTCCTACCTGTCAACCCGAACGCCGTCAAGCCATACATGATTGTCGACTGATCGACGAATTTCATGGTTATACTTCCTGACCGATACCGTTCCATCGGTGTCAATCTGAAATTCCTGCGTCGTCGGATTGGGCACGATTTGCGCCTCCAGCGTCCGATTCCACGGCCGACTCCACCCGATTGGAATGGTCCATGTTTTTTGCCCGTCACGCCAAGGTCGGACATATTCAACAACACCCGCATTGTCCGTGAACCAGTAGGCATTGGACGAAACGATATGCCAGTCGCCTGCGCCGCTCGCATAGTCGTGCGACCATGAACCTCCCTTGGATTGATCATCAAAATAACCATCGTGACAACCGCTCTGGCTGTCATCTACGATCTCCTGCATCGGCAACCCCTCAAACGAGACATAAAGCGGTTCGACATACAACGCCAGTCGCATGCAAACATCCCCCGCCCTGCCCATAGTCCCGGAAACGCCGTCCCATTCAGCGCCGCGACAGACAACGGACGGCACAACGACATCAAACCCGATATCAAGCGTCGCGCCACCAAGACTCGCCCTCACGACAGAAGATTCAGCAAGTGCGTGACAGTAGAACGACTTCCAATCATTCCAAAAGATGATATGCGAGGCGCCGTGAGCAGACCAGTCTATTGCGGCAGCCGCCGGCATCTGGCGCAAATGCACCAACTCGCAAACGCCAAACACATGTCTATTCATAGATGGATTCTGCGGCGCGATCTTGTCAGCCTCCAGTTCAACCCTGACCACCGTCACGCGTCCGGTGCTGGAGAGCGTCGCGCCGGTCTCGTTCTCGGCGAACGTCGCCGCGACGACGATATCGTCCATCGCGTCGCTCGCTTCCAGCCCGACGTAGTTCATCTCATAAGTCACCGACCGCCCCGCCGGCACCGGAACGGCCGCGACCGGAAACGCCGGGCCCGCGTTCTTCTGCAGCCTGCCGAGGTTCGTCGCGCTCGCCGTCAGCGTTCCGCCGTTCGACCCGCCGTTGGCGCGGATCGTCAGCGTCGACGCCGTCGACCGCCGCCCGACGCCCACGCCCGGCATGTTCTCGTACGCATCCTCGAATATGACCGCGTCCTTGCTGAAACTGACCGCGACCGAGGCGGCAAAGGGGCCGCCCTGCGGCTCGACCACCGGCGACGGATCGGCCGCATCTTCGCCGCACGCACAGGCCA
>DJXI01000014.1 GCA_002449695.1 Verrucomicrobia bacterium UBA7008 | reverse complement strand
GACTGGCTTGATGACGGTGATGAAGTGCGCCTCGCTGCCAATCCAGCATTTTCAATCCGCGTCCTGTACACACCAGGACACACGCCGGACTCAGCCACATATTATCTGCCTTCCGAGAGCTGCGCCTTTGTGGGCGATTCAATCATCGGCGGGGGCATCGGCCTTACGAAATTTCCGGGCGGAGACCAGCCAACGCTCATTCGCTCCCTTGAAACGCGCATCCTCGCACTTCCACAGGACACAACGCTTCTTTCCGGGCATTCAGGGCCGATTGTCGTCGCAGACTTCCCTGCGAGACGATAGCGATTACATCTCCGTCAATTTGCGCAATTCCTCGCGAAGGCGCTCGGCTTCCGTCTCGTCGTTTGGCCTCTTGTGACCGCTTCGCGGCTCAGTCGCTGCGACATCGCCATCGGCTACCTCGCGAGCTTCCAGCAGAGCCAGGCGGAGAGCGTCTTGGAATCGAAGATGGTCCCGTTGCGGATTCCGTCCTCGACTTCCGTCTCGGAGAGAACGACAGGAAACACATTCTCGTCTGGGTCCAGGTCTTGTGCGTTGGCGGTGTCGGAAAGTTCCGCGTAGTAGAGATGAATGCGCTCTTCGCAGTAGCCGGGCGTGCAGATTATGGTCGAGAGGAACTTGAGGCTCGTCACCTCATAGCCCGTCTCCTCGGCGGTCTCGCGCTTCGCGCCATCGACAGGGTCTTCGCCCGGTTCGAGTCCGCCCGCGATCACCTCGATGAGTGCCTCTTCCGCCGCCTTGCGGTACTGCTTCACGAACACGAACTTGCCGTCTGGTCTGCGGGCGAGAATGGCGACGGCGTTGCCGTGGCGGATCACCTCGCGCTTCGCTTTGCGTCCATCGGGAAGTTCGATATCGAGAAGATCGACGCTGATGATCTTCCCCTTGTATTTGCGCTCAATCGCGAGCGTCTTTTCTGTCAGGTCTGTCATAAAGTTCATTGAAAATTCTTCTGGTTGAAGGCGGCGGATTCCTTGATCTCGTCGCTGAAATCCTCGAGGTCTTCAACCGTAATTGAGCCCTCGTTCAATAGCCTGGCGATGTTCTGATGCATCCTTGAGCGCCGCATTTCAGCTCTCACCCCAGTGTGTCTTACATCCCTCCGCAGCCGGTTCTCCAGCGCCCAAAATCTGTCCGAGGCAAGACTAGGCGCGGAGATGATGGCGGCGTAGTCGTCGAGCAGTTTCTGCATATGGTGTTCCTGCCATTGGGGTAGTTTCTTCCGAAACAATTTCCAGTCGCTTTCTTCAGACATTGATCCATCCTCCTGTTTTCAGCAGTTTCTCATAGACTTGTCTGTCGTAGTCGGAAAAGCAGCAGAACGCGATTGTCATGTCCGCGTGCGAAGTCAGGAACGCGGAGACCTCGGAGACGGCGATTCTCGCCGCATCTTCGACCGGGTAGCCGTAAACGCCAGTCGAGATGCATGGGAACGCAACAGACCGGCAGCCGTTCTCGGCGGCGAGTGCGAGCGAGTTTCGATAGCAGTTCGCAAGTTTCTCCTGCTCACCGTGCTGCCCGTCGCGGTACACCGGCCCGACCGTGTGTATGACGAACTTCGCGGGAAGCTTGAATCCCGGAGTGATTCTTGCCTCGCCAGTCGGGCACCTCACGCCCGGACGCACCTCCGGCACCTTCAGGCAGGCATCGAACAGTTCTTTGCCTGCAGCACGGTGAATCGCTCCGTCAACGCCGCCTCCGCCCAGCATCACCTGGTTTGCGGCGTTGACGATGGCGTCGACCTCAAGCGTCGTGATGTCTCCTTGAACGACCTTCATCATGTCTTGTCATGTTTTCCTTTAAGCCCTGCACGGTATATTATACCAAAACGTCGGTTTTTAAGGCCGAGGACATCTGCCTCGCGCATCACTGGGGCATGCCTCCGCCCCCGCCGCCTCCGCCCCCGCCTCCTCCGAGGCACCGGTGCTGGCGTTGAGCCGGGGAACGAGAGGTGAAAGCCGGCCATGGATGATTCCGTCGGCCGGTTCTCTTTTCGGCATCGGCCCTTGGCGCAAAGGCTCGATTTCATTCGGCCCGCCTCGACTGTCGGCATCCGCCCCCCGAGAAAATGCGGCCTCCATGCTCACGCTACCCCCGTAAACAGCGGGTGCGGGTCTTCCGGGCGAATGCGCAGCGGGGTTCGCCCACTTCACCCAAGAGCGAAAAAATGGTAGAATATTCCTTGTTCAGTCGAACAGGAAACGGCAAGTGAAATTCATATATTCGTACAACACGAAGCAGAACGAGAGGCGCGAGGGTCTGACGATCTCCGCGCCTAATCGTGACGCGGCGTTTTCCGAACTGAACAAGCGCGGCATCAGGCCGTACAAGCTCTATCCCGCCCCTGGACTCTTGAACAGGATGTCGGCAATCGGCGGTCGCGGGCTTGCGATTATCGTTCTGGCCGTCGCCCTTGGGCTGTTCATGGCTATCGCCCTGACACAACACAAGGACATCGTTGAGCTTGAGCAGGACGGCGATGTCCGCGAGATCGTGACGGGCGCGATCACCTCGAAGGTGCGCCGTCAGCTCATCGGCGACCAGGGCTTCATCGAGAAAGGCATCCGCACAGGCTGGTCGGACGTGTTCGACCACGAGGGCGAGCGTTTCCTCGCCTCGTTTGCGATCCCCGGCGTCCCGGCCACCGTGCGCACGACGAAAGTCGCCGCCCTTGAAGAAGCGCTGAAACGCAGGGTCGAGGCCAAGGAGAGCGACGGCATGGAGGCGCGGCAGATCAAGGCGATGGTCGAGGGCATGAAGGATGAGCTGCGTCGCTTTGTCGCGGCTGGCGGAACCATCGAGCAGTACGGACGCCGCCTCGTCGCCCGTCAGGACGAGGAGATAGCGATCTTCAACCGCGCCAGCAATGAAATCGAACAGGCGTCCAAAGGCAGCCTCGACAAGGCGGAGCTTTCCGAACTCGTCGACAGGCGCAACGGAGAACTGCGACGGATGGGCATCCGCCTCATCGCGATGCCGGAAGTGTCGGACTGAACCATGCAAGGGGCGCTGAGATGGTCACGGGCATGGCACCTGGAGATTCCGCGCAATCCGCTGCGATAACGCCATCAAGGGATGGTTCTCGGCGTGAACCGCCCGCAAGCCTGTCTTTGTCGACAACCCGTCCGTACCTAAAATGGACGGCGGTCGTCTTGCCGTGTTCAAGTGGCTTGCCAAGGTCTGCAAGAAGAACGGCGGCAAGCCAATCGTCCTCAATGTCGCCGGGCCGAGGGAGTCAAAGGAGCCGGGCCTTGAAGCAGCGACCGAACAATACATTGCAAATCTGATCAACATGAATGAAGGAGAACAATGAAAAAGAACCTCGGAGCAAAGAACTGGATGTTCCCGATGCCGGTGTTGATGATCGGCACCTACGGGGAAGACGGAACGCCCGATGTGATGAACGCCGCGTGGGGCGGAATCACTCTGGAGGACGAGATAACGATCTGCATCGACACCTCGCACAAGACGTGGGCGAACATCGCCGCGAAAAAGGCATTCACCGTCGCTTTCGGGACGGCTGACACCGTAAAGGCGTGCGACTACCTCGGAATCTCCAGCGGCAACAAGACGCCCGACAAGGTCGCCAAGAGCGGCTTCACGCTCACGAAGAGCGAGTTCGTCGACGCACCGGTCGTCAACGAGCTGCCGCTCGTCCTCGAATGCGAACTCGTCTCGATGAACGAGGAGAACTGCAACGTCGTCGGCAAGATCGTCAACTGCGCGGTGGAGGAGTCCGCGCTGACGGACGGCAAGCCCGACGCCGGGAAGATGAAGCCGATCTGCTTCGACCCCTGCGCCCACGTCTATCGTCTCATGGGTGATGTCGTTGCCAACGCATTCTCCGTCGGGAAGTTACTGCATTCATGACTCCGAACGAACTATTAGACCACCCTGCGCTCGTCGCGCTCTTGGGCACGGCGGCGGCAGCTTGTTTGTGCTTTCTCGTGGCATGGTGCTACATCGCGATTAGGGGCCTTCGCACGCTAAGGATATTGTTTCACATGGAGAAACTTGGTTACAAACGTTCTCCATGTGGTGTATGGACATGGAGCAGGACTGTTGAAGTCCTCAAGGCTGCGGACAGCATGCCGACGCTAGGCTCCGCCAAGATGGACGCAATAAGACAAAAATTGCGCAAGCAGGCAGACTCGCCGGTTCTTGGCTGGTTGATAGCTGCGTTGGCCTTCCTGTTCGCCGCGATGGTTGTGATTGCAGCAATTATAGCTGGACGAGCAGTTGTCGTGCTTGCGCTCTTGCCGGCAGCCGTAGTTTTCCTCGCTTTTCATCACGTCATCAAACACACCGACAAATACTGGCGATGCAAGGAGGAGGCTGGAAAAAGGAGGAGGCTGGAAAAATGAAGAAGGTAAAAATAACGATACTCAAGACGACGCTCGACAAGGAGCTTGCGGCGGAATACGGCATTGACGGGCTGACTGCGTGCCCCATGATGAAAGCAGGGGACGTGTTCTACGCCGACTACGCGAAGCCGCAGGGGTTCTGCGACGAAGCGTGGAAGGCAATCTACCAGTATGTGTTTGCGCTTGCGCACGGCGCGGACAAGTCGCTCTTCTACTACGGCGACTGGATAAAAAAGCCCGGCGTCGCCATCGTGAGCTGCAACGACGGTCTTCGCCCCGTCATCATGAAACTTGAAGCGCCCGATGAGGAGTCGAGAATCGACTACGCACCGGTTGAAAGGTAGCTCCCTATATGGCAATGCCGCAGAGAGACGGTCGCATAGAGGGAATCAAGCACACCGGCCTTCTGCTTGAATTGGCGGTTCGGCAAGGCGACGAGGCGGAAGCCGAGAGCCTCCGGGTGAAGCTACGCAAGTTGACGGAGATGTAGCGTGGGGACTGGCGACATAAAACTGAATTGCGGCGAGAACGTAATAGACGACGTCGCCGTCATGGTTGTCCGCCGCAAAGCCAGGAATCTGGTTGTGCGCGTCCGGCGAGACGGCTCGGTCTCGCTTACGATTCCGCAACGGCGCGCAACACTGGCGCAAGGTGCGGCTTTTTTGCGTTCAAAATGGGAATGGGTGCAGAGGGCGCGCGAACGCATCCTCGCGCACCCCGCGCCGTCAGCGCGCGAATTTACGCCGATGGAGATAGCGCGGCTCCAGACGCTGCTCGGCGAGCTGCACTCGCAGTGGGCGGCGAGACTCGGCGAACCAGGCGTCACATGGAAACTGCGCAGAATGAAGACGCGCTGGGGCGTGTGCAACTATGCAAAGCGGCACGTCACATATGCCGTCATGCTTGCCGGAGCATCGAGGGAGTGCGTAGAATACGTAGTTGTCCACGAACTGACGCATCTCAAGGCTCACGGCCACGGAGCCCGGTTCAAGTCGCTGATGGACGAGCGTCTTCCCGACTGGAGGGATTGCCGACGTTCGCTGAAGAGCATGTAGGGGTTTTGAGTTTGTCTGCAGCGCGGCGGATTAGGAACACATCAACAATATATTCATTGGAAGGCTTCATGAAACTACTCGGTGTCATAGCAGCCATCGTTGCCGCCATCAGCTACGGCACCAACCCCCTCTGGGCGCACTATCTTGTTGCAGACGGCGTGTGGACGCACTCCATGCTGTTGGGACGGTTTGTCATGGCGACGGCGATGCTCGGCCTGTGGGCGGCGGCGGCACGGCAGCCGCTGGCGGTGCCATGCTGCGACATTGGCATGGTGGCGGCGGCCGGATGCCTTTTCGGATTCTCGTCCCTGGGATTGTTCGGCGCATTCCGTTTCATGGATTCGGGGCTGTCCTGCACGCTCCTGTTCGTCACGCCGGTAATGGTGGCAGCCCTTATGGCGGTTTTGGCAAAGGAACGGCCGGGCGTAGCGATGATTGCCGCCATGGCGCTTGCGCTCGGCGGCGTCGCACTCCTGACAAAGGCAGGAAGCGGAGTCCATTTCTCGTGGAAGGGCTTTGCGCTTGTCATGTTTTCGGCAACCTCGTATGCGCTGTACATGGTGACGGTGAACATCCATCGCATCGGCCGGCTGCCGCCGCTCGTGCTCACGTTCTGGACGTTCTTCTCGTGTGCAATCCTGATGGCGGTGGCGGCGTTAGCGCAGGGCGCGAAACTCAACACACCGCACTCGGTGGCCGGTTGGCTGAACCTCGTCCTTCTTGCGCTTGTGCCGTCCGTCCTGTCGCTCGTCACCGTGAACATTGCAATTTCCAGGATTGGCTCGACGGCCACGGCCCTCATCGGCGCTCTCGAACCGGTAACCGGCGTCGCCATCGGCGCGTTTGTGATGGGTGAGGCCTTCACGCCGCGCTACGCGGCTGGCATCGGACTAATCTTCGCCTCAGTGTTCCTGACCATCGTGAAACAGCGTGAACGCGGATGACATTGATTGCGCTGCCCACCGCCGGCGCGTGGCGGCGGCGCAGGCCGCGCGCGAGGCCAAGGCTGCGGAGCGGGCGGCACAGGCCAAGGCGCGCGAAGAAGCGCGGCTGGCGGCGGCAGAGGCCAAGCGTGCGGCAGCCTTGGCGCTATACCTTGATCCTGACAACGCAGAGATGTTCAAGGAGAGGGAAGAGAGGATGGGGAAGAGGAAAGAGAATAACCCGGAAACGACGGGAAGAAAGGGAAAACCAATGTTTGACAACATCGACAACATGGCGCAGATCGATCGCGAGATCGAGAAAGAGGAGGGAGGCCGCCTGCGAGAAGAACGGGTGTCCGAAGAAGTCTGGGGGCAGAAGAACGGCACGCTAACGCGCGTGCGCGTTTCTGCGCCCTGACGCATTCTCCAATCAAGCAACACTGCGAAGGAGGCGGACATTGCCCCGTACGGTGTCCATGGCCGGTCTCCTTTGCAGGGTTGCTGGATGACGGACATTCCGCCAAATGCCCGCCCGCTACGCGAGGCGACGGGCGAGGGAAAGCAGGTTCTTCACGCCGTTCAGCTCGCCGAGCGCGCGGGTCACGAGGAACTCGAGGTCATCGAAGTCCTCGAGGCTCCCCGCGTCGGCGAGGGCGACCATGTCAAGCGCGAAGAGCTCTCGCCACGCGCTGAGCGTGATCGCCGCCACGTTGCCCACCAGGGCGAAGACGGCATCGAGGCTGACCCTGCGGCCGACCGGCCGGTGCTGAAGCCTGTAGGCCGCCCGCAGGCGGTCTCGGCGGCTTTCCCGCTTCTCCTCGACGCCGCGCGCACGCGCGTATTCTGCTTCCGCGAGGTGCCTGACCTCGGCTGCGACCATCCGTTCGACCTGCTCGGGCGAGGGGAAGTCGCCGTTGGGATTCCAGTTCTTGCTCATGTGTTTTCCTTTCTGTGGCTTTTGCCACGCCGCACATGATGCACGAACGACACATAAAATGCAACGGCCGAGCCACGGCCGACATTCGAAACGACAAATCGACCAGACAAAAAGATCAGAACGGAAGACGAGCCCCCTTGCTCTTAGTGGGCAAGAAGAGCATGATGCCGGGGCGGGGCAGATTCCGACTGACGCGCGCGGTTGAGATGTGATATACTATTCCGCGACGTTGACATCAACAATCTACAGGGGGAACAATATGGCAACGACAGTCTTTGACATGAACGGCTTTCCGAAGGTCGGCATCCGGCCCATCATCGACGGCCGCCGGCGCGGCGTGCGCGAGTCGCTCGAAACACAGACGATGGACATGGCCCGCGCGGCCGCGAAGCTGATCAGCGACAACCTGCGCTATCCCGACGGCTCGCCCGTCCAGTGCGTCATCGCCGACACGACGATCGGCGGGCGGTACGAGGCGGCGCTGTGCGCGAACAAGTTCCGCGACAGCAACGTCGGCGTCTCGCTCTCCGTGACGCCGTGCTGGTGCTACGGCACCGAGACGATGGATCTCGATCCGCAGATTCCCAAGGCCGTCTGGGGCTTCAACGGCACGGAGCGCCCCGGCGCCGTCTACCTCGCGTGCATGCTCGCGGGCTACGCGCAGCGCGGCATGCCGGCGTACGGCATCTACGGACACGAGGTGCAGAACCGCGACGAGTCCGACCGGATTCCCGCCGACGTCGCGGAGAAGATCCTGCGCTTCGCCAAGGCCGGTCTCGCCGTCGCGATGATGAAGGGCAAGAGCTACCTGTCGATCGGCACGTCCGCGATGGGCATCGCGGGCTCGTTCGTCGACGTGGACTTCATGCAGGACTACCTCGGCCTCGCGCCCGAGAACATGGACGAGTGCGAAATCCTCCGCCGCATCGAGGAGGGCATCTACGACAGGGACGAGTACGAGAAGGCGCTCGCGTGGATGCGCCAGAACCTCAAGGAGGGCCGGGACTACAACCCGCCCAAGATCCAGAAGTCGCGCGCCGCGAAGGACAGGGACTGGGAATTCATCGCGAAGATGGCGATCATCATCCGCGACATGATGGTCAGCAACCCGAAGCTCCAGGAGATGGGCTTCGGCGAGGAGGCGGTGGGCCGCAACGCGATCGCGGGCGGCTTCCAGGGCCAGCGCCAGTGGACCGACCACTGGCCGAACGGCGACGTCGCGGAGGTGATGTGCAACTCGTCGTTCGACTGGAACGGGAAGAAGATGCCGCAGATCCTCGCGACGGAAAACGACTCGCTCAACGGCATCTGCATGCTCCTGATGTGGCTGCTCACCAACAAGGCGTCGATGTTCGCGGACGTGCGCACGTACTGGAGCGACGCGGCCGTGAAGCGCGCGACGGGCAGGGGCCTGCCGAAGGACGCGAAGGCGGGCATCATCCATCTGCTCAACTCGGGCTCGTGCTGCCTCGACGCGGCGGGCGCGATGAAGGAGAAGGGCAGGCCGGTCTTCAAGAACTGGTGGGACGTCACGCAGAAGGATATCGACGCGACACTGAAGGCGACGAAGTGGGTGCCGGCGGGCGTCGAGTATTTCCGCGGCGGCGGCTTCTCCAGCTCGTTCCTGACGCCGAAGGGCCTGCCGCTCACCATGATCCGCATCTCCATCGTGAAGGGCCAGGGTCCCGTCCTCCAGATCGCGGAAGGCTGGTCCGTCGAGCTCGACGCGCAGCAGCAGAAGACGCTGATGGAGCGCACGAACCCCGAGTGGCCGTGTACGTGGTTCACGCCGCGGCTGACGGGCAAGGGCTTCTTCAAGGACGTCTACTCCGTCATGAACGCCTGGGCCGCGAACCACGGCGCGATTGCCTACGGCCACATCGGCGCGGACCTCATCACGCTCGCGTCGATGCTGCGCATCCCCGTCGCGATGCACAACGTGCCGGAGGAGCAGGTCTTCCAGCCGCACTGCTGGGGGCTTTTCGGCGCGTCCGACGACCCGACGGGCGCCGACTACCGCGCGTGCAGGAACTTCGGCCCGCTCTACGCCACCAACCGCTGACGCGGGGCGGCAGTTTTTGATATACTATCCACCACTCATTTTCCAAGGGGGGAAGTGGGTGGTGAATTGTTTGGGACTCGAAACAGGGTAACTCTGCCTATGAACAGGAACTGGATGGTCATGATGGTCGCGGCGGTCGGGGGACTCGCCGCCCTGTCGGCGTTCGGCATCTACGATGACGTCACGCTGGAAAAGTATCCCGACGCGGATTCGGTGCTGGTCGACAGCGCCGCGACGACGGAATTCCAGCCGGACGGCTCGTTCGTCGCCGTCGAGGAGCAGGCCATCAAGATCCTGACCGAGAAGGGGCGGATCGACGAGAGCACGATCTCGGTCGGCTTCAACCGCCGCTACGGCGTCGCGGAGATCGTGCGCGTCTCGGCCATCGGCCCGGACGGCGTCGAGCGCGCGATCGACGTCGCGGCGACGACGAAGGAGACGACGGACAACGCCTCGGCGAGCGAGAACATCTACGACCCTGAGGCGCGCAAGGTCGTCTGCTCCGTCCCCGGGCTCAAGGTCGGCGACGTGCTGAAGTATGCGACGCGCCGCCAGAACTTCAAGTCGCGCGTCGAGAACCAGTTCGCGGACATCGCGGTGCTCGAATGGGCGGTGCCGATGCTCCACCGCACCATCACCTTCATCGCGCCGAAGGAGCGCCCGCTCGTCAACACCGCCGTGCGCCACCCGCTCGGCAACGTGGACTACGCGGAAGAGACGCTGCCGGACGGCCGCATCCGCTACACGTGGACGGTCACGGACGCGCCGCAGGCGTTCGAGGAGCCGGACATGCCGCCCTTTTACACGCAGGTGCAGCACGTGCGCGTCTCGACCGCGAAGGACTGGCCGACGCTCTCGAAGTGGTACTGGGACCTGAGCGTCCCGCACCTCGAGAAGACGACCGCCGGCATCACGAACAAGGTGGAGGAGATCCTGGCGGCGACGGACGCGGCGGATCTGCCGCGGATCAAGGCCATCTACAAGTGGGTGGCGCAGGAGATCCGCTACATGGGCCTGACGATGGAGGACACCTCGCCCGGCTACGCGCCGCACGACGTGGAGATCACCTTCAGCAACCGCTACGGCGTCTGCCGCGACAAGGCGGCGCTCCTCGTGGCGATGCTGCGCATCGCGGGCCTCGAGGCGTATCCCGTGCTCATCCACGCCGGCGCGAAGATGGACCGGGAGGTGCCGCAGCCCTACTTCAACCACGCCATCGTCGCCGTGCGCGCGCCCGGTTCCGCGGCGGCGAACAGGGACGGCTTCATCCTGATGGACCCGACGAACGAATCGAGCCGCGACCTGATGCCGGCCTACCTCAGCGACCGCTCCTACCTCGTGGCGACGCCGTACGGCGAGGACCTGCACGTCTCGCAGGTGCCGCCCGCCGAGGCGAACAAGGTGCGGATCGTCTCGGACGGGTCGCTCGCCAAGGACGGCTCGGTGCTGCTCGACGCGCGCATCGACTTCCTCGGCTTCAACGACACGATCTACCGCGGCGTCTTCCTGCGCCAGAAGCCCGACGACCGCCGCCAGATGTTCGAGCGGCTCGTGCGCAACGCGGCGGCGGGTTCGGAGCTCCTGGACCTGACGATCGAGCCGGCGGATCTGCAGGACACGGCGCGGCCGCTCGCGGCGCGCATCCTCGTGAAGGTGCCGGAGACGCTCGTGCGCGGCGAGACGCGCGACGAGTTCGTCGCGCCCCTCCTCTCGCGCCAGTTCGGCGCGGCGAACTGGCTCTTGAGCGGCGCGACCTCGCTCGAGAAGCGCCGCTTCCCGCTCGACATCGATTCGACGGCGAAGGTCGAGGAGACGCTGACGGTCCGTCTCGGCGAGTCGGTGGGCGCGGTCCTGTCGCTGCCGGACGACATCGCGATCAAGGGCGGCTATGCGTTCAGCCGCACGTACCGCGTCGCGGACGGCGTCTTCACCGCGCGCCGCAGCCTCGCGATCGACACCGTGGAGATTTCGGCGGAGGACTACCCGGGCGTGCGCGAGAGCATCAAGCGCGTGGAGGCGTCGGAGCGCAAGCGGCCCGTCTTCGCGAAGGACGCGCTCGCCAACGCGAACGTCCGCTACCTCGACAGCCGCGAGGCGGTCACGCTCCGGGACGCGTACAACTGGACGATCGAGCAGACGGTCTCGAAGGAGATCCTGACGTACGACGGCAAGAAGAACTCGTCGGAGCTGACGTTCCACTTCAACCCGACGTGGAAGAAGGTCGAGCTCGTCTCCGCGACGGTGACGAACAGGGACGGCACGGTCGCGACGGTCGGCGAGAAGGAGATCAACCTCTTCGACTGCGACTGGGCGTCGTCCGCGCCGCGCTATCCCGCGTCGAAGAAGCTCGTCGTGAACCTGCCGTCGGTCGAGGTCGGCAGCGTCATCACCTACACGACGCGCACGACGGTCACGAACGCGCCGGCGGCGTTCTACGCGCGGCGCTACTTCGACAGCTCCGAGCCCGTGGACCGCATGACCGTGGTCATCGACGGCGCGGGCGAGCATTTCGTCTTCGAAGGCGCGCCCGCGTCGATCAAGGCCGAG
Organism: Verrucomicrobia bacterium UBA7008; assembly: GCA_002449695.1. Lineage (GTDB taxonomy): Bacteria > Verrucomicrobiota > Kiritimatiellia > RFP12 > UBA1067 > UBA1067. The sequence goes on along the minus strand of DJXI01000014.1, from coordinate 3,793 downwards.
CCGATGCAGCCCGACGGCGTGCTGTGGCGCGAACACGCGATCGTCTCGAAGGGCGACTTCGCGCAGGCGGCGGCGCGGCTGCGGGCCGCGGCGGACGTGAAGCCGCTCGCGGGCGCGGTCGAGGCGACGACGCTGGAGGAGATCCGCAACTGGATGGCGAAGCACGTCCGGCTCGCGGGGCCCGCCCTCTACGAACTGCCGCTCGCCGCGCAGCTGACCGATCCCGCCACCGTGCTCAAGGAGCGCTACGCGACGCGGCTCGACTACGTGCGCACGCTCTGCGCGCTCCTGAAGGGCGCGGGCTACGACGCCGACGTGGTGTTCGCCGCGCCGGACGCGAACGACGCGGCGGCGCTCCAGCGCCTCGACATGTTCGAGAAGCCGAAGGAGACGGCGTTCGCGGCGGCGCTCTGCCGCGTGACGGTGCGCGAGGGCGGCTTCCTCCTGTGGGGCGGGACGCGGACGACGTACTTCCTCGGCACCGAGAACGAATATACGCCCGTGGGCGCGACGGCCTACGACGGCGCGCACTACCTCGATCCCGCGACGGGCGCGTTCGGCGTCGTCGCGAAGAGCGCGGCCGACCTCGCGTCGGAATCCGTCGCCGAGATGACGATCACCGTGCGCGAGAACGGCGCGGCGGACGTCGACGTGGTGGAGACGACGTACGGCCCGGGCGTGGGCGCGTTCCGCAAGGAGTACGCGGAGATGCTCGCCGAGGAGCGCAGCCGCCACTTCCAGGCGCTGCTCGGGAACCTCGCGCAGGCGGCGAGCGCGACGCAGGATCTGGTGACGGACATCGAGGGCTATCCCGCGCGGCTGTCGTACAGCGCGTACATCCCCGACTTCGCGACGGTGGCGGACGGCGCGATCACGCTGACGGTGCCGGCGTTCTACAAGCCGATCCTGCCGCTGACGGGCTCGGTGCGCACGACGCCGCTGATGGTCGGCGCGGCGGAGAAGTCGGTCACGCAGATCACGGTCGTCTTCCCCGAGGGCTACACGTGCGCCGAGCACCTGCCGGACGCGTACGGGTTCGTCAATCCGCTGAAGGCCGGCGAGCGCTGGCTCGACTTCGCGGTGACGAGCCGCACGGTCGACGGGCGGCTGACGGTGACGCTGACGCGCACGTCCGACAAGCATCCCGACGCGCTGCTCGCCAAGGGCTACTTCGCGCTCCTGAAGGACTGGACGCGCGAGGCGATGAGCCGGTCCAACCGCACGATCACCGTGCGCCGGCCCTAGGCTTTTCGGCCGCGGGGAAATATGGTAAAATATTCCCCGTGGCGACGAAAGGCAAGATCACGGTCAACCTCGAATACGGCGCGCTCCGCTTCTTCTGCGGCGTCGTGCGCGTCATCCCGTACCGCGCGGCGATGCGGATCGCCGCGTTCATCGGGTGGTTCGCGACCGACGTCTGCCGCCTCAAGCGCGCACGCACGATGGAGCGGCTGCGGCGCGTCTTCCCCGAAAAGGGCGACGCGGAGCTGCGGCGCATCGCGCGCCTCAGCTTCACCAACGTCCTCCAGACGGGCGTCGAGATGATCCGCGCGCCGTACCTCGACCGCGCGTGGATGGACCGCTACATCCAGGACGGCCAGCACTACAAGGACCGGCTTCAGTCGTACGTCGACGAGGGCAAGGGCGTCGTCATCATGGTGCCGCACGCCGGCAACTGGTACATGGCGGCGTGGTCGATGGCGAAGTACGGCCTGCCGCTCGTCTCCATCGCGGCGAAGCAGCGCAACCCGAAGATCGATGCGTGGATGAAGCGCCAGTACGGCGACATCGAGGTGCTCGACCGCGGCAGCGCGCGCACGCTCGTCGACATCAAGGAGCGGCTCGCGGCCGGGCGCGCGTTCGCGATCCTGCCCGACCTGCGCGTGCCGCAGCCGGATGTGGCGGCGGAGTTCCTCGGCGGCACGGCGAACGTGAGCCACGCGGGCGCGATGTTCGCGGTCCGGTGCGGTTCGCCGATCGTCGTCGCGATGATGCGCCGCGAGGGCGGACGGCACGTCTTCGACCATATCGCGACGCTGCGGCCCGATCCCGCCGCCGTCGACAAGAAGGCGGAGGCCGCACGGCTGACGCGCGAGGCGATGAAGCTGCTGTCCGCGCGGGTGATGGCACATCCCGAGCAGTGGTTCTGGTACAACAAGCGGTGGATTCTGCAGCCGGTGGCGAAATGACGACGGAAATCGAGGTCCTGGACAGCGGCCTGCGGGTCGTGCTGGCGCCGTGCGAGGCGCAGTCGGTCGCGTTCGGCGTCTTTGTCGCGAGCGGCAGCCGCCACGAGCCGAAGCGGCAGGCGGGCATTTCGCACTTCATCGAGCACATGCTCTTCAAGGGCACGCCCACGCGCACGCCGCTCGACATCACGCGCGCGATCGAGGGGCGCGGCGGCAACTTCAACGCCTGCACGGGCGAGGAGTCGACCGTCTATTTCGCGCACCTGCCGTACAACTACCTCGGCGAGGCGGTGGAGATCCTCGCGGACATGTACCTGCACGCATCGATCCCCGCCGACGAGTTCGCGCGCGAGAAGGAGGTCGTCCTCGAGGAGATCAAGATGTACGCGGACGAGCCGGATTCCGTCGCGTTCGAGCGGCTGCAGCGCGGGCTCTTCCCGAAGAACGCGCTCGGCGCGCCCGTCGCGGGCGCGGCGGCGACGCTCCGCCCGCTGACGCCGGACGACCTGCGGCGCTACATCGCCGCGCACTACACGCCGGCGAACACGGTGCTGGTTGTCGTCGGGCGGTTCGACCCGCCGGCGGCGCGCGCGGCGATCGCCCGCGCGTTCAGGGCGGCGGCGGGGCGCGGCCGGCGCGCGGCGGCCGTGCGCGCGCGGCCCGTCGATTTCACGGTCCCGACGGCGGGGGAGCTGACGCTCGCGAAGGACATCCACCAGACGCAGCTCGCGCTCGGCTACCGCACGTTCGGCGTGACCGATCCGCGGCGCTACGCGGCGTCGGTCGTCGACGCGGTCCTCGGGCGCGGGATGATGAGCCGCCTCTTCCAGGAGGTGCGCGAGAAGCGCGGCCTCAGCTACGACATCGCGTCGCGGATGCAGTTTTTCAAGGACGCGGGGATGTTCACCGTCACGGCGGGGCTCGACGCCCCCAAGGCGCGGCAGGCGCTCGCGACGGTCGAACGCGAGATCGCGAAGCTCTGCACGCGCGGCGTTTCCGCCGCGGAGCTTGCGCGGACGAAGGAGTTCATGATCGGGAACTTCCGGCTGTCGCAGGAGAAGATGGTGACGCGGATGTTCCATCTCGGCTCCACGCTCCTCGCGTTCGGGCGGCCGGCCGACATCGAGGCCGAGATCGCGGCCGTGCGCGCCGTGACGGCGGCCGAGGTGCGCGCCGTCGCGCGGGAGCTGTTCCGCCCCGAGAACCGCTGCGTCAGCTGGGTCGTCCCGCAGACGTGACCCGGCCGGCGCGCGGCACGAATTCGCGGGGGATGCGCGGGGACAGGATTCAGTTGAAAAGGCGATAATGAATTCGCGGGGACAGACCCCGGCTGAAGAATTCGCGGGGACAGACCCTGGCTGAAAGGTGATAATGATCAAGAAATGAGCTTGACCGATGAAAAATATCGATGTTGATTGGGGTCTTTCCCCAGATTCTCCTAGATTCCCTAGATTCTAGAACGCGCGCTGTGCGCGCTATTCTAGACCGTTCGCTTCGCTCACTGAGCTAGAACGCGCGGCAAAGCCGCGCTATTCTAGAAGACTAGAGTTCTAGGTTTCTAGACGTCTAGAGTTCTAGAGTTCTATTGCTCCGGCAATTAAAGG
>DJXI01000034.1 GCA_002449695.1 Verrucomicrobia bacterium UBA7008 | reverse complement strand
CGCCATAGTTTGCATCACATTGTTGGCTGCGCAGAACCTTTGCGCGGCGGAGACGAACGGCGGTTATATGGTGTTCTTTGTCGAGATTCTGCTCACAATCGCGGCGGCGGTCGGGCTGGCTGTCGCCGTCGCTTATGTCGCCGGCTGCTTCGGAAATGAAGTAGAAGAAGAAGTCGAGACCGAAGAAGACGAATCCATTTCACGTTAACAACGGAGAAAAACAATGAAACTGAAAGACATTATTGGTTCCGTGGCGTCGAAGCTCGCCGCCCTCGCTCTCGCGACCGTCACAATCGGTAGTGCATGGGCAGAAGAGATCAATGTCATAGATGTCCCGGAACTGACGGTGACAACTTTGGATCCTGCCGATGACAGTTTGGACTGGCGCGGGCAACTTACTCCGGTAAATGTCGCCCTGCACTACGAGCTTTCCGCAGATGTCCTTGCCGCACACCAAGAGGAGTTTGCTGCCATTGCCAACTGGAAGATTGACTGGGTGCTTACATCGAGCGAGGACTTGACTCTTGTCAATCCAGGAACAGCTCTTCCTTCTGGTATGACCTTTGAGCAGGTGGACGCATCAAGTGAGGGCGGATGCATTTCGGGGAAGACATCTGAAGACGTTGAATGGGTGTATGCGCCATTGGGCGACTCTCCGTTCACGCTTGAGGCGAATACTGGATATCGCGTTCTGGGGCAGATTTCCCCAGGCGGAATAATTGGCGCAATGTCGTTGGAGGCACGTGGCTTTGTCGAAAACAAAGGGTTTGGCTGTTCTCTTTATCTGACTACTGCCTATCGCATGGCGCATCCGAATGTCGTCATTACTCTTGAACCGATTCTTTACAATCCCGACGATCCGTCAAAGAGCTATTCTCTTGGCGAAGCAAAGCGCTTTACATTCGGGCTGCCCGACGCTCCGGAAGCTGTCGTCACGAAGAATACGGCTTACAACAAGGAAGTCAATCTCGTGCCTGTCAACAACATTCTGGGCGGCGGCTACCAGTATGGAACAGTCACGCCGAATGTGGCGTATACGTTCGAGGCGAAAGACACCTCTGAAGAAGCAAGTTCCGGCAAGTATGCCAGCTGGAAGTGCGATTATGTCGTAAGCATGGACGCAGATACGGATGCATACTCCATTGGACTCTTTGGACAGTATGGTTGGGGGGCTGTTGCGTTCCCGAGCCCTGTTGATGCTAAGGCCGGAGAGAAGATTCCGCTTCTGATGTCTGTGACCAAGAATGGTTGGAATTATAGCGATATTGTTAAAATGGTTGGCTCCTTCACTTGCGGAGCGATCAACTTCTCCGAAGAGAATAGAGGCAAGACAATCACCGTATCGCTGGTGATGTGGAATGAGGATAATCCCGTTTATAATTCCTATGAGAATCCTTATGTTGTCGAGGAAATCAAGTACAAGTTCGAGACAGTGACACCTCTTTTTGCGTCAGTGTCTCAAGGCGCGCCTGCTGTCCCGGTCGTATATAGGAAGAACACGGCGGACGAATACGGCTTTTCTGTTGATGAAGACGGTTATCCCGTAGTAGATGAAAATAACGTGCTTGTCATCAAGTCGTTTGACGCAGGCGAACCGCATTTTGCGATGGTCGCCGACAATAGCATTGCCAAGACAAGCGATGCCAATTATTCCACCGCAGACGAGGCGATTGCGACCGTTGAGGACAACAAAGAAATCACGGTAAACGTCTCTACGTCCATCGGTAGCGAAGCGGCGCCCGCAGGCAGCACGGTGACTACGACGACGGGCACGGCGGTAACCGCCGGAACTGGTTCGACTGCAGAAACGACAGTTACGCCCAAGACAGTGACAATTACGAGCGGAACAGGCTCCGAACAGACAGGCAAGACCGTTGAGGCGTATGTCGTGAGCCAGGGCAGCGGAGACGGCAAGAAGTTTTCGGTTGTGACTGATGTAAGCAAGGATGAGACAATCGTCAGCACGGGCAAGACGGTGGTTTCCGATTTCGTAAAGCCCGCCGCTGTTATCGCGAACGCTGTCGCAAGCGAGAATCTTGCTGCCGACAAGGTTTCAAGCATGGTGCTGAGCCTTGCGAAGACAGAGGCGGAGAGTTCCGAGCCCGGACTGAACACGGCTCTTGTTACGGCTATAGGCGCGGCTGACAAGGCGTTTGAGGTCCATCCTGTTGCAACGATTACGACGACAACAGAAGAGGGAACGACGGCAACAACCTCGTATGCAGTGGCCAATAGCGAACTGGCTGAAGACGCCAGTTTCACGTTTACCCTTGACTTCGGGGTTGAAAACGCCGGCAAGCTCGTCACTCTGACGCATTACGCTAGCGATGGTGTCATCAAGCAGCATAACGGAAAAGATTCATGGACAGAATCTCTTGACGCGAACGGCCTAGCAACAGTCACCCTTTCCGAATTCAGCTACCTCCTCGGCACGTTGTCCGAGGAGACTCTTCCCGTCGTCGCCACTGTCGAGGCTGGCGGTGAGACGACGAACTTCTGGGATCTCCACAAGGCCCTTGAGGCGGGCAAGGCGGCGGGTTCGGTCGTCACGCTTCTTGCTGACGTTGACCTCGCGGGCGTCGCGTGGGAGCCGGTGGGAACGCAATCCGAGCCCTTTCGTGGGACATTCGACGGCAACAGCAAGACCATTTCCAATCTGTACATCCCATACACCTATCCGAATGTCGTTCAGAATGTAGGGCTTATTGGCACGATGAGCGATGCTACGATAAAAGATCTGGAGATACATAACGCAAACGTTACGGGGTCTGGGTATGTTGGCGCACTTGTTGGCAATGGAGACACGGGTTCGATCTCGGGTGTTACGGTTAGCGGAAATATCAAGGTTCTTGGCTATCAATATGTTGGTGGGCTTGTGGGGCATGGATATGCCCGCATTGAGGATTGCGCCGTGTGTGGCGATGGTGCGGCGACATCGTTCGTCCGTAAGGCTGCTAGCAGCGAGATCAATGGGTCTGGCACAAATGGTTGGGTTGGTGGTTTGAAAGGCTTTCTCCCAGAAGGCTGCATAATTGACGGCTGTACGGTTGCGGACATATCGGTTCTTTCTAATGATGACACGGTAGGTGGTGTCACCGGTATGCTTCACTATGGCAGTACAATATCTGACTGTACAGTTTCCGATGTGGTTGTTCGAGCTGATGATGACGATGATGGATATAACGGAATAATAGCCGGCGCCCGCTATAAAGGGCAGCCATCGTCTATTCTTGATTGTACAATCGAGAATGTAACAGCCACTGCGGGAAATGACACGTTGACTACCCTTATCGGCAGTGCGACGGTAGCGACAAGTACTTCTGGTTACGGTTCGCCAGTCGCAATCTCATCGTCCACCGATGGAAAGGTTAGCTATGTATATTATGACACGCTCAATTCGGTTGTTGCTGCCGCAGATGCAGACGATGTCATTGTGGTTCTTGTGTCACCAAGTGGCTTGGTCGCTCCAGAAGGCTGGGATTTCAAGACTGAAAACAATGTAACAACGCTCGTCAGGGCTGTCGCCCAGATCGGCGCGAACAAGTACGAGACTCTCGCCGAGGCCATCGCCGCCGCGAATGACGACGAGACGGTGAAGATGCTGGCGGATGTATCCCTTGATGTCTATGTTCGTGCGCAGAATAAGAAGATTACGCTCGACCTCAATGGAAAGACGGTTTCCTGTGGCGCGGTTACAACTTTGCTTGTTAATGGTGCTCAGTTGACGATAGACGACACCTCTGAGTCGGGAGAGGGCAAGGTTGTCAGCACAAGCGACAATACATCGTACGGCGTTGTGTTTGTGCAAAATGCAGGTGCAATAATTGTCAATGCCGGTATGATTGTAAGTGATTGTGCCGCGCGTCCGGCAATTCGCAATGCTAATGCAGCTGGATGTTCCATTGCTGTAGCTGGTGGTGCTGTCAAGAATACCGCAGGAAAATTTGCCATCTGTGCGCATGGTGATGCCGACGTAACCATCACGGACGGTGCTGTCAGTGCGCCAAACTGGACAATCATGAACTATGGCACTGGTGACATTGCAGTTGGCGGTGGTTCGGTCTCTGCGACCAGTGGCAATGGTGCAATTGAAAACATATCGACTGGCAATGTGATAATCTCTGGCGAAGCGTTAATCTCTGCCTCTGCCAATCAGGCAATCCGCAATGACGTCGCCGGCAAGGTTACTGTCGCAGGGGGCACTGTTTCCGCAAACGGAAATCATGGCATATATAATGCTGGAACAGGTGCAGTAGAGATTTCTGGCGGCAAGTTGTCCGCACTCTACTATGCCGTGAACAATCAATCAACGGGTCCGATCACCATTTCCGGTGGCGACATCAATGCAGTTGGATTCGCCATCCTCAATTACTCTGATGGAGAGGTGACCATCAGCGATGGAAATATAGAAAGTGTTGCCCATGCTGTGCTCAATGCCGCAAATGGAACAGTGACAATCACAGGCGGTAGCATGTTGTGCAAGCCGATGACAGGGTATGAAGGTCTCGGTGAAGCTGCCATTTATAACGGCAACTATTGGGGGCAGACTTCAGATCCTCCGACCACTGGTGTAATAAACATCAGCGGCGGCACGATTCGTGCGGACTACAGGGGTGCCATTGAAAACCATACCGGTACGTTGAATATCTCTGGCGGTGAGATTTCGTCGCTCAACAATGCGATTATGAATTTTAATCCCGGTGGCGCCGTGACGATCAGCGGTAGCGCTTCGATTATTGCTGATGACGATCCAAACGGAAGTGGTTGCGCCATTTATAGCAGTTCTGGGAACTCAGACAGTGTCGATATTACTGGTGGAAAGATTTCTGGCTTGCTTGGACTAGGCTCCGGCACGTATTCCATCACTGGCGGCATATTCAGCGTGGAGCCTACGAAGGGGGTTGCCGAGGGATATTCGGTTGTTGACAACCCTGACACTGCTACCAAGGACGACTATCCCTACACCGTCGTAAGCCTCTACGAAGCGCAGATCGTGCGCGAAGGAGTTGTCCAGCAGAAGGGTACACTCGCGGCGATGATTGCCGCCGCCACCTCCGGCGACACCATCCAGCTGCTCAAGGATGTCTCGCTGACGGAGCGGCTGTTCGTGAACGCGGGCGCGGAGCCTGCCTACGCGGGTAGCAACAACCGCTACGCGACGACGAGCGAGGACAAGGCGATCACGCTCGACCTGAACGGGAAGAACATCACGAGTGCAAGCAACATCGCGCTTGCGGGCGGCAGTCTGAACATCACGGGCACGGGCACGATCTCGACCACGGGCTCTGGTCTCGCTCCGATTGAAGTGCGCGGCACAGGCGACCTCGCAAAGAAGCGCACGCTGACCATTGGCGAGGACGTGACGCTCGACAGCACGAGCCGTTCGTACGGCCTGAACGTGTTCGGCTCGAACGACGCCCAGAAGAACATCATCGATGTGACGGTGAACGGCACGGTCAACGGCACGCTGTTCGTGCTTGGCAATCTGACGAACGCCGAGAATGAGATCAACATCGTAGTCAACGGCACGGTCATTGCACCCAACGGAACCGGCACAGACGTGAATGTCGGCATTGCGCTTAACGGCAACGCCAACGTAACGGTCAACAACGGTGCGACTGTCAGCGGCGATTCCGGCATCGAGGTCCGCGCCGGCAATCTGACGGTCAACGGCGGCACGATTTCCGCGACCTCCCAGGAGTACAGCTACAAGCCCAACGGCAGCGGCAGCACGACGAAGGGCGCGGCGATTGCCGTCGCACAGCACGGCACGCTGCTTCCGACGACAGCCACGCTCAACGGCGGAACGCTCAGCGGCACGAAGCAGATCGCCGTCACCGACGTGAACGGCAACATGGATGCCGTGACCGTCAAGGCGACGCAGGGCTACACGCAGAGCTCCGCGATCCCCGACGGCTACAAGTGGGTTGCGACGGAAGCCGAGGGTGAGTATAAGCTCGTGCCCAAGTCCTACGTCGCGCAGATCGTTGAAACCGGCACGAAGTTCGAGACGCTTGCCGAGGCGATTGGCGCGGCGCAGGCTGGCGACACGGTGCAGCTGCTGAAGGATGTTGCCATGAGCGAGCATGCCTATGCGGACAAGGCCGTGGGCATCGATGGCAATGGCAAGTCCATCACATTCGATAAGTCCACCCTGACCCCCCACGGCTACAACGACTTCCCGATCTGGATTGAAGCGGCCCCAGGTGATCCTGCCATCGCGATCAGCGGCGTCACAATCAGCGGCACTGGAGGCAATTACACCTTCGGCATCCAGAACGCGCAGTCCACGATAGAAAACGTGACCATCAACGCGAATGGCAGCGAGGGGTTGTGCATCGACGGCGGCTCCTCCACGCTTGCGGCTGTTACAATCCACAATACTGGAGTCAATGTCAATGCCAACAAGGATTGGCATAATACGGCCCTTTCGCTTGCGAGCAAGGCAGATGTAACAGTGAATGGCGGCGAGTATACATCTGAGAACGGCTACGCGATTTACCTCCTTACCACCGGCGGCAAGTTCACGATCAACGACGGAACGTTTGCTGGCAAGATTCGCGCTGGCGTCAACGACGGTTCGATTACTGCGGAAATCTTGATTAGGGGCGGTAAGTTTGACGTCCCAGAGTTCAAGACGGACGGTGCCACGGCAAAGATCGTCATCTCCGGCGGTGTGTTTAAGACCTCGCCGGGAGCGGCATATATCGCGCCTGGCTATGAGGTCGTCGCCAACACTGACGATGCGACTAAGGATGCATATCCCTACACCGTCGTCAGCGCCTATGAGGCGCAGATTGTGCGCGGTGGCGTGGTCGTCACGCCGAAGGGAACGCTTGCGGAGATGATTACCGCCGCGCAGGTCGGCGATACGGTGCAGTTGCTGAAGGACTGCGAGACGGGGACGGCCTACACCCATGCGAACCCGCTGGTCTTCAACACGGCGAATGCGACGCTCGACCTGAACGGCAAGACCCTGACCATAACCTACAACATGTCTCTGGTCTTCCGCTGCAGCAACGGCGAAGTGAAGAACGGCACGATTGTTCCCGGCGTTACCGATTTGAACGTGTCCGGTGAATGGTGCAGGTACGGTCTCACGATTGATAGCTGCACGGGCGTGAAGGTTACGGATGTCACCTCGACAACGGGCATAGCAGTCGGCGGCGACCCTGACGACAACTACACTCCTGGCGCCGGTCCCGCGACGGGTGTCGTGTTCGAGGGTTGCACGGTGACAGGCAGGTCGACGCGCTATGCTGTCTTTGCACAGAACCAGTCCACGGCGACCATCAAGGACGGCACGTACAATGCCAACACCGCCAACGAAGGCGTCTTGTATGCCAACTTCGGTTCGAACGATGGTGGTGCAGGAATCCTGAAGGTAACAGGTGGTAGCTTCATGGGAGCGATAACTCAAAATAACGCTGGAGCCATCGTGATTTCCGGCGGTATCTTCAGCAAACGGCCCGTTGCTGGACTGCTAGCGACTGGCTATGAGGTCGTCGACAACACCGACGCGGAGACCAAGGTGGAGTATCCGTATATGGTAGACAGGAAACTCGAGGTGATTGCTGCCGCGGATGGTACGGTCGAGTTGTCGAAGGCTGTCGACTCTGGTTATACCTTCCAGAAGCAAGTCGGCAACGGCGAGTGGAAGGCTGTCACCGCAATGCATGTTGTGGAGAGTGAATCTGAACTGCCCGCCAGCGGCGCAACGCAGACGTACAAGTTCAAGTTCGTCGACGGCGCGACCGACATCCCCGTCGGCAGCACGGTCGGCATTCTCCATGTCGCGGACAGCCAGACGAACAAGACGACGATCATCGGCGTGCCGTGGTTCGCGCTGGGCGAGAAGATCACGGTCGATTCGCTCGTCTATCTCGGCAACCGCGAGGAGGGCGACACGATTACCGCCTACAATGCAACCAACGGCAAGTACTATTCGTGGACGCTTGCGAAAGGCGAGGGCGATGCGCTTGTCTGGACAAAGGATTCGACCGTCAAGGAAGGCGAGGAGTCGAACACCGGCGATACGCCCGAGGCGTCCACCTTCGAATTGCAGCGCGGCCAGGGCCTGTTCTTGACGCGTAAGACGCCGACCAAGCCGATCTACCTCGTCGGCCGCGCAGACGGTACGGCTACCGCGACAACGACGCTCGCGAGCGGAACGGAGAAGAATCCGACCTGGTCGCTTCTGGCCGCTCCGTCGACCACGGCGCTCAACCTGAACAGCTCGGCGTTCAAGAGCGACACGTATGCCAAGGACACGATCATGCTGCCCACGACCGGCGCCGGGGTCAAGATACCGATCACGTATGAAAATGGGAATTGGGGCGGACCGACATCTGTTGCGTTCAAGATCGGCGACAAGACATACCATTACACAACGCGCACCGAGAATGTGACGATACCCGCCGGCACGGGCTTCTGGTTCCTGAACAAGAGTGCCGAAAAGGATGTCGAATGGACATCCGGCGGCACGAACTGAGGCAGAAGGAACACGGGAAAAACTCTTAAAAAGGAACATGACAATGAATATTCTCAAGACAGTATCTTCGATGGCTCTGGCGTTCGCGACAATGAGTGCGTCTGCGGAACTTCTTTACTGGCAGGTCCAGAACGCGGCGTTCAGGGGCCTCTCCGGCGCCGACGCATACTTCCAGTATGCGACGGTGCGCGACGGTGCGGGTAATGCGCCTGGAGCAGGAAGCGAGAGCGACTACTATAAGCTCTACACGGTCGAGAGCGCAACTGGTGCGAGCGCGGCAACCGAGGAATACCAGTTCTGGGCCGGTACGGAGAATGCGCCTGGCATTGCCACGTCGACGATGGGTGGGGCGCAGCCGTTCGGCGATATTCAGGACACCGTCACCAGTCTCCTGTTCGAGCTGTGGGACGGTAACGGCACGCTGGTCGGTTTCGCGAACGTCTCGCGCAGCTCGTGGGAGAGTGCCCTTACGACGCGCGGCAGCGGCCAGGACGCCGGGACAGGCAGTGTCTATACGCTGACCAACGTCGTCCCCGAGCCGACGAGCGGGCTTCTGCTGCTGCTCGGCATGGCCGGTCTCGCCCTCCGTCGCAAGAGGAGGGCGTAAAGGCTCTGCGTCCTCTGCGCCTCTGCGCCTCTGCGTTAAAAATCTCAAAACGAACGAAAGGAACATTGACATGAACAAGCTTCTGACAGCAGCCTGCGCCCTCGCGCTCTCCCTCGCGGCGTCCGCCGCGCAGAACGACGCGCTCGTCACCTTCTCGACGAAGGGCCCCGACCGGTACGCGGACGGCACGACCGTCCTCGACGGCGAGTGCTACGCGCTGTGCTGGTCGCCGGATTTCGCGAACTTCGCGATCAGGGCCGACGGCACGGCGGAGGGCGGCGCGGTCGTCCTTCGGGCGCCGGTCGCGAAGGGCGGCCGCTGCCCGACGGTGACGTTCCAGGTGTCGGCCGACTCGGTCGCGTCGCGGTACGCGGGCGGCTCGTGGGCGGTCTATCTCCTCGACACGCGGCGCTTCGCCGCCGACGGCACGGCCACGGTCGCGGGCGCGTCGGCGAAGGCCGTCAACACGACGGGCCTTGTCGCGGCGGCGTCCGTCGGGTCGGGCTCGCTCGGCTCGGTCGTGGCGGGCGCGGGCGCGACGTCGGAGCTGGCCGCCGGCGTGGAGGTGCCGCAGCCGCAGATCACGGGCATCCGGATCGTGGACGGCAACGTGTACGTCTCGGTGAAGGGGACGGTGCCGTTCCTGTCGTACGGCCTCACGGAGGGCGCGACGCCCGACGCGGTGACGGAGGCGGTCGGCGAGGCGGCGCCCGGCAAGGTGTCGGCCGAGAACGAGGTGATTCTCGTCGCGCCGGCGAAGGACGGCGGCGCGTTCTTCAAGGTCGGCCGCAAGTAGGCAAAAAATTTCATTTTGCCGTCTTGCGCGGCGGACGGCGGATGTGATATACTTTGCGCCACAGATGAATAACCAGTTCTACTTTTGGGCGGGCTTCTACTTTGCGTACCGTGTGCGCGGGGTTTGAGTGGCATTGCATCAAAGGCAGGACCCAGATCAATCAAACCCCGCTCGGACCGAGTGGGGTTTTTTGATAGGAAGAAAACGAAAAAATGATCATCACGCTGAAGAAGGGAACGAGCGAATCCCAGGTCGAAAGCCTGAAGGAGCTGCTGCGCTCCAAGAACATCGAACCGCGCGTCTGGAAGGGCGAGCTGGAAACGGTCATCGGCTGCGTCGGCGACATCGCGCACCTGGACCCCGGCCTCATCGAGGCGCTGGACGTCGTCGAGCACGTGCAGCGCATCCAGGAGCCGTACAAGGCGGCGAACCGCAAGTTCCACCCCGCCGATTCCGTGGTCGACTGCGGCGGCGTGCCGGTCGGCGGCGGCCGGTTCGCGGTGATCGCGGGCCCGTGCTCGGTCGAGAGCGAGACGCAGATCGTCGAGGTCGCGCGCGCGGTCAAGGCCGCCGGCGCGACGCTCCTCAGGGGCGGCGCGTTCAAGCCGCGCACGTCGCCGTACGCGTTCCAGGGCCTCGGCGCGGAAGGGCTGCGGCTCCTCACGCTCGCGAAGAAGGAGACGGGCCTGCCCATCGTGACCGAGCTGATGGAGTTCAAGGACATCGAGCTCTTCAACGACGTGGACGTGATCCAGATCGGCGCGCGCAACATGCAGAACTTCAACCTGCTCAAGGAGGTCGGCGCGTACACGAAGAAGCCCGTCCTCCTCAAGCGCGGCATGTCGGCGACCCTGCAGGAGCTGCTGATGAGCGCCGAGTACATCATGGCGTCGGGCAACCCGAACGTGATCCTGTGCGAGCGCGGCATCCGCACGTTCGAGACGGCGCTGCGGAACACGCTCGACCTCGGCGTGGTGACGGTGCTCCATCGCCTGTCGCACCTGCCGGTCGTCGTCGATCCCTCGCACGCGACGGGCTACGCCTACATGGTCGATTCGGTGGCGGTCGCGGCGACGGCCATCGGCGCGGACGGCCTCATCATCGAGGTCCACAACGACCCGCCGCGCGCGAAGTGCGACGGCGCGCAGAGCCAGACGCCGGAAATGTTCACGCGGACCATGGCGCGCATCCGCCGGGTGCGGGAGGTGCTATGATCGATCTGAACAGCGTCCGGGGCGAGATCGACAAGATCGACAACGAGCTCGTCCGCCTTTTCCTCAAGCGCCTGGAGATCGTCGGCGACGTCGTCGCCTCCAAGCGCGAGCGCGGCGCGAGCGTCTACGATCCGGCGCGCGAACGCGAGATCCTCTCGCGCGTCACCGCCGAGGCCGGCCCCGAATACGAGAACGGCGCGCGGCTCTTCTTCACGACGCTCTTCGACATCTCGAAGGCGCGCCAGCGCGTGCTGCTGAGCGGCGGCTCGCCGCTGATCCGGGCGGTGAACGCGGCGACGGAAAAGTACAATCGCAAGTTCCCGACGCGCGCGGTCGTCGCGTGCTGCGGCACGGAGGGCTCGTACGTGCAGCAGGCGATCTCGCTCATGTTCCCGCTGCCGACGATCGCCTACTTCACCAGCTTCGAGAAGGTGTTCGAGGCGGTGGAATCGGGGCTGTGCCCGTACGGCGTGCTGCCGATCGAGAATTCGGCGGCGGGCTCCGTCGCGGCGGTCTACGACCTGATGGTGAAGCACCGTTTCCGCATCGTGCGCGCGCAGAAGCTGAAGATCGACCACGTGCTCCTCGCACCGCACGGCGTGAAGTTCGAGGACGTCACCGAGGTGCGCAGCCACCAGCATGCGCTGTCGCAGTGCAAGAACTTCTTCCGCGCGCACCCGAAGCTCGTGCAGCGCGCCGAGGTCAACACGGCGGTCGCGGCGCGCGAGGTGGCGGGCAGCGACCGGCGCGACGTGGCGGTGATCGCCTCGCGTCCGTGCGCGGAGCTCTACGGGCTGAACATCATCGCCGACGGCATCCAGGACACGACCTTCAACAGCACGCGCTTCATCTGCATCTCGAAGGACCTCGAGATCTATCCCGACGCGAACAAGTTCTCGGTGATGCTGTCGATCCCGCACCGCCCGGGCTCGCTCGCGGCGATCATCTCCAAGTTCGCGGCCATCGACGTCAACCTGACGAAGATCGAGGCGCGCGCGCTGCCGGGGATGGATTTCGAGTACCTCTTCACGTTCGACTTCATGGCGTCGCCGACGGATCCGAACGTGCTGAGCCTCCTGTCGGAGCTGTCGCAGGATCCCGAGGTCGAGCGCTTCGCGTTCCTCGGCGCGTATGCGGAGAAGTGACGTGGACGCGGTCGAACGCATCGCGGTCGTCGGCCTGGGCCTCATCGGCGGCTCCTTCTACAAGGCGTCGCGGGAGGCCGGGTACGCGACCGTCGGCCTCCACCACGGCGACGGGCCCGCCGCGCTCGCGGACGCGGACCTCGTGCTCGTCTGCCTGCCGCCCGACGCCATCGTGCCGTGGATCCGCGCGCACGCGGGCGCGTTCCGGCGCGGCGCGGCGGTCGTCGACATCTGCGGCGTCAAGACGCCGATCCTGCGCGCGCTCACGGACGTGCCGCGCGCGGGATGGACGTTCGTCGGCGGCCATCCGATGGCGGGGCGCGAGGTCGCGGGCTTCGAGAATTCGCTCGCCGATCTCTTCGTCGGCGCGTCGATGATCCTGACGCCGTTCGCGGACTGCCCCGCCGAAACGCTCGCGGCGCTCAAGCGCTACTTCGCGGCGGTCGGCTTCGCCGAGACGGTCGTGACGACGCCGGAGCGGCACGACGAGATGATCGCGTTCACGAGCCAGCTCTGCCACGTCGTCGCGACGAGCTACGCGCGCGACGCGCTCGTGAAGGACGCGCCCGGCTTTTCGGCGGGCAGCTACGCGGACATGACGCGCATCGCGACGCAGAACGAGAACGACTGGAGCGCCCTGTACCTCGCGAACCGCGCGTCGCTCGTGCCGGTCCTCGACCGCTTCCTCGCGCGGATGCGCGCGCTGCGCGACGCGGTGGCGGCGGGCGACGCGGACGCGGTGAAGCGGATGATCGTCGAAGGCACCGCCGCCAAGCGCGGGGAGCTGGCCGCCCGCGCGCGCGGCGACCGCCCCTGACGCGCGGCCGCTCTTTTGGGTGGGAGGTTCCCCATTTTTTCTAGCACGAAAACGGAAACACCACTGTAAACAAAGGGTGAAGTGGCGATTTTCATTTTGCGTTAAGTAAAAATCGGGCAGCGGGAACGCGGAGGCGTTTCCGTGCTATCTGACTGGGGGAAGCGGCGTCCCGCCGCTTCAAATAGAGGAATTATTTATTTTTATCTCAAAGCGGCGAGACGCCGCTTCCCCCAGTCATGGCCGATACAGAGGTCGGCCCTCCCGGCTAAAGCGGCGAGACGCCGCTTCTCCCAGTCATGGCCGTCGCAACGCTTCGCTAGCGGAGAAAAATTTGGGGAACCTCCAACTCTTTTGGGTGGGTGCTCCGCGCCGGCGGATATGGTATACTATCCTTCCATGAAGACTCATCTCGCCTGTTGTTTCGCCTGCGGTCTGCTCGCGGCCGCCGCCGCGCCGGCCGCGGACGTCCATCGCGTCACGGTCGAGCCGGAAACGGTCGTCAGCGCCGCGTCGCCCGATCTGTGGGGCCTCTTCTTCGAGGACATCGACCTGTCGCTCGACGGCGGCGTCTACGCCGAAATGGTGCGCAATCGCTCCTTCGAGGACGGCCACGGCGCCACCCGCGAACTGACGCTCGAATACTGGAATCCCGTCGGCAACGCCGAATGCTTCCTCTCGGAGAGGCCGGACGCGCATCCGAACGACCGGCACTGCGTGACCGTGCGCGGCCTGCCGGGGGTCGGCATCGCGAACGAGGGCTACTTCGGCATGGGCGTGAAGAAGGGTGCGGCGTACAGGCTTTCGTTCGCGCTCAAGGGCGTCGGCGTGAAGGCGGTCGACGTGGCGCTGGAAGCCTACAGCAAGCCGCCGCTCGCGACGGCGCGGATCGAGGGCGTGTCGGGCGCCGGCGAGTGGCAGACGTTCACGGCGACGCTCGTCGCGAACGACGACGAGGCGCAGGCGCGGCTCGTCCTGCGCTTCGTGCCGAACCGGCAGGGCGGGCGTGAGGGCCTGGAGGCGCAGCTCGACCACGTCAGCCTCTTTCCGGCCGATGCGGTGGCGGGCCTCTTCCGCCGCGACCTCGTCGACAGGCTCGCCGCGCTCCGGCCGTCGTTCGTGCGCTTCCCCGGCGGCTGCTGGGTGGAGGGCGACACGATGAAGGACGCCTACCGCTGGAAGACGACGATCGGCGACAAGTGGAACCGCCGCACGCAGTGGAACATCTGGAAGTACTGGTCGACGAACGGCGTCGGCTTCCACGAATATCTCCTGCTCGCGGAGGCGCTCGGCGCAAAGCCGCTCTTCTGCATCAACTGCGGCATGTCGCACAAGGAGACGGTGCCGATGGAAAAGATGGACGCGTTCGTGCAGGACGCGCTCGACTGCCTCGACTACGCGAACGGCCCCGTCGATTCCGAATGGGGCGCGAAGCGCGCGGCGGCGGGCCATCCCGAGCCGTTCGGCCTCGACTATCTCGAGATCGGCAACGAAAACGGCGGGAAGGACTACGAGGAGCGCTATGCGCGCATCGCGAACGCCGTGCGCGCGAAGTATCCGGCGGTCAAGCTCATCTTCAACAACTGGAAGGCGACGAAGCGCGTGGACGACCCGAAGGATCTGCGCGACGACCATTTCTACGAGACGGCGGACGTCTTCATGAGCCGCCTCGCGCACGAATATGACGAGTCGAAGGGCGACTTCGACATCTTCGTGGGCGAATACGCCGTCACCCAGGGCGCGGGCCGCTACGGCAACCTGCGCGCGGCGATCGGCGAGGCGGCGCTGATGCTCGGCCTCGAGCGCAACCAGGCGCAGGTGAAGCTCGCGGCGTACGCGCCGCTCTTCGCGAACGCGCAGCACACGACCTGGACGCCGAACCTCATCTACCCGACGACGACCGGCTGCTTCGTCAATCCGTCGTGGACCGTCCAGAAGCTCTTCAGCGCGAACCGCGGCGCGGCGGTGCTGAAGGTGACGGTCGAGACGACGACCTTCGAGACGGACGTGCCGAAGACGTGGTCGAAGGGACGCGACCGCTGCGTCATCGAGACTGTCCAGGCGAGCGCCCAGCGCGCGGCGAACGGCGACATCATCCTCAAGCTCGTCAACTGCGCGGAGACGGCGCAGGAGGTGGACGTCCGCGGCGTGGCGGGCGCGGCGACGCGGACGGTCTTCACGGGGCCGGACCGCGACGCGCACAACTCGCCCGCCCGCCCGGAGGCGCTGGCGGAAACCGTTTCCGCCTTCACCCTCGACGGCGCCGATACGCTCCCGCCGCTCTCCCTTGTCATCTATCGCATCGCCCGGTCGGGCAACTGAATGGAACCTGAAAGATGAAGACTGGATTCGCTTTTCCCCTGCGCACGGTCGCGCTCGACGCGAACGACGGCTGGGTCGACGTCGTCGACCGGTGAGCGGCGCGGACGGCGCAAAAAAGCGGACGGCGCGCGGCAGAACCGCCGCGGTTATGATATACTATCCGTCATTATGAAAATGAACTACATGCCGTTGGAGAAGTATTGCGCGGAATACATGCGCTATCTGGGAATCGCCAAGACCGAACGCCGCAGCTACGCCGAGTCGGTGCGCCTCCTGGAGAAGAAGGGTTTCAGGGAACTGTCGTCGTTCAAGACGCTCAAGGCGGGCGACAAGGTCTACCGGGGCTGCGAGGACCGCACGATCATGGCGGCGGTCATCGGCAGGAAGCCGATCGCCGAGGCGGGACTGAAGGTCGTCGGCGGCCATACCGACGCGCCGCGGCTCGACCTCAAGCCGAAACCGCTCTACGAGAAGGGCGGCTGCGTCTACTTCGACTGCCACATCTACGGCGGCATCAAGAAGTACCAGTGGCTCGTGCGCCCGCTCGCGCTCTACGGCACGGTCGTGCGCAAGGACGGCACGAAGGTGCAGGTGGAGGTCGGCGACCGGGACGGCGATCCCGTCTTCCTCATCAGCGACATCCTGCCGCACCTCGGCTACGACCAGGCCAAGAAGACGCGCGACGAGTTCTTCCCCGCCGAGGACCTTGACGTCGTCGCGTGGTCGACGTACAAGGCGCCCGAGAAGAAGGGCAAGAAGGACGACGACGCCGACGCCGCGCCGAAGGCCGACAAGAACGCGCTCGTCGAGTTCCTGAAGAAGACGTACAAGATCGACGAGGACGACCTCCTTTCCGCCGAGCTCGAGATCGTGCCCGCCGGGATGCCGCGCGAAGTCGGCTTCGACCGCGCGCTCATCGCGGGCTACGGCCACGACGACCGCGTCTGCTCGTTCGCGGGCCTCCAGGCGCTGATCGACGCGTCCGACCAGGTGCCGGACCAGACGGCGTCGATCCTGATGTGCGACAAGGAGGAGATCGGCTCGATGGGTTCGACGGGCATGCAGAGCTCGTTCTTCGAGAACACCGTCGCGGAGCTGATCGAGCGCCAGGAGAAGAACGCGAAGGACATCCTCGTGCGCCGCGCGCTGGAGCGCTCGTCGATGCTGTCGGCGGACGTGACGGCGGCGTACGACCCGCATTTCGCCGACGTCAACTCGACCGGCAACGAGGCGCGCTTCCACAAGGGCCCGGCGGCGTCGAAGTACACGGGCGGCACGAGCAAGTCGGGTTCGAGCGACTGCGGCCCCGAGTTCGTCGCGGAGATCCGCCGCATCATGGACGAAGGCGGCGTCACGTGGCAGATGGCGGAGCTTGGCAAGATGGAGAAGGGCGGCGGCGGCACGATCGCGCAGTACATGTCGCGCTTCGGCATGAAGGTGCTCGACATGGGCACGCCCCTGTGGAACATGCACGCGCCCGTGGAGCTCGCGTCGAAGTTCGACTGCCACGAGACGTACAAGGCCTACAGCGCGTACCTGCGCGCGTGACATGCGCATCCTGATCCTTGGCCACGGCGTGCGCGGACGGACGTACGAACAGTACGCCCGCGCGCATCCCGGTGAATACGAGATCGCCGCCATCGCCGATCCCGTCTCCCCGTCGGCCACGGTCAGGGACTGGACGGACGCGCTGGAAACGCCCGCCGACGCGGCGATCATCGCGCTGCCCGACCGCCTCCACTGCGCGGCGGCGAAGGCGGCGCTCGCGAAGGGGCTGCACATCCTCCTCGAAAAGCCGATCGGCTGCAGCTGGGCGGAGTGCGAGGAGATCCGCGCGGCGCAGGCGGCGGCGCGGCGGCTCGTCTTGACGGGCTACGTGCTGCGCTTCGCCGCCTACTACCGCCGCCTCACCGAAGTGCTGCGCTCGGGCGTCATCGGGGAGCTGACGAGCATCCACCACCTCTCGGCGATCTCGTACGGCAAGGCGGCGCACGCGTTCTGCCGCGGCAACTGGGCGCGCGAGGCGGACGGCACCTCGACGCTCGTGCAGAAGTGCACGCACGACTTCGACCTGATCGCGTGGTGGGCGCGCGGCAAGGCCTGCACGCGCATGGCGAGCTTCGGCTCGCTGATGCACTGGCGGCCGCAGAATGCGCCGGCGGGCGCGGCGGCGCGGTGCACGGACTGCCCGGCGGCCGTGCGCGCCGCGTGCCCGTTCGACGCGCACCGGCTCTACTGCGAACGCACGGACCTGCGCTACCATTTTCCCGACGAATCCGACGCGGCGATGGAGAAGGTCGTCGCCGAGTCGCCCTACGGCCGCTGCGTCTACGCGTGCGGCAACGACGCGGTCGACCACCAGACGGTGCTGATGGAGTTCGACGGGGGGCTGACGGTCACGCTGGAGATGGAAAGCTTCTCCGCGCGGCGCGGCCGGACGACGCATTTCTACGGCACGCGCGGCGAAATCGCCGCGGACGGCGAGACGATCGAGATCCGCCCGTTCCTCGGCGCGCCGCAGACGATCGTGCCGGCGCAGCGCGGCAACCACGGCGGCGGCGACCGGGAGATCATGAGCGCGTTCGCGCGCCTGGCCGCCGCCTCGCCCGCGCGCTACGCGGGCATTCTGGAGGCGTCGCTCGTCTCGCACCGCCTCGCCTTCCGCGCCGAGGCGCTGCGCCGCGACGTCTGAGCGCCGCCGCCCGCCGTGAATATCCGACTGACGCGCGCAGGGGGATATGATATACTATCTCCCATGCTGCTGAAGATAGAAGATTTGTGCGTGTCGTTCCGGAACGACGACGGCGAGGTCAACGCGGCGGCGGTCGACGTCAATCTGACGCTGGACCGCGGCGAGGTGCTGGGCATCGTCGGCGAATCGGGTTCCGGCAAGAGTTCGGTTTCGATGAGCGTCGCGCGGCTCCTGCCGAGCCCGCCCGCGTTCTACCCCAAAGGGCGCATTCTCCTCGACGGCGAGGACATGTTGACGCTGCCGCTGCCGGCGCTGCGGAAGATCCGCGGCACGAAGATCGGCGTCATCTTCCAGGACCCGATGGGCTCGCTCTCGCCGCTCCACCGCATCGGCGCGCAGCTCGTCGAGACGGTCCTCCTGCACGAGGACATGTCGAAGAAGGCGGCGGAGGAGCTGGCGCTCGAATGGCTCGGCAAGGTCGGCATCCCCGATCCCGCCGTGCGCGCGCGCGCCTATCCGCACGAGCTGTCCGGCGGCATGCAGCAGCGCGTGATGATCGCGATGGGCCTCATGCTCGGCCCCGACCTCGTGATCGCCGACGAGCCGACGACGGCGCTCGACGTGACGATCCAGGCGCAGGTGCTGCGCCTCATGCGCGAGCTCCACCGCGCGAACTCGGGCGTGCTCCTCATCACGCACGACCTCGGCGTCGTCTCGCAGATGGCGACGAAGCTCGCCGTCATGAAGGACGGCCGCGTCGTGGAGACGTCGGACGATCCGGTGAAGTTCTTCACGGAGCCCACCCATCCGTACTCGAAGGGCCTCGTCCGCGAGGCGCGCAAGATGGAGCTGGAATCATGAAGCGCATCGGCATCGTGGGCGCGGGGCGCTTCGGCATGGCGCTCGCGGAGTCGCTGGCGAACGCCGGCACGGAAGTCCTGCTCATCGACCGCAACCGCCCGGCCATGCAGAACGCGAGCGAGTTCGCGACGGCGCTGCAGGGCGACGCGACTCAGCCGCACGTGCTGGAGGAGGCGGGCTTCGGCGAATGCGACCTCGTCGTCGTCGCCATCGGCAGCAACATCGAGGCGTCGATGATGGTGACGGCGAACTGCAAGGAGCTGGGCGTGCCCAACGTCGTCGCGAAGGCGACGAGCGAGCTGCACGGCAAGATCCTGCGGCGCATCGGCGCGGACACGGTCGTCTATCCCGACCGCGATTCGGCGCACCGCCTCGCGCGCGCGATCGCCAACCACGACGTCATCGACTTCCTGGAGATCTCCGACGGCTATTCGATCGCCGAGATCGACGTGCCCGAGGCGCTGCGCGGCAAGACGCTCGCGGAGGCGAACTTCCGCAGCGCGACGGGCATGACGGTGCTCTGCATCCGCCGCGCCGCCGCCGATCCCATGAAGCCGCGCACGGTCGTCGTCCCCCAGGCCGATTCCGTCCTGCAGCCGGACGACAAGCTGATCGTCTTCGGCGAGACGCGCAAGCTGGACGAGCTGTCGTAGCATGGCGCGGCTCGTCATCCAGGGCGGCCGGACGATCGCCGGCGTGCACGCGGTCGCGGGCAACAAGAACGCGGCGCTGCCGATGATCGCGGCGGCGCTCCTGACCGATCAGCCCGTGACGCTCCTCAACGTGCCCGACATCACCGACGTCGCCGCGATGCTCGACGCCGCGCGGCGCTTCGGCGCGCACGTCGTGCGCGACGTCGCGGCGGGCACGGTGACGCTCACGACGCCGCGGCTGAAGACGGCGACGATCTCGGCCGAGCTCGCCGCGAAGATCCGCACGAGCTTCCTCTTTGCCGGGCCCCTCCTCGCGCGCGCGGGCCGCGCCTCGCTGCCGCCGCCGGGCGGCGACGCCATCGGCCACCGGCGGCTCGACACGCATTTCGCGGGCTTCCGCGCGCTCGGCGCGAAGGCCGTGGCCGGGCGCAAGACGCTGCGCTTCAGGGGCGAGCTGAAGGGCGCGAAGATCCTCCTCGACGAGGCGTCGGTCACGGCGACCGAGAACATCCTGATGGCGTCGGTGCTCGCGAAGGGCCGCACGGAGATCTACAACGCCGCGTGCGAGCCGCACATCGTCGACCTCGCGGCGATGCTCGGCGCGATGGGCGCGCAGATCGAGGGCGCGGGCACGAACCGCATCCGGATCACGGGCGTCGAGCGGCTCGCGGGCTGCACGGCGCGCGTCGGCTGCGACTACATCGAGGCCGGCAGCTACCTCGTCGCGTCGGCGGTGACGGGCGGCGAGCTGACGCTGACGGGGATCGACCCGGAGCCGTTCGCGGTGCTCGAAGGCGCGTTCCGGCGCTTCGGCGTGACGTGGACGATCTCGGCCGCCGAACGGACGCTCCGCTACGTGCCGAAGAAGAAGCGGCTGCGGATGCGCTACGACCTCGGCGACGCGATCCCGTCGCTCGCGGACGGCACGTGGCCGGCGTTCCCGTCGGATCTGATGTCGGTCCTGATCGTCCTCGCCACGCAGACGCGCGGCACGTGCCTCTTTTTCGAGAAGATGTTCGAGTCGCGCCTCTATTTCGTCGACCGCCTGCGCCAGATGGGCGCGAAGATCGTCCAGTGCGACCCGCACCGCGTCGTCGTGACGGGCCCCTCGCCGCTCTACGGCGGTACGGTCGCCTCGCCCGACATCCGCGCGGGCATTGCGCTCCTTATCGCCGCGCTCGTCGCGAAGGGGACGTCGACGATCCTGGACGTCGAGACGATCGACCGCGGCTATGTGGAGGTCGTGCGCAGCTTTTCGGCGCTCGGCGCGCTCATCGAGCGCCGCTAGCGCGCGGCGAAATCGCCCGCCGCGTTCTCACACGCCGTGCGCGGAATATGATATAATATATTAATTAATGCTGGAAGTACGCAATATCGCCTTTACCTATGACCGCCGGCCGGTGCTGCGCGACGTCTCGTTCGTCGTCTCGCCCGGCGAGACGGTGAGCATCGTCGGCGACAACGCCGTCGGCAAGACGACGCTCATGAAGGTGCTGGCGACGCTCCAGGCGCCCGATTCCGGCCACATCCAGATCGACGGCCAGGACGCGCTCGCGCGCCCGCGCGCGTACCGCCGCCAGCTCGGCTACCTGCCGGAGACGCCGGCCCTCTACGACGACATGACGGTCAAGGACTACCTGACGTACCGCGCGCGGCTCAAGGGCGAGCTCGACAAGCGCATCCGCCGGCGCGTCGGCGAGGCGGCTGAGATGTGCCAGGTGGCGGACCTCCTGCGCCGGCCCATCGGCAAGCTGTCCTACGGCATCCGCAAGCGCGTCGCGCTCGCGGACGCGATGCTCCTGAGGCCCCGCGTCCTCCTCCTCGACGATTTCCTCGCGGGGCTCGACCGCACGATGCGCGAGGCGGCCGGCGCCATCCTCTCGTCGGTCGCGGCGTTCGCGAGCGTCATCGTCACCGGCCACGAGCTCACCGACCTCGTGAAGTGGTCCACGCGCTTTCTCGTCCTGCGCGACGGCGTCATCTCCGCGCGCATCCCCGCCTCGGGCGTCGCCGCCGCCGATCTCGTCGCGCGCGTCGACGCGGCGCTGAAGGGAGCCGCGTCATGAGCCCCGTGCGCGTGACCTGGGCCCGCACGCTCGGCGCGGCGCGGAGCTTCCCCACGACGGCGATCGCCTGCGCCGGCTTTTTCGCCGCCGCCGCCGCGCAGTTCGCGTTCAGCCTCGAATCGGCGGAGGGCACCCGCCTGCCGCTCGCGGCGCTCTGGACGGTGGCGGTCGCGCCGTCGCTGCCGGTCCTCGCGGCGCTTCTCGGCATGGGCGTCTGGAGCGAGGAGCGCCGCACGGGCCGCATCGAGACGCTGCTCGCGACGGGCGTGCGCGAGCGCGACTTCACGCTCGGCAAGTTTCTCGGCGTGTGGACGATGGCGATGGCCGCCGTGCTCGTCCACTTCCTCGCGTCGCTCGCGTTTCTCGCGTCCGCCGCGCCCCGGCTCCTCGAGGGCGTGTCGTTCGCGGGCTTCCTGCCGGGCTTTTTCGCGCTCGCGCTCCAGGGGGCGCTCTGGTGCGCGGCGGCGGTGATGGCGAGCGCGTGCTTCACGAACGCGGCGGTCGCGGCGCTCGCGACGGTGACGGTCCTCGTGGCCGTGCCGCGCGGCACGTGGTGGGCGCTCGTCAGCTGGGCGCCGCAGGGACGGCTGTCGATCGGCGAGATGCCGCTGGACGCGAACGCCTACGACCTTGCGACGGGCGTCGTCTCGCTGGGGACGGTCGCGACGTACGCGATCCTGACCGTGCTGGCGCTCTTCCTCTGCTCCAAGGCCGTCGCGGCGCAGCGCTTCGTGGGACGGGGCTCGCGCACGCTCCGGCTCTCGACGCTCGCGGCGGCCGCGCTCGCGCTCGTTCTCGCGGGGCTGACGATCGCGCTCGCGCACCGGCTGGAGGTGACGGTCGAAATCCCCGTCGGCGGCGGCGAGTTCCGGCTCTCCTCGCGCACGCGCGGCATCCTGGCCGAGGGGCGCGGCAACGTCTTCGTCACCGCGTTCATGTCGCGCCGCGATCCGCGCTTCCGCGACGTCGCGCACCTCCTGCGGGCGCTCGCGCGCGAAGAGGCGCCGGGCGGGCTGCGCGTCTCGGTGCGGTTCGTCGACCCGAAGTGGGACGTTGCCGAGGCGGGGCGGCTTGTGCGCGCGGGCGTTCCCGAGGACAGCCTCGTCTTCGAGCGCGGCCACCGGCGCGCGGCGATCCGGCTGGCGGA
This sequence comes from Verrucomicrobia bacterium UBA7008, assembly GCA_002449695.1. Taxonomy (GTDB): domain Bacteria; phylum Verrucomicrobiota; class Kiritimatiellia; order RFP12; family UBA1067; genus UBA1067. The sequence goes on along the minus strand of DJXI01000034.1, from coordinate 5,187 downwards.
CGGCTACGGCGAATGGAACTGCGCCTCGACGCTCCTGCGCGTCGCGATGCCGCCGCAGCGGCGCAACATCTACTGGACGAGCGGGCACGGCGAGGGGTCGTTCGAGACGTACGGCAGCTTCGGCATGAGCGACGTCGCGCGCGATCTGGCGATGGACGGCTACCGCAACGCGGCGATCGACCTCGCGAAGGACGCGAAGGTGCCCGACGACTGCGCGCTCGTCGTCATCGCGGGCGCGCGGGACGAGTTCTCGCGCGCGGAGATGACGCGGCTCGACGCCTACCTGCGCCAGGGCGGGCGGCTCCTGGTGCTCGTGAGCTCCGCCGAGGCCGACGGTGTCGCGACGATGCTCGCCGAGTGGGGCCTGCGGCCCGTCGCGGCGTCGTTCCCGGGCGCGCGCACGCTCTCGGGCACGGATGTCATCGTCTCCGACTTTTCCGACCATCCCGTCGTGCGGCCGCTCGCGGGTTCGCAGATCGTCCTTGAGAAGCCGGTCGCGTTCACGCCGTCGGCGGCGGCGGACGCGGGCACGGGCGCGGACGTCGTCTCCTTCGCGGAGCTCGCGAAGGTGGGCGGCGCGGCGGTCGCGGCCGTCGCCGAGCGCGGCGGGCGCGTGGGCGCGGACCTCTCGATCCGGCCGACGCGCATCATCGCGGTGGGCGACGCGACCTTCGCGCTCAACGGCCAGCTGACGCGGCGCGGCAACGCCAACCGCGACTTCTTCCTGAACGCCGTCGCGTACCTCTCCGGCACCGACGCCGTCACGCGCACGGGCGCGGAGGCGGGCCAGCTCGTCTCGGGTCTGGACCGCGCCGGCCGCCAGCGCTTCTTCCTCGCCACCGCCGTGGCGTTCCCGCTCGCGGCGCTCCTGGCGCTGACGACCGCCATCTTCATCCGGAGGCGCCGTCTGTGAAGAACCGCCGCGCCATCTTCTGGATGCTGCTCGCGATCGCCGTCGTGTCGTTCGCGCACCTGATGCTGTCGTACCGCGGCGGCGTGGACGCGGCGCTCGTGCCGCGCCAGACGCTCGTCGAGGAGGGCTCGTCCGCGTCGATCCTGCGTCTTGCGGCGGCGCGGGCGGACGCGCCCGCGGCGGTGCTCGTGCGCACGGGCCGCTGGCGCCAGATCGAACCGTTCCGGGCGACCGTCGACGAGAAGGTGGTGCTGAAGGTCATCGACGCGCTGCTCCTCGCGGGCGTCGAGGATTTCATCGGCGGCGCGGAGATGGCGCGCCTCGGGCGCACGTACGCGGACTTCGGCCTGGACGCGCCGCGCCTGACGCTGGCGGTCGAGGGCGACGGCTTCTCGTCGCGCCTCGCGTTCGGCGCGGCGACGCCGGCGGGCACGGGCGTCTACGTGTCGGTCGAGGGCGAGGACGCCGTCTTCGTCGTCGCGTCCAACGTGTTCGCGGCGGTGGATCTGCCGGTGGACGGCTTCCGGCGGCGTTCGGTGCTGCCGGTCGAGACGGAGATGGTGCAGTCGTTCGACGTCAAGCGCGGCTCGGGCTCGTTCATGCGCTTCGTGCGCGAAGGGGATCTCTGGAAGATGGTGCAGCCGCAGGCGGCCGCCGCCTCCGCCGCGCAGGTGAAGAAGCTGCTGGAGACGCTGGCCGCCGCCGAGGCGCGCGCGTTCGCGTGGCCGACGGGCGCGGCGGGCGAACCGTCGACGGCGACGCCCGCGCTGCTGGCGGGCTACGGGCTCGATCCCGAGACGGCGGTGACGATCACCGTCAAGTGCGCCGACGCGCGCGACTACCAGGTGTCGTTCGGCAAGGCGGCGAGCGAGGACCAGGTCTACGCGCTCGTCCAGAACGCGGGCGCGGTCGTGGCCGTCGACGCCGCGCTGAAGGATCTCGCGCTCGCCGAGACCGCGAGCTTCACCGACATGCGGCTCTTCCCGGTCGAGGCCGCCGCCGTCGGCCGCGTGTCGGTCGCCGACGGGGACGAGACGTATCTGCTCGCGAAGGACGAGGACGGCGCGTGGCATCTGGACGCGCCGGTCGCGGCGGCGGCGGACGCGGCGACGGTGAACGCGCTTCTGGAGCGGCTGCTCGCGCTGACGGCCGACGACCGCGCGGCGACGGGCGTGACGGTCGCGCTCGCGACGAACCTCGCCAGCGTCACCGTCGCGCGCGCGGCGGCGCTCGGGCCGCTCCGGCTCGAAGACCTGCGCAGCCGCGAGATTCTGAGCCTCGATTCCGCGCAGCTCAAGCGCATCGTGGTGACGCGGCGCGGCGACGAGAAGCCGACGGCCGTCGTCTACGACGCGGGCCGCCGCGCGTGGAACGTGGAGTCGTCGCCCGTGCCCGGCAAGGTTTCGGCCGCCGCCGTCGACGGCATCATCTCGCTCCTCTGCCCGCTGACGGCGGAACGGATCGTGCAGCTCAAGGCGTCCGCCGCCGATCTGGTCGACTACGGGCTGGAGACGCCCCAGCTGACGATCGCCGTCGACCGCGCGGGCGAGGACACCGTCCGGCGCAACATCCTGATCGGCGAGCGCGCCCCGAGCGGCGGGCTCTACGCGACGGTCGGCGCGGCGGACGTCGTCTTCGTGCTGCCCAAGGAGACGGCGTGGCAGCTGTACGCGCCGCTCGTGCGGCGGCAGGGCGGCCTCGATGATTTGGAAAGGAAATAAGATGAAATACGACAAGAACCATGCGCTGCTGGAATGCGCGATCCCGGGGCTTCCCCACAAGAGCGGCAAGGTCCGCGACGTCTTCGATCTCGGCGACACGCTGCTGATGGTCGTCACCGACCGCATCAGCGCGTTCGACGTGATCCTGCCGTGCGGCGTGCCCGACAAGGGCAAGGTGCTGAACCAGCTCTCCCTCTTCTGGATGGAGTTCCTGGGGATGAAGAACCACCTCGTGACGGCGGACGTCGACGCGTATCCCGCCGTGCTCCAGCCGTACAGGGAGGATCTGCGCGGCCGCTCGATGCTCGTCAGGAAGGTCAGGATGGTCGAGGTCGAGTGCATCGCGCGCGGCTACCTGACGGGCTCGGGCTGGAAGGAGTACCAGAAGTCCCAGACCGTCAACGGCGAGAAGCTGCGCGAAGGGTATCAGAACGCCTCGAAGCTCGACGAGGTCCTCTTCACGCCGACGACGAAGGCGGCCATCGGCGACCACGACGAGGCGATCGACTTCGCCGCGACGGAAAAGCTCGTCGGCGCGGCGACGGCGGCGGCGCTCAGGGACACGACAATCGCCCTCTACCGGCGCGCGGCGGACTACGCCATCCAGCACGGCATCATCATCGCCGACACGAAGTTCGAGTTCGGCCAGGACGACGACGGCTCGCTCATCCTCGCCGACGAGGTGCTGACGCCGGACTCCTCGCGCTTCTGGCCCGAGGCGAGCTACGCGGTGGGCGCGAACCCGCCGAGCCTCGACAAGCAGTACGTGCGCGACTGGCTCGATTCGATCCATTTCAACCACCAGCCGCCGGGGCCGGTGCTGCCCGACGATGTCATCGCACGCACGCGCGCGATCTACGTCAAGGCGTACGAGGAGCTGAGCGGCCGGAAGCTCGTGTGAGGCCGGACATCCGTTTGACAACCGAAAGAAACAGCAAGAGAAAGAGAAGGAAGACACCATCATGGGTATGTTCGATCAGATCAAGGAAGCGATGAAGATGCGTTCGGAAGCGAAGCGCATCCAGAACGAGATCGCGAAAATCACCGCCGAGTATTCGAACGGCGGCATCACCTGTGTGGCGCGCGGCGACATGTCGATCGTCTCGCTTTCGTTCGCGGAAGGCGCGTACGACGAGGTGAAGAACGGCAAGCCGGCCCGCTTCGAGACGATGCTCCTCAATGTCGTCAACGGCGCGCTCAAGAAGGCGCGCGACACCACCCAGGCCGAGATGGCGAAGCTGATGCAGGCCAACGGCATGGACGGACTCTTCGGCGGCCGGTGATCGCGCCGCTGGCAGAGCTGGAGCTGCGGCTCGCGAAGCTGCCCGGCTTCGGGCGGCGCTCGGCGTCGCGCGCGGCGCTCGCGCTCGTGCGCGAGCCGGGGCGGCTCCTGGAGCCGCTCGCGGCCGCGCTCAAGGCGGCGAAGGAGGGCGTGCGGTGCTGCTCGCGCTGCGGCGCGTTCACGACGGCGGGGGAGGATCCCTGCGCCACCTGCACGGACGCGACGCGCGACGGCGCGATGCTCTGCGTCGTCGAGGAGCCGGCGGACATTCTGCCGATTGAATCGTCGGGCGCGTTCCGCGGCCGCTACCATGTGCTCGGCGGCAAGCTTGTCCCGGCGCGGCGGCAGGGGCCCGAGAAGCTGCGCTTCGCCGAGCTCGTCGACCGCGTCGCGCGCGAGGGCGTCACGGAAGTGCTGCTGGCGCTGTCGACCGACATGGACGGCGACGCGACGGCGGGCTACGCGGCGGAGATCCTGAAGGGGACGGGCGCGCAGGTGACGCGCCTCGCGTTCGGGCTCCCGGCCGATTCGGGCATCGCCTATTCCGACCCGCTGACGCTCCGCCGCGCCATTGCGGGCCGTCGCGGCGTGTAGACGCCGGCATGATATACTTTCTCTCCTTTTGGGGGATTTCAAAGGAGATGAAAGAATGAAAACCTACGGTTATGCCCGCGTGTCGAGCGCGGATCAGAATGCGGCGCGTCAGCTGGATGCGTTGGAGAAAGCCGGCATCGCGCGCGCGAATATTTTTGTCGATCACAAGTCCGGCCGCGACTTCGACCGCCCCGCCTGGCGGCGGCTCGTCGCCAAGGTCCGGCGCGGCGACCTGATCGTCGTGACGAGCCTCGACCGACTCGGGCGCGACTACGTGGAAATCGGCGAGGTGTGGCGGCGTCTCACCAAGGAACGCGGCGTGGATATCCGCGTGCTAAACGTGGAGCTGCTGGACACCCGCCGCCACAACGGGCTGACGGGCACGTTCATCGCCGATTTCGTGCTGCAGCTCCTCGCCTATCTGGCTCATCAGGAGCGCGAGAACATCCGCGCGCGCCAGGCGGAAGGCATTGCGGCGGCGAAGCGGCGCGGCGTGCATCTGGGCCGCCCGCGCCGCACCCCGCCGCCGGGGTTTGCGGAGGCGGTGGCCGAGGTGCGTGCGGGCGCGCTTTCCGTGGCCGCCGCCGCGCGCCGCGTGGGGCTGGCGACCTCGACTTTCCGCCTGCTGATGAACCGGCCGCAGCGAATCACGGGCGATTGAGGACAATCGCCCCTAC
>DJXI01000021.1:5219-12061 GCA_002449695.1 Verrucomicrobia bacterium UBA7008 | reverse complement strand
AAGCGCATGCTCCAGGAGGCCGTCGACGCGGTGTTCGACAACGGCCGCCACGGCCGCGCGGTGACGGGCCCGGGCAACCGCCCGCTCAAGTCGCTCTCCGAGATCCTCAAGGGCAAGACGGGCCGCTTCCGCCAGAACCTCCTCGGCAAGCGCGTGGACTACTCGGGCCGTTCGGTGATCGTCGTCGGCCCGGAGCTGAAGTTCCCGCAGTGCGGCCTGCCGAAGGAGATGGCGCTGAGGCTCTTCGAGCCGTTCATCATCCGCCGCCTGAAGGAGCTGGGCATCTGCCACACCGTCCGCACGGCGCGCAAGATGATCGAGCGCCACGACGAGCAGGTGTGGGACATCCTCGAGGAGGTGACGAAGGACAAGACCGTGTTCCTCAACCGCGCGCCGACGCTGCACCGCCTGTCGATCCAGGCGTTCGAGCCGGTGCTCGTCGAAGGCAAGGCGATCCGCCTGCACCCGATGGTCTGCACGCCGTTCAACGCCGACTTCGACGGCGACCAGATGGCGGTGCACGTGCCGCTGTCGATCGAGGCGCAGATGGAGTCGAAGCTGATGATGCTCGCCTCCACCTCGATCTTCTCGCCGGCGTCGGGCAAGTCGGTCATGACGCCGACGCAGGACGTCTGCCTCGGCCTCTACTTCCTCACCGTCCCGTCGCAGCAGGACAAGCTGGCGGGCAAGATCGCCGGCAAGACGGACTGCTCGAACGAGCACCTGCCGCTCTTCAACGACATCGGCGAGGTCGAGTTCGGCATCGCGGAAGGGTGCATCGGCTACCATTCGCGCATCCGCTACCGCAACCCGGACTTCGGCACGAGCGGCCGTCCGCACGGCGACGCGTCGAAGCGCACGATCGAGACGACGGCGGGCCGCGTGATCTTCAACAACGTCTGGCCGAAGGAGATGGGCTTCTGGAACGACAAGTGCTCCAAGTCCACGATCGGCAACCTGATCCTCGACTGCCACAAGGTCGCGGGCCATGACGAGACGGTGCTGGCGATCGACCGCCTGAAATCGCTCGGCTACCAGTTCGCGACGATCTCCGGCGCGTCGATGGGCCTCAAGGACATGATCCGCCCGGCCGACAAGGACGCCGAGATCGCCAAGGCGCGCGCCGAGGCCGAGAAGGTCCAGCTGCAGTTCCAGCAGGGCATCATCACCGAGGGCGAACGCCACAACAAGATCGTCGACATCTGGGCCGGCACGACCGAGAAGATCGGCGACTCGCTCTACAAGACGATCGACAGGAACATCAAGCCCGAGGACAAAAACCCGACGGAGCTGAACCCGGTCTACATGTTCGCGGACTCCAAGGCCCGCGGCTCGAAGCTCCAGATCCGCCAGCTCGCGGGCATGCGCGGCCTCATGTCGAACCCCTCGGGCGACATCATCGAACGCCCGATCACCGCGTCGTTCCGCGAGGGCCTGTCGGTGCTCGAGTACTTCATCTCGTCGCACGGCGCGCGCAAGGGCCTCGCCGACACGGCGCTGAAGACGGCCGACGCCGGCTACCTCACGCGCAAGCTCGTCGACGTGTCGCAGGACGTCATCATCTCGATCGAGGACTGCAACACCGTCAACGGTATCGAGGTCGAGTCCATCGTCGAGGGTGACGAGGTCAAGGTCAACCTCGGCGACCGCGTCCTCGGCCGCACGGCGCTCTACGAGATCCGCGATCCCAAGACGAACGAGGTGATCGTCCGCGCCAACGAGGAGATCAACGAGGCGGCGTGCGAAAAGATCGACAGGTGCGGCATCGACAAGGTGTGGATCCGTTCGGGCCTCACCTGCGACGCCGAGCACGGCATGTGCGCGAAGTGCTACGGCCGGGACCTCTCGACCGGCAAGCAGGTCGAGATCGGCACCGCGGTCGGCATCATCGCCGCGCAGTCCATCGGCGAGCCCGGCACGCAGCTGACGATGCGGACGTTCCACATCGGCGGCACCGCGAGCGCGAGCGCGAAGGTTCCGGAGATCGTCCTCAAGAACGACGGCATCGCGCGCTTCGCCGACATCCGCAAGGTGCGCAACGACGAAGGCCAGGAGATCGTCCTCAACAAGAACGGCTCGCTCGAGATCTGGTCGGCGAGCGGCAACAAGCTCGATACGTACCAGCTCCAGATGGGCACGACGCTCCTCGTCGAGGACGGCGCTGCGGTCAAGAAGGGCCAGAAGGTCGCCGTGTGGGATCCGCACTCCGTGCCGGTTCTCTCCGAGGCGGCGGGCACGATCGTGTTCGTGGACTTCGAGGAGGACATCTCCGTCAAGACCGAGACCGACCGCACCACGGGCGCGAAGACGCTCGTCGTGCTGGACACGCGCGAATCGAACCTGCATCCGCGCATCGAGATCCGCGACGGCGAGCGGATGGTCGACTCCCACGACGTGCCGACGGGCGCCATCGTCATGGTGCGCGACGGCATGAAGGCGGCGCCGGGCATGCTGCTCGCGAAGACGCCGCGCGAGGCCGCGAAGACGCGCGACATCACGGGCGGTCTGCCGCGCGTGGCCGAGCTCTTCGAGGCGCGCCAGCCCAAGGACGCGGCCGAGATCGCGAAGATCGAGGGCGTGATCGACTTCGGCGAGAACGTGCGCGGCAACCGCTGCGTCATCGTCAAGGACGACATCACGGGCCTGGAGGAGAAGCACCTCATCCCGATGGGCAAGCAGATCGTCGTGTTCAAGGGCGACCGCGTGCACAAGGGCCAGCAGCTCACCGAAGGTCCCGTCATCCCGCAGGAGATCCTCGAGGTGTCGGGCCCGCAGGAACTCGAGAAGTACCTCGTCAACGAAGTGCAGCAGGTCTACCGCCTCCAGGGCGTCGAGATCAACGACAAGCACATCGAGATCATCGTCCGCCAGATGCTCCGCAAGGTCCGCATCACGAACCCGGGCGACACGGACTTCCTCTGGGGCGAGCAGGTGACGCGCCAGGTGTTCCTGCGCGTCAACGAGCAGATGATGATGGAAGGCCGCCGTCCGGCGGAGGCGCAGCCCGCGCTCCTCGGCATCACGAAGGCGGCGCTCGAAACCGACTCGTTCATCTCGGCGGCGTCCTTCCAGGATACGACGCGCGTGCTCACGGAGGCGGCGACGATGGGCCGCGTGGACGAACTCCGGGGCTTCAAGGAGAACGTCATCCTCGGCCACCTCATCCCCGGCGGCACGGGCTTCCCGATGCACCGCTACCTCAAGCTCGTCCCGCTCTGCGAGACGATCAGCGACGAGGAGATGGACAAGCTCCGCGAGGAGCAGCGCAAGAAGCACGAGGAGCTCTACGGCATCCCGACCTCGGGCATCCCGGGCGAGGAGCAGGACGACGAAGACGACCTGCAGCCGCTCGTCCTGGCGGCCGACAACGGCGACACCTCGGCGGACGGCGCGGACATCCAGCTCGCGGACGAGACGATGGGCGCGGGCGAGGCGAGCGAGGGCGGCGTCGACCTCCTCGGCGGCGGCGGGGACGACCTGCTGGGCTGAGAAACGGTCCGACCGTTTCCTTCAAAAGAGCGCGGCAGAAGTGCCGCGCTTTTTTCATTGGGATTTGATATACTACGCACATCGGCCATGAATCCCTGCAAACAGTTCGGCAACTACCTGAAGATGACGGTGCGCGGCGCCTCCCACGCGCCGCGGCTCGAATTTGAGCTTGCGTCGTTCCCGGCGGGCTGCGCGATCGACCGCGCCGAACTCCGCGCCTTCATGGAGCGGCGCGCGCCCGGACGCGACGATCTGTCCACGGCGCGCCGGGAGCCGGACGAGGTCGTGTTCACGGCGGGTCTCGCGGACGGCGTCACCGACGGCGGCACGATCGCGGGCTTCATCGCCAACACGGACATGCGGCCGACGGACTACGGCGCGGCGCGGACGATCCCGCGCCCCGGCCACGCCGACTTCCCGCAGTGGATCGAGCGCGGCTTCATCCCGACGGGCGGCGGCGAGAATTCGGGGCGGCTGACGGCGGCCCTCTGCGCCGTCGGCGGCCTGTGCCGCCAGTATCTCGCGCGGCGCGGCATTTCCGTCGCGGCGCGCATCGAGCAGATCCACGGCAACTTCGACGATCCCGACAGCGAGATCCGCGCGGCGCGCGCGGCGGGCGATTCCGTCGGCGGCACGATTCTCTGCGAGGTGCGCGGCGTCCCGGCGGGGCTGGGCGGCGCGCTCTTCGGCGGCGTGGACAACGAGCTCGCGGCGGCGATGTTCGCGATTCCCGGCGTCAAGGGCGTGGAGTTCGGCGACGGCTTCGCGGCGACGCGCCTCACGGGGAGCGAATACAACGATGCCTTCACCGTCGCGGACGGCGCGGTAACGACGGTGACGAACCGGCAGGGCGGCGTGCTGGGCGGCCGGACGAGCGGACAGCCGATCGTCCTGCGCGTCGCGCTCCGGCCGACGCCGACCATCTTCAAGCCGCAGCCGAGCGTGGACCTGGCGACGATGCAGCCGGCCGTCTGCGCGATGAAAGGGCGGCACGACCCGTGCATCGTCCGGCGCGCGGTGCCGGTCGTCGAGGCGATGGCCGCGTTCGTGATCGCCGATCTGCTTCTCGGCACCGCGGCCGTCGTGCCGCAGATCTGTCTGACGCTGACGGGCGCGACGCTCGCGGAGGACGTGGCGCAGTTCCGTTCGCAGCGTTACTTCACGGACCTTGTGGAACTGCGCGTCGACAAGCTGACGGCAGCGGAACGCGCGCGCGCGGCGGACTTTCCCCGGATGGTGCCGGTGCCGGTCGTCCTCACGTTCCGCCGGACGGCGGACGGCGGCGACTTCGCCGGTGACGAGGCGGTGCGCGTGGCGTTCTTCAGACAGGTGTTGGCCGAACGCAGTTCGGCCATCTCCACGCCTGGTTTCGCCTATGTCGATTTTGAAGACGATTTCCGCAATGCGGAACTTTCCGCGTTGGCGCGCGCGGCGGGCGTGCGCGTGATCCGCTCGCTCCACGACTTCACGGGGCCGGTCCCCGACATCCTCGCGCGATGCCGCGCGCTCAGGGGTGCGACGGACGAGATCCCGAAAATCGCCTTTCAGCCGCACGGTGCGGAAGACGTCACGCGTCTCTTCGTCGAGACGGCGAACGACCGCTCCTTCCCGCGCATTCTCTGCGCGATGGGCGAGCTGGGACTGCCGTCGCGCGTGCTGGCGGCGCGCACGGGCTCGCTCTGGACGTACGCCTCCGTCGGCGGACTCGGCGCGATCGGCCACGTCACGCCTTCCGATCTCGTCAGAACCTACAATATCCGACAAGCATGAAAAAGTTTGCCGTCATCGGGCACCCTGTCGCCCATTCGCTTTCGCCGACGATGCACGCGGCGAATTTCAGATCGCTCGGCTACGACGCGACGTACGAGAAGTTCGACGTCGCGCCGGAGAACCTCGCCGCGTTCGTCCGCGAAAAGCAGCGTGAAGGCTACGCGGGGCTGAACGTCACCGTGCCGCACAAGATCGCGGTCATTCCGCTTCTGGACCGCACGGACGAATCGGTCGCGCGCTACGGCGCGTGCAACACGCTCAAGTTCGAGCCGGACGGGACGATTGCGGGCTACAACACCGACGTCATCGGTTTCGTGACGGGCCTCGCCGCGCACGGCTTTTCGCTCGCGGGCAAGAAGGTCGTCATCATCGGCTGCGGCGGCGCGGGGAGCGCGCTCGCGGCGTGCACGTGCTACGAAGGCGCGGCGGAGCTGAAGGTCGCGGATCTGCGCGGCGCGGCGGTGACGGCGCTCGTCGAAAAGCTGACGGCGCTCGGCCTCGGCACGCGCGTGAGCGGCCTCAACGTGCTGGACGGCACGGCGAGCGACGCGCAGAAGGCGGTCTGGGGCGCGGCGGCGGAAGCGGCGGACCTGATCGTGAACGCGACGCCGATGGGGCTCCATCCGGGCGAGCCGAGCGCGCTGCCGCCGAGCTGCTTCCACGCCGGGCAGTTCGTCCTCGACATCGTGCCGACGAAGGCGTTTCCGCCGACGGCGGCGGCGGCGGTCCGCGCGGGCGCGACGGCGACAGACGGCCTCGAATTTCTCGTCGGGCAGGGCGCCAAGTCGTTCGAGATCTGGACGGGCATGACGGCCGACCGCGCGGCGATGCTGGAGGCGATCCGGCGATGAGAATCGGTTTGGGCTACGACTCGCACCGCTTCGAGGCGGGACGGCGGCTGGTGCTCGGCGGCGTGACGATTCCGGACGCGACGGGCCTCAAGGGGCATTCCGACGCGGACGTGCTGATCCACGCGGTGATCGACGCGCTGCTCGGCGCGGCGGCGCTGGGCGACATCGGCTCGCACTTCCCCGATACGGACGCGACGTGGAAGGATGCGGATTCGGCGCAGCTCCTGGCGGCGGTCGTCGCGGAGATCGCGGCGGCGGGCTGGCGCGTCGGCAATATCGACGCGACGGTCATCTGCGAGCGGCCGAAGCTGCGGCCGCACATCGACGCGATCCGCGCGCGCCTCGCGGCGCTCCTGGGCGTTGGCGTCGGCCAGGTCTCGGTGAAGGGCAAGACGAACGAGCGGATGGACGACACGGGCGCGGGCGTGGGCATCGCCGTGCACGCCGTCGCGCTGCTGGAGCCCGCGGCGGCGGGCGGGACCGAATCTGAGAAACGAATCTGAGAACGAAAGGAAGATGACATGGGCGGCATCGTTTCGTCTATTCTGGACAAAGTGGGCGGCACGCCGCTCGTCGAGATTTCCAACCGGCTCAACACGGGCGGCGCGCGGGTGCTCGCGAAAGTCGAGTTCTTCAATCCGGCCGGCAGCGTCAAGGACCGCGTCGCCCGCGCGATGGTCGAAGCCGCCGAGGCGGACGGCACGCTGAAGCCGGGCGCGACGATCATCGAGC
>DJXI01000021.1:0-5144 GCA_002449695.1 Verrucomicrobia bacterium UBA7008 | reverse complement strand
AGCCGACGAGCGGCAACACGGGCGTGGGCCTCGCGCTCGTGAGCGCGGTCAAGGGCTATCACCTCATTCTCACGATGCCCGAGACGATGTCGATCGAGCGGCGCAAGCTCGCGGCGGCGTACGGCGCGGAGATCGTGCTGACGCCGGGCGCGGCCGGCATGAAGGGCGCGATCGTCCGGGCGGAGGAGCTGCGCGCGGCGACGCCGGGCGCGGTCATCCTGCAGCAGTTCGAGAACCCGAACAACGCGCCCGCGCACTACGCGTCGACGGGGCCGGAGATCTGGGCCGACACGGACGGCGTCGTGGATGCGTTCGTCGGCGGCGTCGGCACGGGCGGCACGGTGACGGGCACGGGGCGCTATCTGAAGGAGAAGAATCCCGCGCTCCGGCTCGTCGCGGTCGAGCCCGACACGTCGCCCGTCCTTTCGGGCGGCGCGCCCGGCCCTCACAAGCTTCAGGGCATCGGCGCGGGCTTCATTCCGAAGGTGATGGATCTGTCGCTCGTGGACGAGGTCGTGCGCGTGCGCGCGGAGGACGCGGGCGCGACGGCACGCGCGGCGGCGACGCGGGAAGGGCTGCTCGTCGGCATCTCGTCGGGCGCGGCGCTCTGGGCCGCGCTGGAACTCGCCAGACGCGCGGACTTCGCGGGCAAGACGATCGTCGTGCTCCTCCCCGACACGGGCGAGCGGTATCTCTCCACGTGGCTCTTCGACTGACGCGCGCCGGCGACATGACCTTTACGCTCATTCACCGGGAGAGGACGGAATCGACCAATCTGGATGCGCGCGCGGGCGTGCCCGGCGACGTGTTCACGGCGCGCGAACAGACGGCGGGGCGCGGGCGGCTCGACCACCGCTGGCTGGCCCGTCCGGGCGAGAACCTGACGTTCTCGGTCGTGCTGTCGGCGGCCGGCGTGCCGCCGGAGGAGGTGATGACGCTGCCGCTCGTCGTCGGTCTCGCCGTGCGGCGCGTGACGGGCGGCGCGGTGAAGTGGCCGAACGACGTGCTGGTGAACGGCCGCAAGATCGCGGGCATTCTCTGCGAGCGCAACGGCGACAACGTCATCTGCGGCATCGGCGTGAACGTCAATCAGACGGTTTTCCCCGCCGAAATCGCCGCGCGCGCGACGTCGCTCCGGCTCGTGCGCGGCGACGCGCAGGATCTGGATGCGGTGCTCGCGGCGCTGCTCGCGGAACTGGGCGCGCTCTACGAGACGTGGCGCGCGGGCGGTTTCGCGGCGGTGTACGCGGAGCTCGCCGCGCACGATGCGCTCAAGGGCGCGGTCGTTTCGGTCCGCCAGACGGACGGCGATCCGGCGCCGGTGGAGGGGCTGTGCGGCGGCATCGGCGTGGACGGCGCGCTCCTTGTCGCGGGTCGGCCTGTCTACGCCGGCGAAGCCGTTCGCACCCTGCCCGTCTGACGGGTCTTGCAAGTTGAGGCGATTTTTGGCATACTACCCGTGAAACTCAACAAGGAGACAACTCGACATGAATTACGCTGAAGCGGAAAAACGGCTCAAGAGCTGCGGCCAGGAGCACGTCCTCGCCTATTGGAAAAAGCTGAACAAGACCGAACAGGCCGCGCTCCTCCAGCAGATCGCGACGATCGATCCGAAGAGCGTCAAGTACTGCCAGAGCGCGCTCGCGAAGGGCGCGGAGGTGCCGGACAGCTCGAAGGGCAAGGCGCCGAAGGTGGCGGTCCTCAAGGGCAAAAAGCTCGCCGAGGCGATCGCCGCGGGCGAGAAGGAGCTGAAGGCCGGCCGCGTCGCCGCGCTGCTCGTCGCGGGCGGGCAGGGTTCGCGCCTCGGCTACGACGGGCCGAAGGGCTGCTACTCCATCGGGCCCGTCACGGGCGCGCCGCTCTTCTACTTCCACGCGCGCAAGATCCTCGCGCGCACGATCCGCTACGGCCGCGCGATCCCGTTCTACGTGATGACGAGCGAGGCGAACAACGAGGCGACGATCCGCTGCTTCGAGGAGAACGATTACTTCGGGCTCAACCCGAAGGACGTGTTCTTCTTCACCCAGGGGATGTGGCCCGGAATGACGAAGGACGGGAAGATCATCATGGACGCCCCGGGACATGTCTTCATGAGCCCCGACGGGCACGGCGGCCTTCATCGCGGCGCTGAAGCGCTCGGGAGCGCTCGCCGACATGAAGAAGCCGCGGGATCAAAGTCCGTCTTCTTCTTCCAGGTGGACAACCCGCTCGTCGAGATCGCGGACCCCGCGTTCATCGGCTACCATGTCCTCGAACAAGTCGGAGTATTCGCTCAAGCTCTGCGCCAAGCGCGACCCCTACGAGAAGGTCGGCATGCCGATGCAGTTCGGAAAGTCCTTCCGCATGGTCGAGTACACCGAGATGACGAAGGAGCAGTGCGAGCGCAGCGGCGAAGGACGGACAAGCTCTACTTCCTCTACGGCTCGCCGGCGATCCACGTCTTCGACCGCGCGTTCCTCGAGCGCGAGGCCGGGCAAGGCGATGCCGCTCCATCTCGCGTTCAAGAAGATACCGTACGTGGACGAGAAGGGCAAGGTCGTCAAGCCGGCGGAGCCGAACGGCTACAAGTTCGAGAAGTTCATCTTCGACGTTCTCCCGAACGCGCGCCGCGCGGCGTTCCTCGCCTTCGACCAGAAGGACGAGTTTTCGCCAGTCAAGAACGCCGAGGGGTCCGATTCGCCCGCGACCTGCAAGGCCGACATGCAGGCGAAGTGGCGGCGCTGGCTCGCGGCGGCGGGCGTGAAGGTTGTGGACGGTCTTCCTGTCGAGATCGACCCGGCCTACGCGCTTGACGCCGACGACCTTGTCGCGAACGGCATCGCGCTCGGCGCGGAGTGACGCGCGGCGGAAAGGGAACATGAACTTCGAGAACAATCTGAAGAAGCTCGAGGAGCTCGTGGCGCGGATGGAGTCCGGCGACATGAAGCTCGACGACATGATCAAGGCGTTCGAGGAAGGACGCAAGCTCGTCGACACGTGCCAGAAGGACCTGGAGTCGATCCGCCAGCGCATCGAGAAGGTGACGAAGGGCGGCGCAGTAGAGGAAATGCAGGCATGAAACAGATCTACGTCCAGGCGCAGCCAGACCACATCGAGTCGCTTTCCAAGTCGGCTCCCATTGCGGCCATCGAGGAACTCGTGTGGAACGCCCTCGACGCGGACGCGCGCGAGGTCAAGGTCGACCTTCTGACGAACCCCCTCGGGGCGGTAGAGTCCGTGCGCGTGTCGGATGACGGCACTGGGATCGACGCGACGAAGGCCGACGCGACGTTCGGCTCGCTCGGCGGCAGCTGGAAGCGCTCCGCCACGCAGACCGAGTCGGCGGGGCGGCGGCTCCACGGGCGGCACGGCCGCGGGCGCTTCAAGGCGTTCGCGCTCGGAACGCACGTCGAATGGCGCACCACGACGCGCGGCGAGAAGGGCGCGCTCGTCTCCTACGTCCTTTCCGGCGACATTTCCACGCCCGGCGTCTTCGATCTCGACGAGGTCGCGAAAGCCGGCCCCGCCACGGGGACCGAGGTGTTCGTCACGAACGTGAAGGCGACGTGCGACTCCCTCCTGAGCGCGGCGGAGACGGTGCAGACTCTCGCGGCGAAGTTCGCGCTGTACCTCAAGAGCTACCCCGACGTCAGGATCTACTTCAACGGGCTTCCCGTAACGCCAGTGATCGTCCAGAAGCGCACTACCGACTACAAGCTCACCCTCGAGAACGGAGCCGAGGCGAAGCTCGAGGTCATCGAGTGGAAGCGCAAGTTCGTCGGCGCGGGGCGTCTTGTCTTCGCCGGGCCGGACGGCTTCCAGCTGCACGAGCAGTCCGCGCTCGTGCGCTCGGGCGGGATTCCCTTCACGGCCTATCTCGTCTCGCCCCGCTTCCCCGCCCTGAACGCGGAGAACGCGCTTGTCATGGACGAGCTCAACCCCGAGGTCAGGATGTACATCGACGGGGCGAAGAAGATACTGAAGGCCCACTTCCTCGCGCTCGGCGACGAGAAGAGCGAGTTTGAGCGCGAGTGGGAGGAGCGCATCGCGGCGCTCTCGAAGGAGGAGCGCAAGACGCTCTACATGATGCTCAGGAAATCCCTTAAGGCGAAATAGCGGCCATGCTCTACTACCTTTCGCAGTATCTTGTCCGTTATTGGGGGCCGTTCCGCCTCCTGCAGTCGCACGCGCTCCTGCTCGCGGGAGGCACCGTAGCCGCGGCGCTTCTCGTGTGGCTTCTTCTGCCGCGCCTCTGGAAGCTTCTCCCGAAGGACCACGGCAAGGCGATACTGAAGGACATGGGCGGAATGCAGTCGCAGGGCAAGCCGACAGGCACTGGGCTTGTCGTGACGCTCGTCGCGCTTCCTGTGATCCTCGTCTTCGCCCCTCTCGCGTTCTGGGACCTGATGGCGGTCTTCGCGATGTACGCGGCGATGCTCTTCGGGTATCTCGACGACCGTTCGGCGGTGCCGTGGGGGGAGCTCAGGAAGGGCCTTCTCGACGCGGTCGTCTCCGGCGCGATAGCGCTTTTCATCTTCCTGGGCCACTCCGATGTCGTCAACGGTTCCCACGTGATGGTGGCGTGGCTTCCGTTCGTGAAGGGCGCTGCGGTGATGAACGACGTCGGAGTGTGGCTGATCCCGGGGTGGGTGTACATACCGCTCGCATCTGCCATACTCTGGTTCACGATGAACGCGACGAACTGCTCGGACGGCGTCGACGGCCTCGCGGGAACGCTCACGGTCATCACGCTCGCGATGCTCGCGGTAATCCTCTACATCGTCGTCGGCTACCGTCCGGTCGCGCACTACTTCCTGATCCCGGTCTACTCCGAGGCGGCGCGCTGGGCCATCGTCGTGATGATCGCGGCGGGCGCGTTCGGCGGCTATCTCTGGTACAATGCGGAGCCGTCGAAGGTGTTGATGGGAGACGCGGGGAGCCGCTTTCTCGGCATTCTCGTCGCGACGGCGTCGCTCATGACGGGCAATCCGCTTCTCGTCCTCTTCCTCTCGCCGATCGTGCTCGTCAACGGAGGCGGCGGGCTTGCTAAGCTCGTCCTTCTCAGGGTCGCGAAGCGGCTCGGGTTCCAGATCGGCGACGACAGCGTGATACGCAAGGTGCGCTTTCCGCTGCACGACCACTGCAAGAAGAACCTCGGCTGGTCC
>DJXI01000083.1:123207-145275 GCA_002449695.1 Verrucomicrobia bacterium UBA7008 | reverse complement strand
TTCCATCTGTCCGTTGTCAAGGATCGACGCCGCCCTTTCGCGGGCAACGGTCGGATAGTATATCACATCCCGCACCCGCCCCGCAAGGGGGTATTTTAAACTTTTTTTGAGGCCCGGAAAATCCGGGGGCTCGGAGGCTTGGATTCCTATAGAAACGGCAACAAATGTGGTTGATTCATCGGGAGGGCCGCGCTCCGTCGCGGCCACATATGACGGACGGGACAGAGCCCGTCCCTCCCTGATGCAAATCAAACCCTTTAATTGCCGGAGCAATAGATGCCTAGAAACCTAGAATCCTAGATGCCTAGACCGACCTTGGGGCGCGCGGCGGCAACCACCGGATTTATATAAATGCGGTGGTACGCAAAGCCCCGGGCCCCGATCCGCGCTTTCGAGCGCGGCCGTTCATCATGCACGGGTGAAGACACGCTCGACGCGCGTGCCGAGCGAGCAGTTTTCCAAATTCGCCCTGCGTTATCATAGTGTTCCTCCTCGCCAGACTATACCACACTCATCTGCCGTCAAACCGATTCCGTCAGCCTGCGCAGCTCTTCGCGGATGCGCTCGGCCTCCTCCTCGTCACCATGCATGACGGCATACTCAAGCAAGGCGTCAAGTCGCTTGAGCGCCTCTATCGCATTGTCTCTCTGCGGCATCGCCATAGTCTCTACTCTATCCTTTCTACTCCACCAATGGACCGACCCTTTTAAGATATCCACACTTCATCACACTGCTCCCTACGCGGCGTAGAGCCAGTGCTGGATGTCGGAATAATAGTTCAATGCGTGGTCAAGCGTCGGGAAGGACAACTTCGACAGTGCTTCGGAGATGGAACCGTAGCGTTGCTTCAGGAGATCGCTGAAACCCTTCATCGAGAGCGTCCAGACGCCATCGTTCACATAGTTGCGCAGAATCACCTCGGCAAGCGCCCGCTGCGGCGGAGTGAGCAAGGCCAGCTTCTCCGCAAGGCGTTCCGCCCTCATCGCCCGCTTGATCGGCGCAACGGCATACACGAGATCGAGAGTGATGTCAAGGACATCGTACTCCTGCCGCTCGGTCTTCTGCTGGATCTCACGCAGTTTCTCCTCGGTAAAGCCCAGGACCGCCAGCTCCTCAAGCAGATTGCTCCGCTCCTCCATCTCCTGCCATTTGCCGCGGAGTCCATTCTCGTCTTTGGTGAAGCGACGGATAGCATTCGCAAAGCGGACCAGGAACTCCTTCACATCCAGCATCTCGTTGTCAAGAATGACCTTGTCCTCCCAGGTAGCGGAAATCTGCCGTCCGTCCCAGAGATCGATTGTCACAGACTTCTTCGGCGGCTTGGGGCAGATGCACGGATTGCATCCGCAGACCTTGCAGGCCTGCTGCGGCCGCGGCGATTTGGGCGGCGGCTTCTCGCATACGCACGGAGCGCGCCCGCACTTCGGGCAGATCGTCGGACCGTCCCAGCCGTCATCCTGGAACCGATCGCTCGCATCCGTGAAATCGTAGATGACGAAATACGGCTTGCCCTCGTAGAGCCGGGTGCCGCGTCCGATGATCTGCTTGAACTCCACCATGCTCTTCACCTCGCGCATCAGCACGATCGAACCCCGTCGTCAGCTTCTGGCTCGTCGTGAGAATCGTCGGCACCGGCAGATCGGAATTGCGGAACTCGCGAAGATACTGGTCTCCCGTTGCGCCGTCATCCGCCGTCACGCGCTCGCAGTAATGCGGATAGTCAATGCCGTGTTTCTTCGCCTCCTCGCGAATCGCCTGCGCAATTATCGCCGCGTGCTCCTGCGTCGCGCAGAACACCAACGCCTTCTGGTCGAACGGCATCACCTTGAACAACTCCTCGACCATGTGGCGGTCGCGCTTCGGAATCACGAAATGCTCGCGCTGAATCTTGTCCGGCGAATAGGTGACGTTCCCGTCCACCTTCTCCGGATCGGATATTTGATCCCCTTCGACCTTCCTGTAGTCCTTGATCGTCGACTCGCACTTCTTGACGCGGTAGGGTGTGAGGAATCCGTCCTCAATGCCCTGACGGAGAGAATAGGTGTAGACTGGTTTGCCGAAATACTTGTAGGTGTCGCGGTTGGTGTCGCATTTCGGCGTGGCCGTCAGCCCCACGTGCGACGCGCTTGCGAAATACTCCAGGACCGCATGCCATTCGCTCTCGTCGTTCGCCCCACCGCGGTGACACTCGTCGATAATGACGAGATCAAAGAAGTCCCGCGGGAACTTCTCGAACTTCACCTTTGGTTTCTCGGCCTCGCCCTCCGCCATATTCTCGCACTCGCCTTCCTTGCCCAGCAACGTCTGGTAAAGCGTGAAATAGACGATGCGGTCCAGCGGCGGATTGTCCACCGCCGCCTTGAGCCGATAGCAATCCCCCTCGGCGAACGCAAAACTGTCGAGCGCCTGATCCGCTAGGATGTTGCGGTCGGTCAAAAAGAGGATGCGCGGCTTGCGCAGTCCCATCCCCTGCCGCGTCCACTTCGCCGCGACGAGCTTATGGCAAAGCTGATAGGAGATGAACGTCTTGCCCGTTCCGGTCGCAAGCGTGACGAGCGCATTCTTCTTGCCCGAACCGAGCGCCTTGATGACGCCCTCGACCGCCCGCTCCTGATAATAGCGGATGCCGCGGTTGCCCGCGAACGACCACGGGATTTCGCGGCAGATCTTCTCCAGCAGTGAGGCCGTTTCCCTGTCAAGCACGGTCATCAACTCGGTCGGCGTCGGGAAACCGTCCAGCTCGACCGTCGAAGTGGTTCCGAGCGTGAGGTCCATGCAGAAGACGTGCGAGCCGTTCGTCGCGTAGGCGAACCGCACGCCCAGCGCCGCGGCATACTTCCGCGCCTGCGCCTCGCCTGCTCGGTAATTCTTGTCCGACGCCTTCGCCTCCACGACCGCAATCCGCCGGTTGCCGTACATCAGCACATAGTCGGCGAATTCGGGATTGTGGCTTTGCCCGTCCTCCTGGCTGACTGGCCCCGGCGCAATCGTCTGCTCGACTGCCACCTTCGCCGGCAACGACTCCCACCCCGCCGCCTTCAGCGCCGGATCGATCAGATCATGCCTCACTTGCGCTTCGTTCATAATTCGCTCCTTTCGGACACCGCAAGCGGTGTCATCAAGAAATAACCTCCGGCCCAGTGGCCTTCCAGTAAACCGCCCAGCCCGGCCGAGCCGCCGTTTCACCGTCCCGCTGTCGTGTCGCAAGGGCTTGCCCTTGCGAACCCCGGGCTTGCCCTTGCGAAATCCTCGCCGCCTCTGCGTTGAGATCGAGGCAGGCCGCGCGCGAAAACTCGACCTCGCTGTTGCCCTTGGCGATGATGGCGGCGCGGCGGTCGCGGATCGCCTCCAGCCACATGCTGCCGACCTTGTAGTCGTGGGGCATCGCCGATGGCAGAATCTCTATGATCTTGCCGCGCGGGTCGCTTAACAGCAAATCTCGCACCGCCTTCTCTCCCGGGCTGATCCAACCGCCGACAAAGACGAACTCGCCGATCTTCTCCGCGATACGCCGCTTTGCCTCGTCTATCTGCCGCGCCGACAGTTTGCGACTGATGCGCAAAGCGACCATCGGCATTTCACCATCCAAGAGCCCAACCGCCCCGATGCCGCGCCAGAACTCGTCGGTCGAAAGCCGCCACGCGGCGAGCGGCTCGCGAATCGCAAGAAACCCGGGTTGATTCCAGCGAAGCTCGTATTTAAGCGGATTGTAGTCGATATAGCGGTTGACCGCCGCGATCATTTCCTTTGACTGGCAGAGCCAGTCGTGGTAGCCCTGCTGCCAGAGGGAGCCCGACTCGCCGCAGGTTTCGTGGTAGTCCTTGGCGCACAGGCTCTTGAACCGCCCGATTGCCCGCCCCAGTGTCGTCAACGGCTCGGCAAGCCCTGCGCGAAGATGAAGCTGAAGATGAACATGGTCGGTCATCACCACCGAATTGAAAAGCCGAATGCCGGGGAACTCGCCAATCTCCAGAAGCCGGCGCGCCACGGCCTCGCCAAGCGGCGTCTTCGCGAGCTTGGCGTCGCGAATCGCGCCGAACAGCGGCCGCCGCGGTTCGACGACGATGGTGATGAACATCGCCGCGCCGCGCGAATAGTCGTAGTCGTGAAAGCGGCGAAAATGACCCGCGCCGCTTTTTGGCGTCGCGAGGGCAAGCCCTCGCGACCGGGAAAGCCCGCCCGGTTGTCGTACCGTTTCGCCGCCCGGCTGTCCTGTCGCAAGGGCTAGCCCTTGCGAGGCCTGGGCTTGCCCTTGCGAAGCCCCCGGCGCGCTCATTCAAACGCCTCCATCAAAATCGCCTTGCGCATTGTCTCGCAGACGTCCACGCCCTCCCGAGCCTTCGCCTCCAGTTTCTCGGCTCGGGCCTTGGCGGAATCAAGCCGCGCCACCACCTCGCGCTGAATGGAGAGAGGGGGAAGAGGAACAAGAAATGTTTTTATATCACACACATTAACATGAGCAACCGTAGAACCGGTAGACTTTTGAACCAAGGTCTTTTGTGATTCGGGCTGCAACACACTATAGGCAATGTAATCGGGAATGTACCCCTCTTTAAGGCGGAGTAAAACTGTCCTTTGCCCTAAGCAAACCTTTTCTCCCTCCTGAATCACTGCAACATTACCAGCAGGCGCTTCTCTTGCAAAAATCAAATCTCCTGGCAGGGGAACCGCCCTCTTCGTGCGCTGTTTGTAAACATCTTCGGAAACACGATGAACTCCTGCTAACATCAAGCGCGTAAAGCCGACATTAGGTGTCCGAATTAAAGGTATCCCTGCGCCCTCATCTTTTGCAGTCGTATGAGGGCAATCGGAAATTACCACGCACACATCCCCCAACCTCCGCATCTCCGCGCCTCCGCGTGAGATTTCTTCAAACACCTCTTTCAACTCGGCCTTGAATTCGGCCTTGGCGGTTTCAGCAATCTCTTCGAAGCCCTTCTTCATCTTCTCCACCGCGGCAAGCTCCCGCTCCAATCGCGCCACAATCTCGCGCTGAACGGAGAGAGGGGGAAGAGGGATTTCTGAACCACAGAGGTCACCAAAGTGCCGCCTGTATTTACCATCCTGCAACTTCAATCCTAACAATTGCAAGCAATAATACAAATATTGCACACAATGCATAATGGACTTTATAAGTTTCGTGCCATCTGCTCCAACTACGAAAGGTTTATTAACTAATTTAACATTGCAAGTATGATCGCCAAATAGTATAACAGGAACATCCGCAATGCAAATCTCCTTATTGGAAAACCCCTCAATCTCATTCTCGGATTGACTCACGACTGGATATTTCCCTTCCGGCAGAATCTCGCTTTGTTTTATCTGGTGGCCACGTGACGAAATCATTTCGCACACATCCCCCAGCCGGACCATTGGCCAGGGATGCTTGCGCTCGGTTGCGCGGCAATCTGAAGTCGGCTTGGGCATCGTCACATCCCCTTGATGATTTCGCCAATCTCCGCATAGAGCGACTTGATCTTCGCCCTGCACTCCGCCGCGGACGGCAGCTTCTCTTCCTCGATGTTGGGGTTCACCACCGAAAGGTCGAAGGTCGCCTGGTCGATCTTCGCCGGGTCGACTGTCCAGAAAGCCGGGGGCTTGCCCTCGGCGTCCCCGCCACCCTTCGCCAGCTTCTCGAACTCCGCAAGATCGTCCTCGTTCAGCGGGCGCGTCTTGCCGAGAGACACACCCTTGAGGTCGAGCTGGTAGTAGTTGATCGGCTTCTTCGTCTCCCGGCCCTTGCGGAAGAACAGGACGACCGTATGCACGCCCGCGGCAAACACTTTCTGCGGAAGGTCCAGCACCCATTCCAGTTCGCACCGCTTGAGCAGCATCTTGCGAAGCGCAACCGAGGCGTTGTCCGCATTGGAGAGGAACGTGTTCTTGATGACAATCGCCGCGCGTCCGCCCGCCTTCAGCTTGGCGATGAAGTGCTCAAGGAACAAAAGCGCCGTCTCGCCCGTCCGGACGGTGAAGTTCTCCTGGTCGGACTTGTTCACGCCCGCCCCGAACGGCGGATTGGCGAGAATCACGTGGACGCGGTCGCGCTCCGAGAAATCGGCGATCTTCTGCGCAAGCGTATTGCCGTAGACGATGTTCGGCGACTCAAGCCCGTGCAGAATGCAGTTCATCTGCGCCGTCACGTACGGGAGTGCCTTGACCTCGCCGCCGAAGAAGGTCCTGTGCTGAAGAATGTCGTAGGCCTTCGGATTGTCCTTGTTGCGCTCCTTCATGTAGTTGAAGGCCTCGCAGAGAAACCCGCCCGATCCGCAGGCGCCGTCATAGACCTTCTCGCCGAGCTGCGGATCGAGAACGCGCACCATCACCCGGATCAGCGACCGCGGCGTATAGTACTGGCCTCCGTCTCGTCCGGCATTTCCCATCTCGGCCAGCCGCGATTCGTAAAGCACCGAAAGCTCGTGACGATCCTCCTCGGTCTGGAAGCGGAGCGGCTGGATGAGATCGATGACCTCGCGGATGGAATAGCCGCTCGTGAACTTGCAGGTCATCTCGGTGAAGATGGAGCCGATGCGGTACTGGAGCGAATTCGTATCGGGGTTTTCATCGCGGAGCCGCTTCAATCCCGGAAACAGCTGCTGCCGGACGAAGTTCAGCAATTCGTCGCCCTTCAGCATCTTCTCATAATCAAGCCTGCCCTCGGCATCCAGCGGATAGGCCCACTCGCTCCACCGCAACCGCTTGGGCAGCGCCGGTTCGTACACCTTGCCGTTCAGCCGCGCCTCAAGCTTGCGCTCCTCCTCGCGCGCATCAAGATAACGCAAGAACAGTAGCCAGCTCGACTGCTCCATGTAATCAAGCGAACCCGAACACCCGCATCCGGGCTTCTTCAAGACATTGTCGATCGCCTTGAAAACGCTCGCCGCCGACACCGCACTTTGATCTTTAGCCGAAACCTTCGCCATCTTCCGACAACCTCCGCAATCCCTTTTCGCTGTGTGCGAGCTGTCGATCTACCGCTCATTTACTGCGAAGTTGCGGCCGTCGTAATTCGGCGGGACGTAACCGTGTTCGGAACCCTGGACCCATATGACCGACTTGTTGCCGGCATGAATGTTGTTCCAGAGTTTCGCAAGACCCATCGGCGGACAGCAGTAGTCGCCAAGGCCTGCGCGCGGGATGACAGTTCTGCAAGTCGCGGGAATGCGCTTGGCGAAGTTCACGGCGTCGTAATATCCCATCGATTCAGTCCATGGAATGTACCATCCGTCGCTTGAAGCCTTCTTCTCCAGGCGGACGGCATTCATCTTCATGTCACAGCACCATGTTATGGAAGACTCTGCCAGCGTCACTCCCTCGCCGCAGCCGGCCGCCCATATCGTCTGCAAACCGCCCTGACTGCCGCCGCTCGCGTAAAGGTCGCGTCCGTTCCAGCCGTCGAGTGTCTTGAGATACTGGAGCGCCCTTTTCACGCGCAGGACCATTCCGTTGAAATAGGCCACTTCGGGATCGGCATTCTGCGCGGCGTCGAAAGCATACTGGCAGCCGTTGGAGCCTATCTCCCAGCGAAGCGCCTTTGTATCCGCTTCGGTCGCGCCGAACTCTTCAAGCTTGAGCCCGTGGGCGTTGATGTTAAGCACAATCTCGTCCGCCCTGGGCCAGGACGGTTTACCCTGGGTGCAGCGCGGCCCGCTGTAGCCGTGAGTCTCGAGACGCGCAGGGAACTTCGCGCCGCCGTCGACAGCTTTCGGGATCGAGAGATATCCGGTCACAGGCCGCAGCCCCGCGCAGTCCACACGCACCGCATAAAGCCGCACAGCCTTGTTCCCGCAATCCGTCTCGACAAGGTCGGCCTTTACCGGCACGCGGTCGAGACGGGCGAACTGACGCGCCCAGAATGCGTCGAAGTCGGCGGGTTCCGCCGTCTCTGTAAGTTTCGCGACATCAACGCCCGCGCCACCGTCGAAGAACACGTTCTTCTTGGAGCGCTCGAAGGCGTTCATCGCCTTTCTGCCTTCTGGCGTCGTCGCGTCGCCGGTGAACGATTTGACGAAGCGTTTTCCGTCGCGGTCGACGACATACGCCTCAAGTCGCACAAACCCGGGCTTGTCGAGGCTGGTCTTGTACACGAAAGGCTCTGCAGACAGCGGCAGCGTACCCGATTCAACAACCCCGAAGTCGTCGGACCGCTTCCAGTCAAGCGAATACTCGCCCTCGGGCAGATCTCCTTCGATTCCGACGGGCTCGACTGTAAAAACGATTTCGTCGCCCGCTCTGTATTCAAGCGGATTGCGGTCTGTCCGGCCGCGAAGCCACGCTTTGTCGAGAGGCCCGGCGAACACTGCCGCCGTCGCGCCTGCAACTGCCGCCAACACAATCTTACCAGCGATTTTCATCTTCCTTCCTTTCTTGCGCCGAAGCCGAAATAGCTGTCGGCATTGTTGAACGAAATGTCTTCGACGAGTCCGCCGAGCCACGCGATGTCGTTCGGCAGCTCGCCCTTCTCCACCTCCTCGCCGAGCTTCTGGCACAGGAGACGCCGGAAATACTCGTGGCGCGTGTAGCTGAGGAAACTGCGGGAGTCGGTGAGCATGCCGACGAAATTGCCCAGCGAGCCGAGAGCCGCCAGTGCCTCGATCTGCTTTTTCATGCCGTCCTTCTGGTCCTCGAACATGATTCCGTTCTGGTTTCTAAGACAGTTGCAGTGGATCTGCGCGGCCCACCTTCTGCGGCACCGCCTTCGGCCGACGACCACCCGTCCGGACGAGGCGTTCGGCGGGCAGGCGGCGGGCAGGATGGTGCGCGGACTCATTTCCATCTTTATGTACATATTATATCATTTCCAACGCCTCTACGGGGCGCGAAAGAGGCGCGCCCTTCCGCCGTACAGCACCGGGTTTTCGTGGTCGCGCGGGCCGCCGCCCGCGCCCTTACGCGAGGCCGGCGCGGTTGAGGCGGTAGTTCATCATGCGCGGAGAGATGCCCAGCTCGCGCCCCGCCGCCGACCGGTTGCCGTTGTGGCGCGCGAGCGCGCCGGCGAGAATACGCTTCTCAACCGCCGCCAGCTGCGCGTCGAGCGTGAGCGCGTCGTCGGGACGAAACGGGTCTTCGGCGAATTCGGGCAGCTGGAGCGCGGGCGGCAGGTTGTAGCTGTGCACGCACTCGTCCTTCGCGGTCAGCACGGCGTGCTCGATGCAGTTCTCCAGCTCGCGGACGTTGCCCGGCCACTTGTACGCCAGCAGCATGTTGACGGCGGGCGGCGACAGGCGCGTCACCTTCTTGCCGTACTTGACGTTCATCTTCGCGAGGAAGTGCTCGGCCAGCAGCACGATGTCGCCCGTGCGCGCCGCGAGGTCCGGCATCGTGACCGGGATGACCGAGATGCGGTAGTAGAGGTCTTCGCGGAAGAGCTTCTTTTCCATCAGCTCCTCCAGGTTGCGCGACGTCGCGGCGATGAAGCGGACGTCGGAATGGAGCTCTTCGTTGGAGCCGACGCGCGAAAACGTGCGCTCCTGCAGGAAGCGCAGCAGCTTCACCTGCACCTTGGGCGACAGGTCGCCGATCTCGTCCAGAAAGAGCGTGCCGCCGTCCGCGGCTTCGGCGCGCCCGATGCGGCGGCTTTGCGCGTCGGTGAACGCGCCCTTCTCGTGGCCGAACAGCTCCGACTCGATCAGCGCCTCGGGCAGGGCCGCGCAGTTGAGGACGACGAACGGCTTGTCCCGGCGCGGCGACAGCCCCTGGATGGCGCGCGCGACGAGCTCCTTGCCCGTGCCGCTCGCGCCGCGGATGAGAACGGTCGCGTCGCTCGGCGCGATCTGGCGGATCTGCTCGTACACCGCGCGCATCTCGCGGCAGTTGCCGATCAGCCGCCCCGGATTGCCCATGAGCATGTCGCGCAGCTGGCGGTTCTCCTCGATGAGCGCATCGTGCTCGGCGCGCTCCTCGCGGCAGACCTGCGCGGCCTCGGCGGTGATGTTGGCGATGATCCCGAGAAGCGTGACGTCGTTCACGAGCTGCGTCGCGTCGCCGCGCATCGCGCGGTCGACGGACAGGGTGCCGATGACCTGCCCGAGGTGCGTCAGCGGCACGCAGACGAACGACAGCGCCTCGTGCGCGGCGCGCGCGCCCGTGCGGTTCAGGAAGCGCCGGTCGCGGCGGATGTCGGGCACGACCTCCGGGCGGCCGGTCTGCGCGACGATGCCGGTGATGCCCTCGCCGATGCGGTAGCGGCCGTTCGCGCGCTCCTCGGCGTTGAGCGCGCTGGTCGACGCCTCGATGCGCAGCTCGTCGCCCTCCAGCAGGCAGAACGTGCCGCGCAGCATCCCCATCTTGCGCTCGAGGATCTCCAGCACCTGCTCCAGCAGCCGCCGGACGTTGCGCTCGCGCACGACGGCGGAGGTAATCTCCTGCAGCACCTCGATCTCGGACGCGGCCGTTTCCATGTGAGTCCCCGCCATCAGAAGAGCGTCCCGCGCTTGAGGCCGAGCCGGTCGAAGGCGAGCGGCGTCGCGACGCGCCCCTTCGGCGTGCGCTCCAGATACCCTTCCATGATGAGGAACGGCTCGTAGGCCTCCTCGACGGTATCGGTCTCCTCGCCCACGGACACGGCGATCGTGGAGAGGCCCACCGGCCCGCCGCCGAACTTGACGCAGATCGTCTCGAGGATGCGGCGGTCCATGTCGTCGAGCCCGTGCGGATCGATCTCCAGCAGCCCGAGCGACGCGACGGCGACCTCGCCCGTGATGAAATTGCCGGCCTTGACCTGCGCGTAGTCCCGGACGCGCCGCAGGAGGTTGTTGGCGATGCGCGGCGTGCCGCGGCTGCGGCGGGCGATCTCCAGCGCGCCCGCGTCGTCGATGTCCACGCCGAGCTTGGCGGCGGAGCGGCGGACGATCTCGGCGAGGTCCGCCGGCGCGTAGTAGTCGAGGCGGTTGACGAGCCCGAAGCGCGCGCGCAGCGGCGCGGCGATGAGGCCGATGCGCGTCGTCGCGCCCACGAGGGTGAAGCGCGGCAGCTCCAGGCGGACCGAGCGCGCGTTCGGCCCCTGGTCGATCATGATGTCGATCGCATAGTCCTCCATCGCGGAGTAGAGGTATTCCTCGACCGTCTTGGCCATGCGGTGGATCTCGTCGATGAAGACGATGTCGCCGGGTTCGAGCGAGGTCAGGAGCCCCGCGAGGTCGCCGGGCTTCGTGATGACGGGGCCGGACGTCGTCTTGACGTTCACGCCCATCGCCTCGCCGAGGATGTAGGAAAGCGTCGTCTTGCCGAGACCGGGCGGGCCCGAGAAGAGCACGTGGTCGAGACTCTCGCCGCGCGCCTTGGCCGCCTCCACCGCGAGCATCAGCCGGTCGCGCACCTTCTGCTGGCCGACGAAGCCCTCGAAATCGACGGGACGCAGGCGGTTGTCGAACGCATTGTTGCGCCGATTCAGTTCTTCGCTCTGCCGTTCGACCTTCATTCGTCTGTGGATGTTGTCTCTGTGGGAAACCCGCCGTACGGGCCTTAAAGAGAAAGTATACCAAAAAACACGGCACCGGGGCAAGCGCACCGGCGCGCCGCCCGCCTTCGCCAACCGGCCGGTCCGCTTGAACACGGACGAAATATTTAGTAATATTTAAGCATGAGAAGAATTCTGGTTATCGTCGTGCTGTCGGCTGCCGCGCTGCCGTCCGCGCTTTTCGCGGACCGCGTCACGGCAGACCGTGCCGTCGACATCGCCGCCGGTTTCACGCAGCGCGGCGAGGCCGGGAACGCGCGCGGTGCGCGGCGGACGCACGGCGGGAGGCGCCCGCGCGGCGCGCCGACGGGCCGCACGCGCACGTATGCGGAGAACGGCGCGGCGCTCGTCCATCTTGTCGCGCTGGACGGCGGCGGATTCGTGGCCGTCTCGGCGGCGGAGACGGCCGCGCCGATCCTCGGCTTCTCGTCCGCGGGCGAGCTGCCGGACGAATCGGCCGCCAATCCGTTCTGGACGCTCGCGGCGCGCACCGCGCGCGCGACGGCGGCGCTTGCCGCGACATCCACGACGAAGATCTCGTCCGCGTCCGGCCTCGACGACGTGCGCGTCGAGCCGCTCGTGCAGTCGAAATGGGATCAGAAGACGGCGGGCGGAAAGAACACCTACAACCTCTACACGCCCCACAACTGGTACTGCGGCTGCGTCGCGACGGCGATGGCGCAGCTGATGCGCTTCCACCGCCATCCGACCGCGGCGGTCAAGGCGCAGACATTCACCTGCAGCACGAACGGTGTGGCCGTCGCGCTGACGATGCAGGGCGGCACGTACGACTGGGACCTGATGCCGGACGTGCCCGATTCGGCAACATCGGACGCCGCGCGCGCGGCCATCGGCAGGATCTGTTCCGACGCCGGGATCGCCATGCGGATGAACTATTCGTCGAGCGGTTCCGGCGCGTACGGCGAAGCGATCGCCCTGGCGCTGACGGACGTCTTCGGCTATGCGAATGCGCAGTATGCCAATCCGGCCGATTCGGACGATTTCGCGGCAACGGTCCAGGATGCGGTTCTGACGAATCTGGATGCGGGCTATCCCGTCATTCTCGGCATCGCAACGGCGGACAATGCCGGTCACGCGATTCTCGCCGACGGCTACGGCTACTTCGACGGCACGCTCTTCTGCCACCTCAACATGGGCTGGAGCGGCGCAAACGACTACTGGTACGCGATGCCGACGATCACGGCCGGCGGCTACAGTTTCACGATCCTCGACGGCATCGCCTACAACATCTTCCCGGACTTCACCGGTGAAATCGCCTCGGGCCGCGTGGTCGATCCGTCGGGCGCGCCGGTCGCCGGGGCGCAGATCGCGGGGACGGCCGTCTATCGGAAAGCGTCCGGCGGCACGTCGGGGCGGCCGGGAAAGCCCGGCTCGCCAAAGTACACTTACATCACGAACTCCGTCTCCGCCGTCACCGACGCGCGCGGCATCTATGCCGTCTTCGCGCCGGCGGGCGAGACGAACACCGTTTCGCTCACCGCCGCGCACGACGGCTGGACCACGGCCGCGATCTCCACCAACGTCGTCGAGGCGCTTTCGCCCACGGGCGTATACTTTGACGAAAATGGCGCGCTCTGGGCCGACAGCTGGGACACTGCCATCGGCAGCCGGTGGGGCAACGATCTCGTGCTCGGGAGCTACGGCGGTGCGGACGCGGCGGTTTCGGCGTTCGAGGACGCGCGCGACGCATCGGGCTGGTCGTTCACCTTTACCGGCACGCCCGGCGCGTGGTATGTCGTCGAACAGACGGCGTCGCTGGCGAATCCGCTGTGGACGGTCATCACCAACACCGTCCTGCCGCAGACCGGCGCGCGTTTGATCGAAATCGAAGCGGATCGCACCGCGCCCAGCCGGTTCTACCGGGCGCGGCCGGTCTGCGACTGACCGGCGAGCCATTCCGACGGATCGCGGCGCGCGGTCGGCCACGGGACGGCCCCGAGCGCCACCAGCGCGTCGCCCGCCAGGAAGAGCGAGCCGCAGATGAGCGTGTCCGGCCGGCCGGCGGCGGTCAATCCCGCGTCTTCGCCCGCGAGCGCCGCCGCGAGCGACGCGCACGGCACGGCATCGATTCCGGCCGCGCGCATCTTCG
The DNA here is from genome assembly GCA_002449695.1 of Verrucomicrobia bacterium UBA7008. Classification (GTDB taxonomy): domain Bacteria; phylum Verrucomicrobiota; class Kiritimatiellia; order RFP12; family UBA1067; genus UBA1067. The sequence continues at coordinate 131,707 of DJXI01000083.1, read as the reverse complement.
CCGCCAGCCGCTCGGGCGCGAGCGCACGCGGATTGGACGTCGGCACCGCGCGCGCGTCCGTCACGAACGGCGCGAGGATCCGCAGCGTCTCGTCGATGTCCTTGTCGCCGCAGAAGCCTGCGATCAGGCGGAACTGCGCGTCCGCGCCGTACGCCTCCGCGAGCGCGTCCGCGAGCGCGCGCGCCGCCGGCGGATTGTGCGCGCCGTCGATCAGGTAGCGCCCGACCGTCTGGAACCGCCCCGGCCACACGACCTGCGCGAATCCGGCCCGCGCCGCCGCCAGATCCCGCTCGTCCAGAAGGAGCTTCAGCGCGGCGAGCGCCGTCACCGCGTTTTCGCGGTTGAACGCGCCCTTGAGGGCAAACTCGCGCGGCACGTCCGCCGCGGTCGCCAGATCGGGCGCGTAGTGAAACGGCGCGCCGACGTCCCGCGCGCGCGCTTCGACGACGCGGCGCACCGCGTCCACGTTGCGCCCGAGAACGACCGGCACGCCCGCCTTGACGATGCCCGCCTTCTCCGCCGCGATCTGCTCGATCGTGTCGCCCAGCCAGTCGCAGTGGTCGAGCCCGAGACGCGTGATGACCGTCAGCCGCGGCTTGACGATGTTCGTCGCGTCGAGCCGCCCGCCCAGGCCCGTCTCGAACACGTTGCAGTCGGCCTCGGCGTCGGCGAACGCCACAAACGCCGTCGCCGTCAGCGCCTCGAAGAACGTCAGGTCGTTCAGCGCCGCGTCGCCACGCGCGGCGGCGGCGACGCGTTCCGCCGCCCGTTCGAGCGGCCCGTCGCCGAGCGGCGCGCCGTCGAGGAAGAAGCGCTCGTTCAGCTGGACGAGGTGCGGCGAGGTGTAGCGCGCGACGCGGCGGCCCGCCGCGCGGAGGCATGCGTCGAGGATCGCGGCGGTCGCGCCCTTCCCGTTCGTGCCCGCGAGGTGGAGGACGCCGCGCAGCCGTTCGTGCGGATCGCCGAGCGCGGCGGCGAGGCGGCGGATCGCCCCGAGCCCCGGTTTCATGCCGAAGCGTCGCCGCGCGGCCAGCTCGTCGAGGAAGGTCATCGTCCGAGCAGCACGACGGTGATGGCGCTCGCGGCGTAGCCGAGGAGGATCAGCCACAGGACCTTGTCGGTCAGGAGCACCTTTTCAGGACGGCCGACGTCGCCCTTGCGGTAGGCGAGCGCGAGATAGCGCGCGATGCCGAGCGCGACGAAGAGCGTCGTGGTCCACAGGTACGGGAAGCGCGCGCCCATCTTGGAGGTGAGCGTGTAGACGAGGTATTCCGCCACCGACGCGACGGCGGCGAACACGATGAGGCCCGAAAGGAGGTGCGGCTGGTAGCTCCGGAGCACCGCGCGCGACTCGATGGCGAGGTCGCGCTCGTGGCGGCGTTTGCAGAACGCGAGGAACATCGACAGCGTGAACGTGCAGACGAGCAGCCACGGCGAGATGTACGCGTCGATGATGGCCGCGCCCGCGACGGCGCGCAGGACGAATCCCGTCGCGAGCGTCGCCACGTCCACGTACGGCACGCGCTTGAGGAAGCCCGTGTAGAGGCACTGCATCACCGTGTAGGCGAGGACGGTGCCGAAGGCGATGGTGCGCGACGGGAGGAACATGATCACGAGCGCCGGGTAGGCGAAGCCGATCGCGAAGAGGACGAGCGCGACGCGGACGGCGACGATGCGGTCGATGAGCCCCGCCGCGATCGGACGGTGGCGCTTGACCGGATGGCGACGGTCGGACTCGTAGTCGGCGACGTCGTTCAGGAGATAGAACGCCGAGGAGATGAACGAAAACGCGCCCGCCATCGCGAACGCCATCAGGAACGAGGTCCAGCCGCGCGCGAGCGTCTTCTGGCTCGCGTCCGCGACCGAGAAGAACCACGCCATCATCACGACGCCGTTCTTCGTCCACTGGTTGGCACGGATTGCCCGCGCCCAGAGCTTGAGCGCGCGCCTCACGGCTTGAGCGTCCTCCAGCGGATGAGGCCCCAGAGGAGCGAATGGTCCGTGTAAAGCGGCGTGGATTCGTTCTCGTAGAACGTCCAGAACTTCGCCCAGTTGCGGTCGATCGACGGCACCCAGCGGATCGGCATGAGCGCGAGGAAGCGGCCGCGCGCGACCGCGCCGCCCTGCGCCGATTCGGACTCCCAGAACGGCCAGAGGCGGAAGTGGTCGCGCCCCGACGCCCAGAACGGGAAGACGCGCGTCTCGTCGTCGTAGAGCTCGACGAGCTTCCAGCCGAAGCGCGTCACGCGCGACGATTCCTTGCCGTGCGTGTAGTCGATGTCGATACTGCGCTCCCAGAACGGCCAGACGGAAAGACGCCAGCGCGCCGGCGTCGACTCGTAGTCGACGAACGGCCACGGGCAGCGCACGCGCGTCGACAGGTGCCGGCGCTCCTCACCCTTGGCGAACGTCTCGGCGAAGGAGAAGAACGGCGGCAGGTAGAGATCCTGCGTCTCTCGCGCGCGGCGGATGCGCCCGTAGAGCGGCCAGACCATCCACGAACACCCCGCGCCCGCCGTGTCGCGGTCGTCGCGGTAGCTCGCCCAGGTGACGAGCGGCCAAAGGACATAGCGGTGGTCGGATTCGCGCTGGTAGTTGACGCCGTAGAGCGGCCAGACGCTCCACGCGCCGTCGTCACGCCAGCTGATGAACGGGAAGAGGACGGCGTTCGTCTTCATCCAGTCGCGCCCGCGCGGCATCCGGTACTGATGCCAGAGCGGCCAGAGCGCGAACTTGACGTCGTACATCATGCCGACGTGCGGGTGGTACCCGGCGAGCGGGAAGAGCCCCGCATAGCCGCCTTTCTCCCTGTCGCGGCCGTTGAACCAGAGCGGCACGACCGTGAACTGATAGCCGTCCGCGCCGTCGTGGTGCGTCTGTCCATTGACGAGGCGGCAGAAGCTCCACCAGTCGTCGTGCCGGGTGAAGACCGGCCAGAGCACATCCGTGTCGCCGCGCTCGGTCGACCACAGCGGGCGCACCGCGTAGTAGTCGTCGGCGGGGCGCTGCTCGTAGAACGGCAGCACCTGGAACGCGGCGGCGAGGACGAGACTGCCCAGCATGGACGCTTACCGGGCGCTCTTGCGCAGTTCCTCGAATTCGGACCGCTCGAACGCCGACAGCTCGTCGATGCGCTTGTTCACCATCCGGAGCGTCGTCTTGCCGTGCACCGCGTCGCCGCGCGCGAGCTGGACGCGGGCGAGCGTGACGAGCATGCGCACGTCGGCTTCGCGCCCGTTCTCGTCCTTCGACAGCTCGCACGCCTTCTTGACGGCGGACTCGGCCTCGTCCAGATTGCCCTTCGCGTCGAGGAGGACGGCGCCGAGCGTCTCCCACGCCACGTAGAGACGCGGCTCGGCCGCGACGGCCTGGCGCGCGTAGCGCTCCGCCTCGACGTAGTTCCTGTTGCGCCGGAGCACTTCGGCGAGGTCGTTCAGCGCGAGCGCCACGGGCCGCGGCGCATCCGCCGCGCGGCGGAGGAACGCCTCGGCTTCAGCGTACTCGCCCTTCTGGAGCGCGAGCGAGCCCATCACGTAGTTCGCGAGCGGCGCCCTGCGGTTGCGGCGGAGGATGTCGCGCGCCTGGCGCTCGGCGTGCTCGGTGTCGTTGAGCGAGATGTCGAGCCCGAGGATGAGGTCGCCCGTCGCGGCGATGTCGGGGCGGGCCTGCGCGGCGGCGACGAACGCGTTGCGCGCCTCGCGGCGGTGCTCGGCGCCCTTGCGCATGAGGAGGAACGCCCGCGTCGTCTGCACGTAGTAGTCGTTCGGCGTGCGCGCCTGCTTCTCCATCGTCGGCAGGATCTGATCCTCCAGCTCCTTCGCGAGCGCGGCCTTCTCCTTCTCGTCCTTCGACGCATCGATCTGCTGCATCGTGACGGCGGCCGTCAGCGACCACGCCTGGAGGTTCCCGTGATCGGCCTCCGTCACCTTCCGGAGCAGCGTCTTCGCCTCGGCGAGCTCGTTGCGCATCAGGTGCAGGAGCGCGTTTTCGATGTTCGCACGCGGATCGTCGCCCGCCGCCGCGGTCGCCTGTCGCAGGTACTCCATCGCCTTCTCGCTGTTGCCGTCGAGCAGTTCGAGCCGCATGAGGCCGATGAGCGCGTCGTGGTTCGTCGCGTCGTCCGCCAGCACCGATTCGTAGACCTCGCGCGACTTGCGCGCGTCGTGCTCGCTCGCGTAGAGCGCCGCCATCATGTTCAGCACGGTGCGGCGGTTGTCGGTCGGAATGAAGTCGATCGCGCGGCGGATCTGGCTGAGCGCCTCGCCCGGGCGGCCCGAGCGCGCCCACGTGAAGCCGAGGCGGATGAAGATCTCGGGGCTGCGGATGTAGCCGTAGTAGTTGCCGAGCGCCCACAGGCGGTAGCGGCGGTTCGTGTCGTCGACGATCGCCTTGAGCGCCTTCTCCAGCTCGTTCTTGCGGGCGGCCGCGCGCGCGAGGCCGGCGCGCGCCTGCTCGAACTCGTTGAAGAGCGCGCAGACGTTGTCCGCGTCGATCTCCCTGAGGACGCGCTCGTACATGTCGAACGCCTCCTCCTCGCGGCCCGCGTCCTGGAGCCACACGCCGCGGTTGTTGGCGACGAGGCCGAGGTGGCGGCGCAGGTTCAGGCGCATCTTCTCGACGGGATCTTCGCTCTGCCACAGGCGGTAGCTGCCCCAGCCCTGCGGCGCGGCGAGGATGTCCTTGAATTCCGCCCACGACGCGGCCCAGTCGGGTTCGCGCGCCGGGTCGCCGCCGAAGAAGAAGAATTCGGGCACGGGCGTCACCTTCGCCGCATACCAGAGGTCGCTCGCGCCGAAGATGGCCACCGTCTGCGCGACGGCGGGATCGGCGGCGAACCAGTCCTGCACGAACGGCAGCACGCCGAGCGAGAGCGACAGCGCCAGCTCCGCGTTGCGCGCGCCGCCGACCTGCTTCTCGCGGACGAGCGCGCCGAGGTCGGCGAGGTAGTCGCTGTCGAGGTCGCGGTCCAGGCAGATGAGGTTCAGTTCGCGGCCGAGGCGCGCGGCGGCGAGGCGCAGGTGGTCGTCGAGCGTGCCGTCGGTGACGAGCCACGTGCGCGTGCCGAGGTCGGCGAGGACCTTCTCCGCCGCCTTGTCCGCGAACGCGCCCGCGTTCTTTTCGAAGGAGAAGAGGTCGAGGAGCACCGTGAAGACGATCGCGACCGCGAGGACCGCGCCGGCGACGCTGGCCAGCAGGCGGCCGATGCGCCGGGGCGCGCCCTTGTCCTCCGCCGTCGACTCGTTGATGCGCACGGCGGCGGAGAACTGCAGGTGCCAGTAGACGGTCAGGTAGCCGGCGGTGACCGCGACGAAGAGAACCGCGGCGACGGGCAGGACGCCGCTCGGGCGCATCAGCGAGGCGGGCGCGAGGGGCGTGGCGATCGCCAGCACGGCGACAAACGTCATCGCCAGGTGGAAGAGCCACTGCGTCCAGCCGCTCTGCTCCGTGAACGCGCGGCGGCTGGAGAAGAGCAGCACCGCGAACGGCAGCGTCGCGAAGAGGAGCACGAAGAGCCAGTCCTTCGGCGCCGTGTAGAGCTTCGCCGCGTCCTTGAGCGACTTCATGAGCGCGCCGAAGTCGCCCGCCGCGTTGCCCGCGAAGATGAAGAACGACGCGATGAAGATGACCACGAAGAGCGCCGCGAGCGGATAGCCGCGCGCGCCGCGCCGCCGCGAGACGGCCTGGACGACCGCGAGATGGAGCGGCAGGATCAGCAGGAAGAACGGCGTGTCCGCGAGCCCCAGGCCCGCCATCACGGCGCTCGCCGCCGGGCAGAGCCAGGCGACCGCCTTCGGCAGGCGGGCGTAGGGCACGAGCAGGACGAGCGAGGCCAGCGCCCACGTCACGTCGAAGAGGCGCGGCTCCAGATGCGAGGCGGCCGCGCGGACCGCCGGGTTCAGCAGGAAGACGAGCGCCGCCACGAGGCCGCCGAACCGGCTCGCGCGCGTGGCGAAGCCCTCCGTCTCGTCGCCCTTGATGCGGTGGCGCATCAGGCTGACGACGAAGCCGTAGACGAGCATCGTCGCCAGCGCGCCGCAGACGGGCGCGAGGCCGTTGCCCGCGCCGAAGAGCCGCGCGAACGGCGCCATCAGCGGGTAGCGGTTGAAGGGCTCGGTGTCGAGCCCCTGCCAGATGACCGCCAGATGCGCGCTCTCGCCGGGATAGGCGTAGCCCGCCAGCGAGCAGAAGTACAGCACCGCCGCCGCCGCGCCCAGCGCGAGCGCGATGAACCAGTCCGTCAGTAGACCCTTCTTCATGTTGATGCTCCCGTTTGATTCCGTCCGTTACTTGATCTTGGCCAGCGCCTGCTTCAGGTCGGCGATGATGTCGTCCGGATCCTCCAGACCGACGGAGAGGCGGATGAGGTCCGGCGGAATGCCCGCCGCCTTGAGCTGCGCGTCCGTCAGCTGCCGGTGCGTGTGCGACGCCGGGTGCAGGACGCACGTCCAGGCGTCCGCCACGTGCGTGACGATGCCGACGAGCTTGAGCGAATCCATGAACCGGATCGACGCCGCGCGCCCGCCCTTGATGCCGAACGTCATCACGCCGCACGGCGAGTTGCCGTCGAACTGCTTCCGGAGGAGCTTATGGTAGGGCGAATCGGGCAGCCCCGCGAAGTTCACCCACGCGACCTTCTTCTGCGTCTTGAGCCACTTCGCGATCTTGAGCGCGGACTCGGCGTGGCGGCGGATGCGCACGTGCAGCGACTCGAGGCCGAGGTTCACGAGGAACGCGTTGAACGGCGAGGGGATCGAGCCGAAGTCGCGCATCAGGTGCGCCGTCGCCTTGACGATGTACGCCATCTTGCCGAACGTCTGCGTGTAGCTCAGGCCGTGGTACGACGGGTCGGGCGCGACGAGCCCCGCGAAGCGCTCGGGGTATTTCGTCCAGTCGAAGTTGCCCGAGTCGACGATGCAGCCGCCGACCTGCGCGGAGTGGCCGTCCATGTACTTCGTCGTCGCGTGCACGACGATGTCCGCGCCGTGCTCGATCGGGCGGCAGAGGATCGGCGTCGGGAACGTGTTGTCGACGATGAGCGGGACGCCCGCCGCGTGCGCGACCTTCGCGAACTTCGCGATGTCGAGGATGCAGCCCGACGGGTTCGAGACCGTCTCGCCGAAGATGCACTTCGTGTTGGGACGGATCGCCTGCGCGATCGTCTTCGCGTCCGCGTCGGGATCGACGAAGGTGAATTCGATGCCGAGCTTCTTCAGCGACACGGCGAAGAGGTTGAAGGTGCCGCCGTAGATCTGCGCCGACGAGACGACGTGGTCGCCCGCGTTGCAGAGGTTGAGCACGGCGAACGTCGACGCCGCCTGGCCCGACGAGGTGAGGATGCCCGCGACGCCGCCTTCGAGCGCGGCGATCTTCTTCGCCACCGCGTCGTTCGTCGGGTTCGCGAGCCGCGTGTAGAAGTAGCCCGACGCCTTGAGGTCGAAGAGGTCGGCCATGTGCTGGGTCGTGTCGTACTTGAACGTCGTCGTCTGGTAGATCGGGACCTGGCGCGGTTCGCCGCATTTCGGCGTCCATCCGCCCTGCACGCAGAGAGTGTCAATCTTCATCTCGTTTCCTTTCCTGAGTTTTCAATAGTATATCACAATTAGCGCAGGAATAGCGGAAGTTTGGAGGTTTAGATCCTCTCCTTCAGGCGAGGGATCTCGGCGGCGTCGAGCGCGGTGAACGCGAAGCACTTGCGCCCGAGGTCCTTCAGCGACGTGCCGATCAGGTAGAGGCGGCGGTCGTCGACCGCGAGGAAGCGGTCGTGGAAGCTCCGGCTTTCGCACACCGTCAGACCGCCGTACTGCTCGTTGAAGCGCCGGATGTCCGCCGCCGTCAGCGCGTTGCCGCACGTCGACGTCACGAGGGTGACCGCCACGCCCGCGCGCTTGCGTGCCAGGAGTTCGAGCGTGGCCAGGTCCACCCAGCCGTCGATGAGCAGCAGCGACCGGCGTGCGGCGCGGATGCGGCGCAGGACGAACGCCGCCGCGTCGAACACCTGCCCGTCGTAGAACACGCCGCGCACCGGCGGCCGCGCCGCCTGCGCGAAGGACCGGACGCGCGTCTGCAGCGCGTCCAGCCGCGCCGCCTGACGCGCGAGCCGCCGGTCCAGCCGGTCTTCGAGCTGGTCCAGCCGCACGGCCAGCCTGTCGATCGCCTCCATCGCCGCCTCTCCCCCGCCGCTACGCCGCCGCGCGGACACGCTCGGCGATGCGCGCCGTCACCTCGGGATGCTCCTTCAGGAAGCCGATCGCCGCCGTCTGGCCCTGCGCGAGGTTCTCGCCCTCGAACGCCAGCCAGCTGCCGCGCTTCTCGACGATCCCGCGCGCGAGCGCCGCGTCGAGCACGCCCCCTTCGCGGGAGATGCCGCACGCGTAGAGGATGTCGAACTCCGCCTCCGTGAACGGCGCGGCGACCTTGTTCTTGACGATCTTCACGCGCGTACGGTTGCCGACGACCTCGCCCGCCGTGTTCTTGATCGCGCCGATGCGCTGCACCTGCA
>DJXI01000083.1:68870-123154 GCA_002449695.1 Verrucomicrobia bacterium UBA7008 | reverse complement strand
TGATCGCGCCGATGCGCTGCACCTGGAGGCGGCACGTCGCGTAGAACTTGAGCGCCTTGCCGCCGGGCGTCGTCTCGGGACTGCCGAACATGACGCCGATCTTCTCGCGCACCTGGTTCGTAAAGATGCACAGCGTCTGCGTCTGCGCGATCGCCGCCGTCAGCTTGCGCATCGCCTGCGACATGAGCCGCGCCTGGAGCCCCACGTGGCTGTCGCCCATCGCGCCGTCGATCTCCGCCTGCGGCGTCAGCGCCGCGACGGAATCGACCACGACGACGTCCACCGCGCCCGAGCGGATCAGCTGCTCGCAGATCGTGAGCGCCTCCTCGCCGGAGTTCGGCTGCGAGACGATCAGATTGTCGAGGTCGACGCCGATCTTGCGCGCATAGGCGGGATCGAGCGCGTGCTCCGCGTCGATGAACGCGGCGGTGCCGCCCGCGGCCTGCGCGTTCGCGACCGCGTGCAGCGCGAGCGTCGTCTTGCCCGAGGACTCGTGCCCGTAGAGTTCGACGATGCGCCCCTTGGGAAGCCCGCCGATTCCGAGCGCGAGGTCGAGCGACAGCGCGCCCGTCGGCACGGCCGCCACCGCGCCGTGCGCCGATTCGCCGAGGCGCAGGATCGCCATCTCGCCGAACTGCCTGCGGATCTGGCCCATCACCGTCTCCAGCGCCGAGCCCATCTGTTTCAATGTGTTTTTCGCCATGATTCGTTTCCTTTCTCGTGCGGGCGGTTCAGTCCGCCCAGTTGATGAATTTCTTTTCCGTCTCGAAGAGGCGCACGCGCTCGATGTGGTCGATCTCGACCGCCCGCCGCGCGTCCGGCGTGCCGTAGACCTCGATCACGTCGAAGCGGTACGCGCCCTTCCAGGCGTTGCACCTCAGCCACGTCCGGCACGCCGTGCGCAGGAGCGCCCGCTTGTGCCGGTCCACGCTCCTCAGCCGCCGCTGGCGCGACGCGCGCGCCGCGTGCTGCTTGACCTCGACGAAGACCATCATGTCGCGCGGCTTGTCGTAGGCGACGATGTCGATCTCCAGCCGCCGGTCGCGCCGGCACGGGCGGGCGTTGCGCTCGATGATCTCGTAACCCTCGCAGCGCAGCGCCTCGCACGCGACGTCCTCGCCCCAGCGCCCGTGGGCGACGCCGACGTTCTCACGCGGCATGGGCCGCCTCCTCCGCCGGACGCGCGGCGGCGCGCGGCGCCGTCTCCGCCGTCGGCACGCCGAAGCACAGGACGCCGAAGGAGCTTTCGAGCGCGGCCGTCAGCCCCAGCGCCTCGTGCGGGTGGAAGAGGAAGGCGGCGCGGCCGTCGTCCGCCCCCGGCTGCGCGCTGCGGTAGACTTCGAGCGCGTAGCCCGTGAACGGCTCGACGACGTGGCGCAGGCAGATGCGCGTCTGCCCTTTCACCGAGCGGTGGTAGAGCCCCCGGCCGTCCTCCAGACTCTCGCATTCGCCGCGGAAGACCTGGAGCATCTTGCTGAGGTCGGTGAAGCCCAGCTTCAGCCCGATGGCGTTCTCCCAGTCGAAGCGCGGATAGACGGGCGTCGGCCCCGAGCGGTCGCCGACCGTCATCTGGTTCGTGATTCTCACGCGCACGCAGCCTTCCGCCTCCGCGGTGGCGGGGACGAGCTCGGCTGTCAGCGCGCTGCCCGTGCCCTTGCCGTTCGCATGGAAGAACGAGAGCCGGGGGCGGTAGGTCCGGGCCGCCGGTGCGGCCGGACGCGGTGTCGTGTTGTCGTGGATCGTGTTCATCTTGTTTTTTCCTTTCCTGGGCTTCAGGCCCAAAATCCGTTCTGGCCGTCGAGCGCGCGGTAGCCCGCCGCCTCCAGCACCTCTTCCTCGGTCACGGCGTCGCGCCCCTTCAGGTCCGCCGCCGTCCGCGCCACGCGCAGGATGCGGTCGTAGGCGCGCGCCGACAGGTTCAGCCGCTCCACCTGCCGCCGTAGGTCCGCGTGCGCGCCGTCCGTCAGCTTGCAGACGTCCTTCAGGAAGCGGCCCGGCACGTCGGCGTTGGTGACGACGCCCTTCAGCCCGCGGTAGCGCGCCGCCTGGAGCCGCCGCGCGTCGACGACGCGCGCGCGGATCGCCGCGCTCGGCTCGCCCCCGTCCGCGCGCTCCAGATCGCGCACCGGCACGGCGACGACGCCCGTCTGGATGTCGATGCGGTCCAGAAGCGGACCCGACACGCGCTGCTGGTACTTGAGAATCTGCGTCTGGCGGCAGCGGCACTCGTGCGTCACGTCGCCGTAGTAGCCGCACGGGCACGGGTTCATCGCCGCCACGAGCATGAAGCGCGAGGGGTAGTCGTACGCCGCGTTCGCGCGCGACACGCCCACGTGGCCGTCCTCCAGCGGCTGGCGGAGCGTCTCGAGCGCCGACCGCGGAAACTCCGCGAACTCGTCGAGGAAGAGGACGCCGCGGTGCGCGAGCGACACTTCGCCGGGCGTCGGGTGGACGCCGCCGCCCAGGAGCCCGATGGCGCTGACGGTATGGTGCGGCGCGCGGAACGGCCGCCGCGTCACGAACGTACCCGCGCCCTTCTCGCGCCCGGCGACGGAATGGATCTTCGAGACCTCCAGCGCCTCCTCGACCGACATCGGCGGCAGGATCGACGGGATCCGCCGCGCGAGCATCGTCTTGCCCGAGCCGGGCGAGCCGATGAGGAGGATGTTGTGCCCGCCGGCGACCGCAACCTCGATGGCGCGCTTGACCGACGCCTGCCCCTTCACGTCGGCGAAGTCGTCGCCCGCCGCCGCGTCGCGCGCGACGAGCGCCGCGAGGTCGGTGCGGCGCGGCGGGATCGCGATCTCGCCGTTCAGGTACTGCGCCGCCTCGCGCAGCGTCCGCACGGGGATGACGTCGATGCCGCCGACGACGCTCGCCTCGTCGGCGTTCGCCTCGGGCACGATCACCGCGCGCCGGCCGATGCGCTTCATCTCCATCGCCATCGGCAGCACGCCCTGGACGCGCCGCACCTCGCCCGTGAGCGACAGCTCCCCGATGAGCGCGTAGTCGGCGAGCGCCTCGTTGTTCAGCCGCTTCGTCGCGCGCAGGAGGCACACCGCGATCGGCAGGTCGTAGATCGGCCCTTCCTTCTTGATGTCGGCGGGCGCGAGGTTCACCGTGACCGCGTATTCCTCCTTCGACGTGAAGCCCGAATTCTTGAGCGCCGTCGACACGCGCTCCTTCGCCTCCTTCACCGCCGCGTCGGGGAGCCCCACGATCGCGAACGAGCTCGTCGAGAGCGTCGAGCTGACCTCTTATTCTACGTTTCATTGTAAACACGGAATGAAAACGCTTGGCTGAGGTTCTAACGAGGTTCTTTCATACTGTAATCATACTGTGATCAGCGTATTAGCGCGGACAATGGGGTTTGTAATGCAGGTTTTTCTCACAGGCTTCTACGAAAGATACAGTCGGCAGTTTTTGACCTAAGTTTATAGGTCAGGCAAAGGACAGTATCCCCGCCGCGCTCAGGAACCACGGTTACAGATCGAAGGACGAAGGTTTGGGTCGCTGGTTTTAGAATAGCTCTTTAGCTCAGTTTACAGCAAATATGACAACGCCGTCCCATTATAAGTGAGGACGGCGTTCATAACGGGGAATCTAAAAACTACTAATCGAAAATAAAATCACAAACTCTACCTAGAATGCCTTTTTCTTCTTCTTCTCCCTTTAGTTCTCTCAGTTCCTTCTTTAGTTTCTTTATCTCCTTCTCTCTTTTTCTTCTTTCTCTGTCTGCCGCCTCCTTTGCTTTTGAATTCATAACCCCATTCAAAAGGGCTGCACCAACAATCCACTCTATCATTTCAAGCCTCTCTTTCTTTTTTTGTAAAACCATCTAACCTGCGACGTCCTTCGCCGTAGTCAGTTTTCTGCATCCTTCCTTAACACCCGCCCATGAGCAGAACGAGTAGTAAGCAAGGAATAAAGAAGATCATAAAGAAAAAGCTCCCCACATTTGCCTCCTTTCTGGAAGATTTAGTTGTATATTATATCAAACTGTGATTGAACTGTCCATGATGCTTGGAGTTATGTTTTTGCTAATGAAGTCCCGTGTGAAGTCCAGAAGCAAATGCACTAAATTGAAGCAACATCACACACAGTGTGTAGATGACGATAACGAATTGCTTGAAGTTCTTGCCCATGTTTTATCCTTCAGTTGTCTGTTATTCCTTTCACTAATTTACTCGTCGCTCACAAAAGAATCTTACACACACTTCCAACTTTTTTTCAAAGCACAACGTTTTGGATGCTTGAGACTGCATTTTGACCGCTTTCGTGTCTATCACTTGCTCGGTTTAATTCAAAGTAGAGCAAACGCTAACAGTAGCCATTGTCAAATGACGCCTATCTTTGTTCTTCTCCCAACAAACTCAAAAGGAACCGCCATGGCAAACATAATCAAGAAACCTTCCGTCTCAACACTTCTTTCAAACTGGTCAAGGCAAGTCCGTTAGAGAGACGGGGACGTTTGTGCTGTATGTGGCAAGGCAGAACACTTGAACGCCCATCACATTCTTCCAAAACATCTGTGGAAAGAGTACAGGCTTGAAGTTGACAACGGAATTTCTCTTTGTCCGTCTCACCACAAGTTTGGAAGACTGTCTGCACACCAGAACCCGATATGGTTTTCAGAGTGGCTAAAACAAAACCGCCCGGAGTTGTTCCAGACGGCTTTGAATAGGATGAGGATTTGAGACAGTTAGCAAGCCCAAAAATTTTTTCAAATACCCCCTTGCGCGGCGAGAACCAAATATGGTATCATATGTGCGTGCTAACTGAGGCTTTTAAGTTGGCATGCGGTTCCGAACCCAGTCGTCTACTGGCTTCCACCGCGCCTCTCCGTATCTACTGGGTTCCGTTCGTAATCCATTTCAGGAGGGGCACTAAATGTCAACTCTTCAAAAGTCAACCTTCGACCTTCCGGCCTTCGGGCGCGGGTGGGTCTGCGCACAAACTCAACGTGGGACGGATGTTCGTCTTGAAGATGGCTGTCTCGCACATGTTAACAGGAGACCTGAACTCCTCTACGGACAATACACTACGGTCGTACTCCACCGCCGTCTGAGAGGAGGAACGTTCGTTGGCGAAATCTACGACGCCGAAGTTCTTCCGCCATTACAACGTCCCGACACAAGACCAATCGCTTTGATAGATGAAAGTAATGTGGCTTCCGCCGGAGAGGGCTCCTCCGACCCCGCTAACTGGCATTTTGGCGCCACGACCTGCGTCAGTGTCTCTCTTGGCGTAGAGGCAAGATACCGCCCGTTTCTCGTGGCCGACCCCTGCTCAAGGAGGAAGGCCTACGACCGCCACACACCTTCCGCCCGTGCAATCTCTGCTATAAATGCTCGTTCCGGCTGGACGCGCAGAGTCTATGATTTCGGCCTTGAGAAGCAGAATGCTGACATCGCTTGTTTCTCTATTTTGCTTCAAAACCCGACGGCGATTCTCATCACGGGGTCGGACAAATATTCGTCAACTGAATTATTGCGTCGCTTTCCCAACATCAACACGCCAGAGGTTCAGCGTCGCATCCACCGTGTCACCATCAGAGGCAACAGAGTCGAGTCGGGCGGGCTACTATCAGAAGTAATTTGCCTACCACTTTTTACCGCGGGGAGGTGAACAATGGACTTTCAAAAGGCCTTGAGCCGTGCGGCCTCTGGCAAGAACGGCAAGATTCTTGTCATACGCCAGGCTGAGTCAAACGCCATATCGCGGGTGCTGCTTGACTGCACACCCGCAGTCTTGAGCAAGCTGTCCGCGAACCGCAAGATATGGAGGGACGCCACGTTGGAGGACATTGCAGAACAGCTCTGTGATGTCGCCCACAAAGCTGGTGTGATAGTGTCCGAGCTTTGCGTCAGTTCTGAATGGGGCGCTCTTTCGCTCAGAGAGATAGTAGCCGAAGACGACGACCCGACCTATCCACACAAACTTCCAACACACAAAAGGAGGTCATAATGTCATCGCTGTCCATAACCCATAACGCCTCTCTAAAGACCATGAAGAGGGAAATTCAAATGTTGGAGAATTTCTGCGCTGCACAGTATCTTTGTGAGGGCGGGAATTGGCAGACACAAACAGCGGCACTGAAAGGGCCCAGCAACTTTGCCAAGGCCAAGTTCTTTGTCGAACGCTTCAGGACGCTTGAGAAGATTCCGACAAAAGACGAGGTTGTGATGCTGGCGCTTCGTGCCTGTCATAACAGGCTCTTCGATGTGGCAGTTCGTATCGACATGGGCGATTGACTCACCAACAAAGCCAACACATAAAACGACGAAAGGAGGTGACAAAAATGAGAGGCTATTCCCCAGATGACGAAGTCATAGTGAACGAAGATATCTTCGGCACAGATACCCTCACGCCAGATGATTGGCGTTGACAACTAACTTGTGCGGGTTGCGGTTTAATCCCGTAACCCGCCTTTTCAACCATCACCAAACAACATCATAAATCACCATGAAGAAAAACATTGACCTGACATTCTTCCTTGCAGCAACAGTTTTAATCACGACAGCGTTTTGTGCGCCATCTTATTACCCCCCTAATTTCTCTTTGCGTCTGACTCTTATGAACGTTCTCGGGGCATCCATATTCTTCATGACTGTGTTCTTTCCAAGGCTTTGGCCTCTCCCGACAACCTCCACGGTAATACTCATGCTATGCCTATCCAGAATGCCAGCAGTCTTTTCCCCAGGAGGTTCCTCAGTTCTCCTTGCTTGGCTTGCTTCCGGCCTCGTAGTGGCGTTCGTCCGAAACACCAAAAAGAAAGCGACCCTCGTACTGATGACATGGATTCTTCTTGGATTGACTTGGGCATTAACAGGAATCATTGCCCATCGCTCACGTCCGTCTCGGCAACTCCCTCGGCAGAATCGGGCCCCACAACGCGTCATGTTCGCTTTTTGTATTCCATCCGATAGTTTGTATTGAGTCATGAAAAAGGACGTCGTGCAGAACCTGTCATAGTCCTACATGGCGTCCCGGTTTGAGTCTGTATGTGACTCACGCCTTCTTTGTTATGGTGCAGTCGAACTCGTTGTTCACCACCTTCCACTCAGGATGCTCCCTCTTCACCCAGTCGCAGACGGAATCTGTCTGCCACCTTGCACGGGTATGTCCGAGACAGCTCCACCCGACCGTGACGTAGCCGTACCAGTCGAGCTTCTGGATTATCTCCTTCCGCATCTCCTCTCCGGCCCAGTTGTTTTCCGAAGGCAGGGTGTTCTGGCGGTAGACCGTTGCGGGTTCAGTCCAGTCCCCTATGATGAAGTCCTTGAACCACTCCCACTTCTCAACCGCTGAACTTGCCTCCCTCATCTTCTCGTAGTAGGGCTTCCGGCAGTCCTCCTGAGTACAAGCACGGCGTTTGAACCGCTCTCCAAGCTCCGGGTCGGTGTCGGCTATGTAGGAGGAACCCTTCACGGCCTTCTCCTTCCAGAGTCTCTTGTACTCCGCCAACTGGTCTTCAGCCTCCTTTCGGTCGTTCCAGTACAGGTCACGGAAGAAGTCATACGCCGCATCATAGCCGATCTCGTGTGCTGGCCTGAACTTCGGTTCCGACTCCCCTCCGTACTGTATGAACCTGCCAATCCTGTACGACGGCATCGGAGGTGTTGTTCGTTCTTGTTTCTTCTTCATCTGCTTTTCCTTTCTTGTGTGTTGTGTGTGTTGTGTGGCCAACTCGTATGTCAAAGATCGAATGTAGTTCCAAAGAACTGACACTATTATACGAAATGCTGTTTTTGGAAAAGCCATTTTTCAGTGAGCGACGCCGACCTTCGGCAGTAAAATCAAGGGTGAGTTTCAGAAAAGTCGGGGGGCTTGACTCTGAAAACATTGCCGAAGGTGCGGATGAAATCACCGATCGACGTTCGGATCGACCAATGTTTTCAAGGGGGAAAACTTTTTCAAAATTTTTTTTGCGCGAGAGCCAGACTCACATCCCAAAGATGCCCTTGATCAATGACGCGGAACCTGTCATTGTGGCTATCGTTCCAAGTGCGATTATAAGACCCTTTACGAGCCACACTGCAAGCTCTTTGAAATGGAGACCGCTGACACCAACCTTGTCTTTCTCAAGTTCCGTGATCCTCGATTCGTGCTTCGCTATGACTTCACACAGGGAGCCGAGCTTTGAGTTGATCTCTCCCAAGTTGCGGCTGATGTCTATAAACAGCTTTGTCTGCTCGTCCATTACGAAAGCTCCTCCCTGAGACTTTGTAGCATACTGTCCACTTCGCTCTTGGTGTAGTGGTTTTCAAGTCTTGCCGCTATTTCCCTCAGCCCCGACCCTCTTCCCCACTCGACGCGCATTACAGGTCTATAGCTTGTGTCATTGTTGCCGTAGATGTCCGTATTGGTTGAATTGGGCGTCATCCTGATCCCTACGTTTGTTGAACTGGTGGCCGTGACACTTGAATAGGAGAGAAGCCTGTACTCCTTGTCCTTGTCGAGACATACAAGGCGGTCGAAACCAAACGACACGTCAGTGTTCCACACGTTCACCATTTTAGGCTCACGTACCGTGGCAAGAACCACGTCTGAGCCGGAAGAGTGGTCTATGAGTTTGTAGTAAATGGGAACGTCTGGCTGTGGCGTCCCCGTGGAGAGACGGGTTCTTATGGTAAAACCGATGATGCAGTCGCCGTCTTCCATCCCGAAGGCCCTTGGCTTGAACCTTATTCCCCACAGACTTGAATTGTTGTTTGGGGTCGATGCCTCGGCATAGGTTCCGATTGTGGTAACGTCGAGCTTTCCAGACAAGCCCTTGTCAACGGACTGTTTTACCGTCAGCGTCCTTTCGCCCATAGGAACGCGAACGTCCTTCATCACCCATATCTGATCCCGATCCTCGTCGCCGTCCCATATCGAGCCGTAGTCACCGAACTCGAAGAAGAGTGAACCTGTACCCTGTGCCGCCGTTCCCTTTGTAGTGTTTCTGATGGTCTCCCTTGTGGTACTGCCGCGATTGCGTGTGCAGGTAATCGTGTAGCCGGCATCCGTCATCGTCGCTGAGTACGTGTTGTACAGGTCGGTGAACGCTCCGCTTCCCTCCACAACTATGTCCGTTTCGGCAGTCACATTTTCATCCCAGAAGATGCCGCCAGCGACCGTCCTGTGAAGGGACTCGACCTCTGCTTCTGCCTTGTTAGCCGAGAGGTTCTGCACGTCAGCGTCGAGGGCGAATGTGCCGGTGACATTGGGGAACCTCCAGGTCATGAACCTGTCTCCATACCGTGCGTCAATCCTTGGAGTCGCGCCGAAGATTATGTGCGAGTTTTCTCCGAGTGTGAGATTTCCGGTGAGCGTCCCGCCCGTGAGCTACAGGTAGTTTGAAAGACTCTGGTGCTGTGTCAGGTAGCCGGAATCGTTTTCAAGCTCGGAGACCTTTGTCGGTATGTCCTCGGCAGTCGTGAAGCCGGAGTCGTTCTGGAGTTCTGATACCTTTGTCGGTATGTCCTATGCCGTTGTGAAGCCGGAGTCATTTTCAAGCTGTGACGTCTTTGTGGGTATTGTGGCGTCGAGCGAGAACGTGTTTCCGTTTAGGGCAAGTCCCTCTCCGGCCTCGTACTCGATCCCTCCGAAGACCACCCACTGCACGCCGTTGAACATTTCCCATCCATCCTCGCCCCTGCATACGTCTCCGATGTTCGGGTTCTCTGGCCTTTCGTCGAAGTAGTGGATCATATACGAAACCCCGTCCACAGTGACAGAGCCGTTTTCGTCCATTATGGCTACGTCTCCCTTTCCGAGTACGTAGCCGAAGACCCCTCTTCCGTTTTCGTCAACTCCGTCCGCCATTACCGAATATCCCTTCGGCTGGCGTCCAGACCTTCCAGATCCCTCAACCGTACATACGTAGACGCCGTTGTCGCAGACGCAGACGCACTCGCGTTCCGTGTTGTCGGGGTACTGTAGCTTGACGTAGACCTTTGTGATGTTCCACTTCCCGACCCTTTCGGGTACGTTCCTGACCCGTATGCTTGAAGGCGATTCAATGAAGGCGTACAGGGTTTCAAGCGGAACGTTCGGCCTCTACGCCTGTACCTCGATGTCCAATGTTCCTATCATATGTTTCTTTCCTGAATGGTGTTTTAGTTTTTTCATCAAAGGCCCAGCTTGTCGAGCTTGTCCCTGATGGTCTTGATGTCCTCGGCCTGTTGCTTGGCAAACTTGTTCTTCTCCTCTTCCATCTTCTTCAAGTCCTGAACGGGGTTGTCGGGCTTCACAAAGTTTCTCTACAGGTCTTTCCAACGCTGTACGTCCTGTTTGTTTGCGGAACGCCTCAGACGCCCGTTCCTGTCGAAGATTCTCTTTCCGATCCTGTCCTGTTCCCTCAAAGCGGCTTCCCTTAGCTTGGGGTCGTTGCTGGACTACAGGTTGATGAACTCTCCAAGTTGCCTGAACTCCTCTATGTCCCTTGCGTTGGCTGTCTTCTTTACCCGTCCGCGCCTGTCGAATATCCTTTCTCCAAGGTGGCGTCTCCTGTCCTCCGCCTGACCGATGTTCTTGACCTTGGCGTTTACCTCCCGGTCTTGTTCGCGCTGTTTCTTCCTCTCGTCCGCCTTCCACTGGTTGAACGTCTTGCCGGAGGCGTCCTTGGCCTTTTCAGACCATTCCTGAGCGGCCTTCTTCATCTGCTCTATTGCAGGCAGCATTTCGGCCATCTTCTTGACGGTCGCGTTTTCGATCTCCCGTATCTTACGCCTGTTGGCCCTGTCCTGTTCCTGTTCGAGCTTGCGCCTCTCCTCCTCCTGTTTTCTCTTCCGTTCGGCTTCCTCTCTTTTCTTTTCCTCTTCTGTGTGTTTCTTCTCGGCCTCGATGCTCTTGGCGACGGCTCTCTGCTGTTCCCTAAACGCCTCGTCCAACGCCTTGATGTTTGCGTCGTGCTGTAGGACGGCGGACTTCACGACTTCCTTTGCCTGTGCGAGTTCCGTTTCAAGCCTTGTTGACTCCTCCACGGCCTTTCTGTTTCTCTCCTGTGCGTCAGCCACTATCTTTGAAGCGCGTTTGATCCTTTCGACATCACCAGAGTTTTCCTTTTCGTGCTTCTCCAAGGCGGCGTCGAACTTTCCGGCCTGCTGGTTCCACTTCCAAGCCTCCCACGGTCTTTCCTTCGCCAGCTTCCTCATATGGTCTCCGCCCTGTTCAAGACGCTTCTTCTCGTTCAGGTACGCGGCAGACTTCTCTATTACCTTCTTCTCGTCCTCCAACGCCTTCTCCAGAGCCTTTGCCGTTGCCTCCTGTTCCTTCTTCTTCGCTTCCAATAGGTCTGAGGCGAGCTTCCACTTGGCCTTTGCCTTCTCCAGTATTCTTTCCTCCCTGACGGCTCCAGTCTCGTACTGCTCCCTCGCCTTGTCCAACTGTACCTGACGTTCGTCTGTCATCTTTGAACGGTCGCCTATGTGCTTGGCCCTTATCCTGTTCGCCTCGTCCTGGGCCTTGCGGTCTTCCGCTCCTTCCCTGTCGGAATGGGAGAGCTTCAACCCATCCTGAATCTTCTGAAAGCTCTTCTAAAGGATAGTTGCCTTTGCCTCTGCGTCTCCCATAGCTGCAAGGAGCCTGTTCTTGATGGCCTCACCCATTTCCTTCACTGCTCTTTTCGACTCGTTGATCTTGTTGGTGACGAGCTGGAACGCCGTGCTGATCCCTCCTATGACGAGTCCGGCAACGCCCATGGACGCGAAGCTTCCAAGAAGGTTCCCCATAGTGCCGACAACCTTTCCGGCCTTGCTGTCCATGTCTCCGAGTCCGCCGACCACCTGATTGACCATTGAGGAAGCCTTCTTCATGTTTCCGCTTGAAGCCTTTAGCGCGTTGTTCAGCTTCCTGAAACCGTCGTCTCTGTACGTTGTCCCTATGTGAAGGTTGATGTCTCCACGTGCCATGTCATTTCTCCTGATCAGCCGTCAGCCTTTCGTGAATCCTTCCACACTCATGGTAGAACGCACCGACGGCCTAAGCGTGTTCTCCCTTCAAGACGTCCGTTCCGCTGTGCAGGGCCGCAAGCATCACGATCCTTTCAAGTTGCGGCAACGTGACTTCCTCCTTTGCCTTGGCGTCGATCCCGTAGCTCAATGCCTCCTCCAAGACCTGCCTTGTCACGCTCCTCGCGCAGTCGGGTAGTTCCGAAACGTCTTTGTCCGAGTTTAGATTTGTTCCCGACCCCTCTGTGTCTTCCCGTTCGTCCCCCCTCAGCGCGTACTCGATACAGGTCACGATCTGGGTCTCCGTGTAGTTTGAAAGAACCTCGTCCCTGAAATCCCTCACTGCCTTTACCAGCCTTGAAACGTTGGTCAGGTCTGGGAGTTCGCTTGGGGGGCAGTTGAGGGCGAAGGCCGTGAGGCACAACTGGTTTGAGTAATCGTCCTACAGGAGTTTCATCGCGCTTTCGATCCACATTCTCTTCGCCACTGTTGGTTCCGTGAAAACGTAGTCACCCAGAAACGCCGTTCTCGGCACTGCCCCGAACTCGTATGCAGACGGCCCTCCTTCGACCTTTAGGCCAAGGGCGTTCAGCCTTATGCAGTCCTCGAACGTCGGTTCAAGCCCCTCGGACTTCCACTTCTCGACAGTCTCCTTTGCAAGTCTTGAAACCATGTTCACTCCTTTGGAAAGGGAACCTTCAAGCGGTCGTGGAAGGAACCTACCTTGTCCATGTGCCGGTTTATCATTCCGACGATTCCGTTTACTGCCTTCTGCACAGCCGTCTGCACATACCCCTCGCCGTCCTTCAATGCTCCCGTTGCGTATTCAAGTCCGTCGTGTACGTCTATTGATACGTCGCCACTGTCGTAGCCCGTTTCGCGGACGTTGACAAGGACGTTCTTCATCGCCGTTCCCTTTCCAAGCGCGGTGGCTATTGCCGTGGACTTGTCTGGTGAGCTTCTGCGCGACGTCTACATCATCGCGTATGTGAGAGCGAACCTCGCCATGCCGGAGTAGCGACGGACTCTTTTCCTGTGCCTGTCCTCGGCGAACTTGCGGGCCGTCTTCATGTCGGTTGCGAGAATGACGTAGTGGCTTGAAACCTCCTTCGCTCCTTCCACGTAATCGACTGCCGAATAGACGTTGGCTATCTGTCCCTTTACGTACCTGCCGCACAGGTCAACGACCGACTTCAAAGAGATAACCGGGCCTTTTTCCGAACCGACCCTTACGCACCTTGAATTGCGTCCTCCCACCTTCCTCCACCCGACTGCGTATGCGTCCGACTTGCGAACCCTGACGTCCATCCTGTCTGGATCGGCTACGAGGGTGTTTGCGCGTAGGCTCTTCATTACCTGTATCGCGGTTGCCGTGGCGGACTGACGGGTTGTTTCGCCAAGTTCCCTTCGACGAGCCTCTATGACGGACTAAAGGATCGAAACGTCCTGTCCGTTGGCGGTCATCGAGTAGTTGACTCGCATCCCGTTCATGCCAGACCTTACGAACCCCCGGAGACGTCAGCCGAGAGCGCCCATTCAGCCGTGAACGTGTAGGTCGGAAAATCGCCGTTTGGGTTCGTTTCGGAGAGGGGCGAGGTAAACATACCGGCCTTTCCGCAGAACGCGTTTAGGGCGACCGTAGGCGTCGATATGCCGCCGTTGTTTCCGACACCGACTATTGTAGCGGTGACTGTCACCTTTCCGCCGACGAGATCAGAGGACTTCACAACCCCGTCAACCTCGGCCGTTCCGACCTGACCTTCCGCAGTGAGGGTCGAGTCCGTAAGCTGTCCGCCTGTCACGGTGAACAGCCCGAAGTCCTGTGCGTGGTAAAGTCCTGAAAGACTGATCGAGCCGAGTGTGCAGGTGCAGTGCGCGGAACCGTTGTCCTCGATCTGCTGGCCCGAAGCCTACATTGTCGGAGCCTGTCCTGCCTTCGTCGTGACGCTTACGCTTGCCAACGCTATGCTCTTGTTGTCTATTGCCCTCACACTTCCGAGTACGACCCCTGAAAGAGTCGCGCTGTCAGTTACCACGTACTCGCATTGAGGGGCGAGCTTTTCACCGAACGACTCTACGGCCACTATGAAGCCATCGTCGCCCTGTGCCTCTGCGGAACCGATTGAACGGTTTTCCGACGTGCTTGAAACCTCGAATCCGGCGGTCGCCAGTCCGAAGTAGTCTACCTTTGCCTTTAATGACATCTTTTTATCCTTCCGTTGAATTGTTGTAAAATCTTTCCGCGCCCCTGATTGAGAACGTGACAGACTCGACCCATGCGGAGCGCGTCTGGTCGAACTGCTTTCCCGTACCTCCGTCCATGCGAAGCTCTCCGGCGTGGAACCTTTCCGTTTCAAGTGCGGTCTGCATTTCCTCCCCGAACCTGTGCCAGCGCGAAAGAAGGTCTGTGACGGCCTCCATAGCCTGTTCGTGCATAAGTCCCGTCTCGTCCATTTCTGCCCGTGTAGAAACCACTACCGAAGCGGAGACCGTAATCGGGGAAAGCGAAAAGGCGTCATGCGTCCTGAGTCCTACGGAAACCGCTACGACCCCTCCGCTTGATACCTCCTTCTCTCCCTTCACGATGCCGCTTGAAGTTTCCTGTCTCGCACCTACAACTTCCATTTCACTTAGTGGCTGGAGCTTCTTGAACTCCTAGACGATCTTCACCTCTATCTCCTTTTCTATCAGCATGACCTCGCCTCCATTTCAAACCAGTCAACAGTATTGACCACGGAGCAGACCTTCCATTTGCTTCCCTCTGCGAGAGTCACTTCGTCCCCGATCTGCGGAGGTGCTTTCAGGTTCCATCCACCTACGCCGTCCTTCGGCAGAAGAAACGAAACTCTCCTGACGGTTGAATCCGCGTCGAAGTCCGCAAACGGCTGTTCCCTTTCTGACGGGTAGACACAGGCGGAGAAACAGCCTTCGACAATTTCCCCTTGCGGTCTTCTGCCCTTGATCCACACCCTGTTGCAGAACATCTTTCCGTAGGCGTCGTTGAGGTTCCAAGGGTCGCTTGATTGTGGTTTCATATTCGTTCCCTATCTGTCGTAGACAAAAGACCCCCGCCATTCGGCAAGGGGCCTTTCGTACTTTTTCGGCATTAGCCAGCCGGAGCAGTCGCGCAGATGTACTTGGTGTTCTCCCCGTTGAAGAGGTTGATGCCGTACATGCAGGTGACGTTCAGGAAGCCCTTGCCTTTTGCCGGAGAACCGTGTCTTAAGGTCGTGAGCGTAAAGCCGTTCTCGTCGGTCGTTGTTCCGATTTCCGAATAGCAGCTTTCGTCCGCGACCTTTACCGCTCTTGAAGCGAAGGCTACTGCGTTGTCTGGAATGAGTGCGCCAAGGACTCCTTCCGGCAAGTCCTGAAGCTGTATGACGGCCTTGAAGCCGTAGAGCTTTCCAACCTGTCCGTCGCGTATTGGGTCTGTAGAGCCGATTACGTTTGAGTCGAAGAGGCTCAATGCGTCTGCGTAGTAGGCCGGATTGAGAGCGAGAACAGTGGACGCGACACGACCAGTACATTCCTTGCGGAGCTTGGCGAGTGCGTTCTTGGTGACGCTCGACATCACGACGTAGCCGCCTGTACAGGCCGCAGGGGTGAAGAGACCGCCTATTGCCTGAGACAGAGACTTCCTGACGGACAACGCCGCGCCCTCTGCGCAACGAGTCCAGTATGGTGCGTTCGGTGCTTCAAGTAGGTCGTTGCCGACGAACTCGAAAGTTGACTTTGGCTGGTTCGTGAGCTAAACCTGTTGGTAGGTGACGGCTCCAGTTGTGTTCTCGTAGTCGTTGCTTTCGATGTTGAACTCGCCTGCGGTTCCGCCGTTTACGATTGGAACCTTTACGACGGAACCCCAGTCTGAGACCTGATCCGAGAAGTCCCAGCTAAAGAGCTTAAGCATGTTGAGTTCTGGGACGATTTTGATCAGGGCGTCGTTTGTGGCCTTGATGAGTCCCGGTGATGTTAGACTTGACATTGTTTCTTTCCTTCTAACTTTGTGTATTTTCCCGAAACGAGGAACGCAACCTTTTCTGCCGGAGTCCTGCACTTGGCAAGTCCCTCCTTCATCGTCGGAAGTTCCTCTGACGGTTTGTTTACGCTGGCGTTCAGCGTCTCCAACGCCTTTGTCTTCTGTTCAAGTGCTGATGCAGTCTTCTGCAATTCACCCGAAACGCTTTCAAGGCTTGCGTTGAGGCTGATGACCTTTTCCTTCTCGCTGGTCAATTCCGTTTCGCGTGCCTGTAGCTGAACCTGTAAATCGTTTAACTTGGATTCGTACTCCTTCTTCAAGGAGTCGATCTGCTTCCCCATCGCGGACTGCATACCCTGTACTCTCTTGTCCGCTTCCTCGACGGTTATAGTGGTTTCCTGTGGCCTGTTGTCCTCGGCCTGTTGGATTTCCTCTTGTTGATTCATTGTCATTCCCTCTATCAGTGTTTTAATGTTTGTTGGAATCTTTGCGTACTTCGGCATGTGCCTCAGGCAAGCGGAGGCCCTTAGCGGTTCTGCACACGGAACCACCTCGCAAGAGATACCGTAGATGCCCGACTGCTCTCCCAGAATCCAAGTCTCCTCGTCCATCAGCCTTTCAATGCCTCTTTCGTCCATGTCAAACTTAGACCTGTATATTGAGACCAACGCCTTCTTGAACTTGTCCAAGGTGTCTGCTTCCTTCCTCAACGCCTCTGCGTTTCCCTAAACGGTTGACCACGGATTGTGAACCATCATAAAGGCCGTTGAGTCCATTACGAGCTTGTCACAAGAACAGGCTATGACGGAGGCCATAGAAGCCGCAAGTCCGATTACGTGTGCCGTAGTTGCGTGTCCCTCCTGTGAACACTTCCTTATCATGCTGGCTATTGCGAGTCCAGCCGTACAGCTTCCGCCGGGAGACGTGATCTCAAACGTCACCTCCTCGCCTTTCTTTAGACCATCGAGAAAACTGTGTATCTGCGTCGGTGTTACGTCTTCGTGACAGTACCTGTCGCAGTCATCGTCAACGATGCAACCTGCTATCAGAAAATTTTTCATGCCTCTTCCTTTCCTTCTTCGTCATCTTGTCTGTCTTGTTCGTCCTGTCCGTCAACAACCGTTCCGCTGACTGTTTGGGTCGATGGATGGACAAGACCGTGTTTCGCGCAGAACTCCTTTTCCTTGGCTATCTGCAAAAGCTTCTCCTCCCAATCCGCACCGTAGAACTCAGCGTAGGAGCCTGTCTGGTTCTTCAACTTCAACGCTATTGCGTTCTGCTCCTTCACCACGTCAACGTCCTTCATCTTGGGCCAGTTCCAACTGACCTTTCTTATCCAGCCCTCCTTGAACTTGTCTTCTATGAGACCTTTCCTCACAGCCCATTTCGACCAGCGGCAGAGAAGCCAGTCGCATATCTGTTCAAGGAAGTGTTGTGCCTCCTCAAAGGCCGGTTGTGCTATGAGCTGTTCGCCTCGAAACGCCGTGTAGCTGGTATCGCATTTCAGAGTCGCGTAAACGTTGGTGAGTCCGAACGGTGCCGCAGAAGCCGCCGCAAGCCAGCGGACGAACTCTATTGAATTCATGTTCGGATGTTTTGTATCAATCAGCTCCATCTTGTAACCCTATGGAAGCACCTGATACACACAGCCAGCGGCATTGATCTTGTCCAACGTAACCGTCGGAACCTGTGTATCGTTCTCCGCCTTGACAGCTTCCTCAATTTCCTCGTCGGTCATCTTGGAGAAGTCCACGTCCTTGTCGAAGGCGGAAGGCAGTTCAACCTCGTCCTCCCTTTCCTGTAAAACCTGTGCCAAGGTCTGCGCGTTCTTCTTCGCCGC
The DNA here is from genome assembly GCA_002449695.1 of Verrucomicrobia bacterium UBA7008. GTDB lineage: Bacteria > Verrucomicrobiota > Kiritimatiellia > RFP12 > UBA1067 > UBA1067. The sequence goes on along the minus strand of DJXI01000083.1, from coordinate 105,402 downwards.
CGCAATTTCAAATCCGATGTAGTCTTGGAGGTCGATTATGGTGGAGAGGCTTGAAGTAGTTGGTGTAACGCCTCTTCCCTGTGCGACCCTGAAAACGTTTCTCGGCATGAGCCACAGGTCATCAAGAAAACTGCCGTTTGGGTCGCGTTTGAGGAAGTACGACTTGGAAGGTTCAAACGTTTCCGCCCCTCTCTGGGAACGGGAGACGATCACGCCTTGAAACTGAGAGAACTTAGTATAGACCCTTCCGAGTCTTTGGTACGCTCCGGCCCCGTAGTGACTCTTCAACGCCTCTTCCGTCGTGTTCCCGATTTCGTCAGGCTCGTAGAGAAGCACCTTGCCGGAGTCTTCAACCAGCCCGTCGTCGAAAAGAAGAACGAGGTCGCCGCCGATGATCTCGGTCTTAAGAATCAGCTTCAAGAGGCTGTTCAAGTTCAAGCCGTCGAAGAAGTCCGCGCTTCTTGTCCAGTTGGCGAAACGTTCCCTAACATCGTTCCCGAAGTCCTTGTCATCAAAAGTTATGACGGCTTTTCCCCCTTCGTTCCCGACGGCCTGAAGGTCAAACTGCTTCAAAATCGTGTTGAAGGTCGCGTTGTTCCTTGCTGCGTTCCTTGTGAGGTTGAGAAGCTTTCCCCTTTGGGAGAAGTTGAGTATTTCATCTTCCCCCTTTGTCTCCTTTTGGCCTTGCTCCCTCTACAACTCGTCCGAACCTGATACCACTTTGTATCTCGCACCGCTCATGGCTTGAATGGTCTTGACCAGTCTGCCAGTCACCTTCCTCTTCTACTCTTCCGAGAGTTGTGACCACGACGGTGCTTTCTTCTTGAATAGGTTGAACATATCCTGTTATCCGTAAATGTGGAGAATCGACTTGATCCTAAAACGTTCCGAGCCGCCAGAAGCGAGCATTGACCTGTACTCCTGCAATTCGCGGGTCATGGTTTCAATGGCTTTCGTGATCGAGGCCAAGTCCAGTCTTGTGTAGGACTTTGAGCCGCCGCCCGAAGACATGGTTGCAGAGGCATATCCGTTGCTGGCGATTTCCGTTCTGCAACGTCGAAGCTCCTCAATGTCCTTCTCCAGACACTGTATGGTCGCAAGTATCTTTCGTTTCTATGCTACGTTCATCACGTTCCGATCCTCTGAATGTTTTGACTTTGGTATTTGTTCTGACAACCTCTGCGTAATGGTTATGATATAATAACCGCATGGACTACAGCGACCACGAAGAAGATTTCAAAAAAGGTCGAATGGACTTTGTCTTTCGCCAGACGGGGCTATTGGAGCCTGTCGGCGTCGGCAAGGGCGACTCAAAACTGTACGAAGGTCTAAGAAAGGACTTGGGTGTTCTGGATCGCGTCGTAGGGTACGTCCCCTATGAAACGGTCAAGGCGTTTGTGCTGGCGTACAAGGAACACTACTTGGCGAGACGGGAGCTTGACAGGGCGACGGATCGTTTTTGCGACGCCAACGATCAAGACACTCCAGCCCACACGATTAATGAATTGCACTACAAGATGGTGGCTGCGGAAGGCAGACAGGACGAAGCGGAACGGGCGTATTACGACAACCGTTTCGACGAGTTGCGGATGGTAATGCATGGCAAGCGTATTCGTTTGCGAGACCGTATAAGCACCAAACCCACGGAATCCACGAAGGAATCAGCGGCGGAGAAGGCCGGGACCTTGGTGCTTGGTGCTGTCGGAGGGCTGTGGTTTGGATTCTTGGCCGTTTCATTCGTCGCGGTGCTACTGTTTGGCCTCGTAAAAGCAATCAAAGGATGCAAGTGGACGCCCAGCGAATATGACGCGCAGAAACTGGAATACCTGCCATAGACTCAAACAACCCTGACGCGCCTTTTCCGTCTCTGCATCATCAGCATCATTCGTCTTGACCTCGACACTGGTTCAACCAGCGTCTGGGAGAGTCCTTGGTTCTCCGCTATGGCCCTGCACATGGCACAGGCGTCAAGGTAGTCGTGCGGGTCTTTGGATGACCAACTGTAGATTTCCCTGCCGTCGCTCTAAGTCTTTTTCCACTTAAGACGCTCCCTGCAAATCTGCATACCGAACTCTGCGTGTTCGCTTTCAAGGGCGTAGTACAAACTGCATCCGCCGGGACTTCCGACTTCCACGAGGAACGAACGTTGGACGGCTTCCTTGAACCTGTCGGAATCAAAGAACAGCCATTTCTGGCCCGAACCCTGTTTTATGGCTTCCCTGTCATCGCAACACAAAACGGTTCTTCCGACTGCGTTCCTGAGCCTGTTGCGTGCCAACGGGTTGAACAGGTGCGAAGCCCTGCCAGCCATAGCACAGGCCGGAATACCGCAGATGTGAAATGCGTTCTTGCACCATTCGCAAACAGCGTCCCAGTTCCGGCCTCCGGCGTCAACTCCAAGAGCGTCTATCTTCAACCCGAACGTCATGATGTCCTTCCCGACCTTTGAAAGAGCGTTGTAGACCGCCTGATTGTAGAGGACGGGGGTGAGCTGTTGGTCGATGTTGAGACGGTAGACCTTGTGGCACAACACAGCGGAAGTCGAGTCGGGCTTGAACGACATAACGGTCAGAGTGGCGGCGTATGAGCTGTTGACGTCGATTGCCCCGCAGGTAAACACAAAGGAGTCCGGCATTACATTCTCCTTCACGTTTGGGTTGATCCTTGAAACAACCACCTTCGGGGTGATGTGCAGTTCCGACGAAATCCTCTTCGGTTCCATCTGGTATTCGGAGAAAAAGGCTGGGTCTCCAATCTGATGTCTCTTTTCAAGAAGAGCCTGTAACGCGCTGATGTGACCGTCGGATTCCTTGAACCTAGACGGGTTCAGCACTTCCGCGCCCTTGTCCATTTTCTTCTGGTGACGTTTGTAGAACTTCAAGGACTTTGTATGCGGAGCGTCCACTGCGTTTTCCTCGTCGTAGATTTTGAAATACTGGCTCCACAACCCTGTAGACGGCTCCTTCTCAATGTCCTCCGGCCATTTTATGATCGCAGGGAACTTCGTCACCTTCCAAGCCTTGTCGTTCATGACTCTTTCCACAAGATCGTCTGGACAAATCGGTGTAGCTGTTTGCAGGACTGCAATCTTTCCCTTTCCGCCTATGTTCAGAACCGACTTGTTTATCACCGACACCAACTTCTCAACCTGTTCGACGGATGCGGCAGATTCATCGTCCTGTATGTCATCAAGACAGGCCACGTCTGGACGGAGGCTATGGTGCTTCAAACCTCTAATGCCAGACCCGACACCTCTTGTTGCAATGATCGAGCCGGAGGTAGGCGCTTCCGTTCCGTCTGCTTCTACGAGTCGTGCGAGAACAAGTTGGGAAGCTGTCTTTGAGATTTCAGTAGCGACGCCGTTATACATCTGTCTGCGCCTGTAGGAACCGTTGCACAACTGGAACGGCAAACATACGTCTGGATAATCCTGTGCGTAGGCCGTACCTGTGTCCGTGATGATACGGAACACGTCCGTCAGAATGTTCTACGCGCTTCTGGCGTTCTGGGAAACGATCACGGGGAACTTCCTCACACCTGTTGAAAGAGCGTACATAATGATCGACTCCAAGTAAGACGTTTTTCCAGAACCGCGAGCTTGCAAAATCATGTAGGGTCTGGAGTCAATTATGGCACGACCCATTTCACGCAAGATTTCCTCGCCACGTGGAGGAGGTGGATCGTCAAGGAAAACCCCGACGCAGTAGGTGTTGACCCATTTCACGACGTCACCTTCCGCCTCTTTCCTTCTCGCCCAGTTTATCTTGCCGCGCGCTTCGTTGAGGGCGTCATCAATGGAGGCAACCTTGTCCTGATGTCTGCGCTGATTCTCTAAAGAAGTCTAAACGCGAGTCGGGTCAAGGCGGTGCGCTCCACGTCTTTTCGTTGTGTTGTTCATTTCTGCAATAGATTTTCGGTGGGGTGAAGGTCAGTTCGTTCGATGGTCCTTTCTTCCTGACTTTCCTTCGGGAAGAACCTCGGTCGGGGGATAGACGTGCTGAGACGAGCCAGCCTTTGTCTTTGTGTCTGGCTCATCTTTAGTCTTGTAGCTTCGCTTACACAATGACCACGTAGACGGTCTGATATTAGTTTCCTTGTGGCCTGTGTATGGTGCTTGCCATACATGCCGTTCTAACTTCCCAAGTGGGTTGAACGTTGTTTGGCTTTTGCCTCTTCGCTCATTGGCTTATTATGCTTTCTGCTACTCTTCATGTCTGCTACCGCTCCCCTTAAAATGGCAAATCATCTTCGCTTATGTTGGCGTGGCACAGGTCTTCTTCTGCAACGTCCGGCAGAGGCGGAATATCTGTTTGGGTTGTTTGTGTTGTTTGCGTCGGTTTCGTCTGTTGCTTCTCATTTGTATTGGTGTGTTTGACTTCCGCTTCAAGTTTCTTCACCCTGTCCAACACCTCACCCACAAGTCCAGCAAGGTTGTTAAGAGACTCCAGAATGAGTTGAACTGTAGGAACGCTTGATGTATTTGCCCTGTGTGGAACAATGACCTGTGCAGTGGAAGGAACTTTGGAAGTTGACTGTGTTGTCTGTTGTGTTGGAGTCTGCGTTGGTTGTGTTGGCTGTGTTGGTTGTGTTGATTGTTGTGTGGCCGCTTGGACGCAGGTGCAGTTGAAATACTTTTTGCCGTTTGACGAATTCTCTTTGAACGTGAGAGTCACCGTTGCACCTTCCTTTAGAAGCTCGCGTCCGGGAGTGGTCTCGTAGGCCGTGTATGAATTGCCGTCGCTTGCATTTACGAACGTCACATTGAACGTGCGTCCGTCTGCCGTGTTGTTTGTGTGTTTGATTATGCGTCTGACCTGAATAGTTTTCTTGTTCATGATATACCTCATTTTGTGTTTTTTATTTATTAGTTTTTTTTGTGAAGTAAGTGAGGCCAAAGGAACCTGCAAGCCCAAGGTAAAACGAGATGCAAAATCCTTGGACTGTACAGGTTACAATTTGTTCGTGGGCGTCAGGCAAAACATCAGTAAAGGTGTGTGTTATTATGGGTCATAATGATGTAGTGACAACGTAATCATTATGACTTTTTTTTTTGCCTACTTTTTTTGTCCGTAATACTTATTGAAATACCACTTGGCAACCTTCTTGACCACATCGTTCACAAAGTCCCTGTCAATGTAATAGTCTTTTTTCCCGACCCAGAAGCAGTCATAGACCTGCAAGACGTCGTAACCATGTTGACGTAGTACGTGAGCTACGATGGCATAGACACAGCTTTCGTCCAAGAAGATTGAGGTGGACTTGTTTGAGTTGTTCATGAGTGTTTGAAGCCTGTCACGGTAGTGGGTGATGAGCTGTTCGGCGTATGTGACAACCCTGCCGTCCTCGACACGGGACAAGTCCGAGTGTGCGTTGTTGAAGCGCACAAGATACTCGGAGAGCTTCGCGTAGATGGAACGGGCAGACCAGTCGAACATGCCCTGCATGGAAAAGTTGTGCTTGTAGAGGTTGCGCCTGTCCGAAGACAGCCTCCCGCCGAACATCAGTTCGTAGGTGTCGCCATCAACCCATTCGCCAGTCTGCTTGAAGTAGTTGAGAGTGTAGATAGACGCGGAAACATCATACTCGCAGAACTGCGTGACACCATTTTTGAGAAAATGGTCTCTTACATAGTCCTCCCTCCAGACGCCGTTGAACTTGGAGACGTCCTTCTTCAATTCAAGTGCCTTGGTGCGCGACGGATAGCCGCAGAACGGCGAACAAGCCCTTATGCCTATCTTCGTGATGAAGCCTGACTTGGAACGAGTAATGTTCGGGCGGAAGGAAACCTGACACTCCGTAGGGAGACTGAGATTGTCTTCGTCAATGATTTTCTGCGTCTCCATGAGTTGCGGATACTTGGCGTGGACAAGTGCCAGGGCCTGTTTGTCAGAACAGCCAGCGACGCGAAGGCCAGCGGAGAAGTCCACGTTGAAAGTATTGTCCACAAAGTCGGCGTCGAACTTTTCAGCCTCCTCCGTTGACTGGTCGTATGACTCCTCGCCCTCAACGTAGTTCCGCACAAACCTTGCACGTTGTAGCAGTTCGTTGTTTGCCGGATTGATATTGAAGTCTGCGACAAGCTCCATGCAGAAGTGGAGGACGTTCTTGTTGAGCAAACGGGTCTTCACGTAGTGCTGGGTGTTGGAGTAGCTTTGATCGACAGTCTTGACCAGTCCGATCTTCTCGGCCTCCTTTAGCAAGCGGGAAACAACGGTCTGGCTCTTGAAGATGCGGAACATGGCACCGCCGACAGTGCTGACCCGAATGATGGAGAGGTGAGGGAGGAACTTGTACTGGTCGCAGAACGCACCCAGCTTGGCAACGGTTTCTGCGACGTACTTCTTCGCCTTGAACCTCGGGGAGATTCTTGACAGGACTTCCGCCTTCGACTGGCAGGCGTCCGCAAACTCGGATTCCGCCCACTGTACGAATTCTGGTTCGGCGGTCAAAAGGCCGTGTGTCGTTTTGCTGACAGAAGAGGGATCCATGTTGCCGGACAGCAGACCCTGAATTGCGGCGCGGACTTCTCTGGCTCCGGCTACGTCATGTGCCTTCAACAGACTCTTGTGGAGCTTGCGAAGAGGCACGACTTTCTCCCTGACCTGCACCGCCTCGGAGATCATGGCGAAGAAATCATCCTCGGTTGCCTTGCGGCTACGTGACTTGCCTTTGTTTTTTGGGCGGGCTGTTGATGGATGGTTTTTCATGTCTCGTTTCTATTTTCAAATTTGTTACGTTTGGGTCTCGATTTGTTGGAGTGACAAATTTCAAAGTCTTTTTGCCATGGTAGAACTGGCGATCATTTTAAGTGCTTTTTCAAAAACAGAACCCTCATGATCAATATATATAGACTTTCGGGCGTCATTTAAAGCTCAGGTCTATACATAGTGAATATGTATAGGCACCACACGGTCTTTTCAAGCAAAGTCTTTTTTCCTCACGCCCCCCCATTGAGGCGGATCGTCTGGACGTCATTGTAGACGCGACCGGATTTCGATTTGTACTGACCCCACTCAATCCTCAGAGCTGTGCCGGGCACGTAGCCTTTGAGAAGTTCGTAGCCCTCGATCCACTCGGGAGCCGTGACCAAATAGCTGTCGCAGATGCGGAAACGTGCAAACCCGTATGTGCGGGCGTTGTGTTTATGCTGGTTCTTCATCGTGCCGAACGTCAAATCCTCTATGTCGCTGATGGAGATGTATGCGTTCTTTTCCTTCATCTTATTTGCCCCCCAGTTTCTTGGTGACAGTTTCCTCAATGCTTAAGTTTTTGACTTGGGTGAGTGCATCGGCAACGCCGTCGTAAGCCCAATGAGCTTTTCCTTTGACATGGAAGCTTGAAAGCATTAACAGGGCGTTGCCAGCAATCTCGCTGATCGTCTTGAGTTTTGTTTTAAGGCCGAACTGAACAGGCTCGACAAACTGCGAGGCGTACTCTTCGATCTGTTCAGCCTCAGCCGCAGGGTCGTTGATGACGTCAGCGGCAGAGAACGAGTTGTAAAAAGTTGTCATGTAACCTCTCAAAAGTCGCTCCCGTTCTGATCGAATATGTCAGAAGCGAGGCGACCCGTGGAGCGTTACCGAGCCGTTGCCGCCGTATGGTATATGTCAAAATAGACGTCGGTAGGCGGGCTTGAAATTAACCGACGAGGAAGTGACTATATCTAAAAAATTTGGTGAGGACTGCCCCGTGGAACACAAACGGAACCACGGGACAGTTGATCCAGTCGAATGTGTGGACTATTTGTTGTTCGTCTTGGGCTTGGCGGACTTCTGCTTGCTGCTGGCTTTGGCCTCTTCGTCCTTCTCGTTGATGCGATCAGTCAGAAGATTGTAGCGCTCAAAAAGTGCGTCGATGTCTTTGCTGATGCGGCTGTAAAGAGAATCCCCGGAAGCGTCAAGTAAGTGTTCCATAACCTCGATGCGCTTGGTGAGTTCACCTACGTAGCCAGCGACCTTGCTCAGAGAATAAAGCTCCGTAGGGAGTCCGCAGAACTCCGCAAACGAAAGCTTCTCCTCCAGGACGCCAGAAAGACGAGCGAGGTCAACCAGTTCTTCATACTGTGGCTTGAATTTGGTATTCTTCATTTTTTTCTTCTTTGGTGCGGCTCGTTTTTGTGATGAGCCTTTGGTGGATAAGTAGACACAAGCAGTAAATATGCCAAACGACACAAACTATGTCTGGAAGTGCGCCAAAGAAACTTCTAAAAGAACACAACCTCGCGCATGAGGCCGCCTCTATATTTCTCTATGACAGTGCTGACGGGCGGATTTTCTTTTTGCCAGCAACGAGAGTATTATACCATACTCACCGTTTGAGCGGCAAGGGGGTCTCCGCAAAAATGTTTTTGCCCGGCCTTTCAACTCACAGCGCATACTTCAACGTCCGCACCTCGATGACGAAGTTCTCACGCAACTCAGGATCAGCGCACACGTATCTCCACGCGGATTCAGCATCACCAAACTCAGCCACAATTTCGTTGCGCCAATTCCAGACAGTCGCCCTGCACCTTCTTGTTGTCTCGACTTCTCCCTACATCCACTCCATCGTTCGCCCCCTTCATTCCTCGTCGCCGTCCCTGATAACCAACACGTTCCGAACTCCCCTCAACAAGATTCCGCTGTCGGCGTCGTACATCGGGAGGTATGTAAACTCATGATTGCCCTCGAAGTTGACGATCATCTCCGTGTCTGCATACGGATAGAACGTGTCGCCGTTGTCGTACATGGAACCGTCCTTCGTGATCTCCTTCAATCTGTACTTCGTGCCGCTGTCGTAAACGTACAAATAGCTGTACGAGCCAGCGTCCATTCGAAAAATGTATTTGTGCTTCGTCCCCTGTTGTCCGCAATCCTCGGTCTCCTCCCTCTGGTCGCTTGATGGATAAAAGAAGTACGAGCCGACGGGGGCCGTTCCAAACTCCAGATACTTGTGACCCTTTCGGTCATACGGGATGACGGTCACTTCGACTTTGTTTGTTTCCCATTTCGCGTAAACCGTGTGATCGTAATTCTTGGTGCAGACTGTTTCAGCGGTGACAAGCGTTCCTCTGCTTCCGAGCGACGTGTACCATCCGAGAAACGTGTGTCCGGCGTAAGTTGGAACGGGGAGTATGCCGTAGGGGTCGTTTACGACAACCTCCTTCGTCGTGGGCGAAACCTGACCACCGTTCGGGTCGAAAGTCACAGTCACGTATGGAACCCAGAAATAGGCGACGCACCTGACATATCCAACGTTCCTGCAAGAACCGCTTTCAATCTGATACTGGTCATACGTCTCGTCTCTGTTGTAGAAGCGGATGTAGCGGAAGACGTAGCGCGGCAACACGGGTTCCACTTTCCACTCAAATCTGAAGTTCTGCCCGTAACTGTCCCCCATTTGGTAGAGCCACACAAACCTTCCCGAACCAGAGGGATCAACGCTGTGCGGAAATACGCTGGCGTCTCCCGTAATTGTTATCTCCCAGCTTATAGTCTCAAATGCACTGGAACCACCTGCGGCACAGTTTATTGCGAGCGGGCAGGCCGCGTCCTAAACCATCCACGTAAAACCGTTGAATGTGGTGTCGTTCTCGTAAGTCTGGGGATCCCTCTCGTATTCGGGTTTGTACGTCACCGTGTACCGGTAGTGGTATTTGTAGTCTATCGTCACTCCGAGCGCGGGGTAGAAATGCACTTCGGCGTAGTTTATGTACGCGCCGCCTGAGCCGTAGAACACTTCATACGTCCCCAGCCCGTTTGTGTTGACGCTGACTGTCACCTGTGCCGCCATAATGATTCTCCCTTACTCCCCTGTCCATGGTGTCGTTTCAATGTAGCCAAGCTCCTCCTCTTCTTCGCTGACTTCTGAGAGGAGCCCTTTTTCAAACTTGAACTGCTTTCCCTTCACGACAATTTTATAGTTGCTTGAATCCCACTCAACTGAAGTCACCAGAGGGAAAGTATCTGAGACTCCTTCTGTCTCTGCGGCACTCGACACGAAACGTATCACTGGGTGTTCGGGGTCGGATTCGTCCACGGTAATTTTGCCGGACTGAGGGTTTGCGTCCCTATCCCCCTTTAAGTTCTACAGGCGGTTTACAGCGAAGTTCCATGTGTTCACGAACTCTGGGAAGTTCTTGCCCGTCAGCAACTTGCCTTTCTCTAGCGTCTGGATATAAGAAGGTTTCGCCATTGTCCGATCTCCTTACGCCTCGTCGTAGTCGCGCCTGTTTTCCATCGTGAAAAGGGTCTCTGGAGAAGAGTACGACGCAACGCGGTTCCTTGAATCATCTTCACGGACTGAAATCACAACGTCGTACATATGACCAGCCCTTTTCTGGATGACAATGTCCGCCATGCAGATTGAACCGCCGGAAATGTCACGGAACTCGGAAGCACCGTACCAGTCGCTGACCTCGTATGAACGTGTGTACTTCGCAATCATGGCCTAAGCGCACGACTGAGCCGTTGCCCTGTCCATGCCGACATACGAATAAGTCTTTGAGCAAAACCTGTGATATTCCCAAACGGAACCCAGCGTAATGATCGAAACGCCTGAAACGTAAGACCACGCGCCGTAAATCCTTGTCTTGGAATAAGTGACGGTCTTGTCGTTCAGGATTACCCTGTTCCCGCTTCCGTATGTTGTGAGTAAAGCCATGTCTTAAATCCTTCAATTCTTGTTGGTAGCCCCGCAGGGACTCGAACCCTGACAAGTCGGGTTAGAGCCGACCGCACTACCGTTTATGCTAAAGGGCAACTTCACGAAAAGCTGTTCGTCCCCCTCCCTGTACATATACTCGATGGAGTCCAGACGAAGACCAACGCCGACGGCGAACTTTAGTGCCTCTTGCAAGTTTATGAAAGCACCCCTGCCGTTTTCCTCCTTGCCGCCGTCCAAGAATACGCACCCGTTCAAACCGCCCCCATAAACGTCTTTGTCGTAGTCTGGGGAGTATATGGTCAGCGTCATTGTTGGTGGTTGCAAGTGTTGGTTTATAGTTTGTTCAACCTGTACGGTGTCGCACAGCAGCAAGCAACCGTACAATGCCGTACAGGACGTTTCGGGCAACAGGGGAGAGGGCAGCGGGCGAGAAAACGGACTTTCCCGCAACCGCCGCCTAAAACGCCCGTAATTGGTTCACAAGGGTTCGTCCGCATAAACACTCGGACGAACCCCAAAGAGCGCACCTGTCCGCGTTTAGGCGGCGTTTACGCCGATGGTAGGGCATAGAGAAACCCCGCATCCCCCCTGTCTCGACGACTGGCTGGCCGTGGGGAAGGGAATACGGGGAAACATGGCTCTACGCCACCCGCTGTTTATATGGAGGTTCAGGCTAATCGTGCTGCTCTATCCACCAATGCGCATCTGAATATTTGTTGGCTTTGCACTTCCCCCCGCTCCACGGCGTCGTTTCCGTATACAAAACCTTTTGGCAGTGATGACACTTATATGGCGTAGACCCCGCTGGCCCTTTGTCCAACCACCAATGTGCATAACCATGCGGGCACGGGTGAGGAGTGGCATCAGAGGGTTTCGATTCGGACGTGTAGTCTAAATCGCAGTAATCACACATCCACACATGGGCAACAGCCTCTCCGCGCAGAGTGGCAAATGCCTCCAGAGCGTCGTCCCCATCTGTGGCCGATTTTTCACCAGACGAACCCACGCACATGGAGAAAAGACTGCCGACTACAAAAACGAGAACGACGGTTGCAGCAATAACTTTAATTCTGCCGTTCCGTCCGGCCTGCCAGTTGGCGCGAGTCCAGCTACACGTCCAGTCATAGCTGCCACGAACGCCCCTTATGACCTTCTGCGTCCCTTCCTTCTTCAAGACTGGCTCGGCGATAGTGCAGAGTTTCCTCCACCATGGAAGAGCGTACTCCACAGCCTTGTTTTTCGCGGCAACGACCTTTTCATTGTGGGCGACCTCGACAACCTTCTCCTTGACGTTCTTCGCGCAGTCCTCGACCTTTGTGCGAACGGCCTGTACGCGCTCGTCCCTGGCTATTTCTTCCGCCTTGCTTTTTGCTGCCTCGGCATACTCCTTTGCCTTGGAACTCGCTTTCTGTACACGCTCGTCCTTGGCTATCTCCTCCGCCTTTGACTTGGCAGACAGCAAACACTCGTTTGCCTTTTTCAGAAGTTCTTCCTTCATGGTTTCTCCTTTTCGTTGAGGTTTCTGACGGCTTCTATAAGTCTGGTTACAAACACCCGTGTCTTTTCCTGTATGCCCCTTGCCTTGGACTCCCTTGAACCAGCCACGTTAAGAACAATGTCCTCCGCACCAAGACCCTTCAACCATTCAACGACACGCTGTAGGTTCTGGGTGAAGGTGACCAAGTGAGGTCTGCCGTGTACCTGACAGAACTGTTCCGTCCGAAGTGTTCCGCCAGTCAAAGACTCCCTCGGCTCGTTTGGCTTTGTGTTGTATTGGGCAATAATGAGAGTGGCGTCGCTGTGTGTCACGTTCCACTCCGTCCTGAAAAGATAGTCCTTGCGGGCAGCGACGGTCATCTTGTCAAACTTCAACGGGACAATGCCGTCCTCCGCCAAGCGTCCCTTCGGTATAAGGCCACCATAGGGGAAACCGTTTTCCAGAGCGGCTTCAATGGCACCTCGGTCAACACCTGTTTGACCACCAGAAACTATTTTTGAGACAAGCATAAAGTCCTTACCATTTCCCATTTCAATGGAGTGGTCTTCAACCATTCACCAGAAGCAAAAATCCTAGAACTATAGCTGGCGTTCGCCTTGATCGTTTTCATTGACATGAAACTTAAGATAAGCGACCCCAAAATGCAGTAGACGATAATTGGAACCATAATAAAACTTATCAGCTCAGTAGCCAAGTGACCTCTGTTGTCTTTTAGTTCTTTTAATCTGCCGTAGTCCGTGCTTAGCACTTCAACATCAACTTTATCTACAGCTTCCAAGGTGCTAGCCCTGTTGGTGAAGCCACGCGATATGCCATCAACAGCATCATCCCATTTGGCGGCAAGTCTATCAAACCGATAGAGAATTTCACTGTGAAAGTCATTCACCATATCGTTCATTGATTTATCTTAAATGAACAACACTCCCTTCGGCATAAGGCCACCGCAGGGGAACCCTGACAACATGAAATTATCTCTTTGATTATAGACATCCACGGCCTTAAGGATGAGAAATAGCAGAATAGAACTGGCGGAATGCTTCTGTCTGATAAGCCCATACGCCTATCTTTTTTAACAAAGCGTCCTCTGCCGCATTACACTTCCGCGTAACATCTGCGTTAGACATCTTTCCAAGACAGAGGTCTCTTTTTAGCTTTTCCGTCTCTTCGATATACCCCACGACGAGCATCCCATTATCAGCCGAAACCTTCTCAGAAGCCGCATGAATCTGATTGTCCGTGAGGTAATAGTTGTTTGACTCAAAGTCATATTCGCCGTCTACAGACGGATCATAGATATGTGGAATTGCCATTAGAGGCCTCCTTGGGCTACAGCAAGAAGTCGCTGAGCGGATGATGCGCAGTTTTCTATCAGAACCGTGTCAGCGACACGTGCCGCCACGGATTTTATAACGGACATAGGACATGATGCCGTTATCCCTGCCGTGGTAGCAATCAGTTCCTTGCACTCACTCGTTGCTGAATCATACATTTGCGCCAGTTCCGCTTCGCGCGAAAACGGCTTTTTCACCAGTGCTGTCGCAATACTGATTGTACTAGCGGAAATCACCGCATACACGCCGACAGTCCCCACCTCGCCTGAATTTGCGGTGTGTATGCGCTTTTCAAGTTCCTCAATGATCTTCAGGATTGCCGTCCTTTTTGCGACCTCCTCCTTTAATTTTGCGTCTGCCGCTGATCCTTTGTTAGCTAGGTCATTGATCTGCTCGTCCTTCTTCTTGCAGATGTCCTTGAGCCTATCAATTTCCTTTTGAAACTGCCCTTGGACATCTTGCCATTGCTTGTGTTTTTTATTGAGCTTGTTGCTGTGATAAACGTGTACACCCACGCCTGCGCCACATGCCGCAAGAACGCCAGCAATTATTGCACAAATAGTGAACGGTTCCATCTTTACCTTTCCTTGTTTTCTGGGTTTGGAATAAGCCTATTGAAAATATCTGCTTGAAGTTCATCTGCTTGGCGAATCTCCTTGTCCACCTCTGCCTCGTAGCGTTCCATGTCGCGGATCATTTCGTCGATTGTTTTTTCATTCTCATCTATGATGGAAAGATTTCTGGTAATTGTCAGGTCATTTTGTTCAAGAGTTTCTCCCCGCGACTTCAATTCTGCTTCCACTCGACGCTCTAGTCTATAAAGACGAATCCCATAATAAGCAATCATTGGGATGGTGGAGTAATTGAATGTAGTATTTGGCGGTGGGATGTAAAGACCTGTGACGAGGTTTGTAAAGTTTGCACCAAGCATCAAAGAGAACGCCCTGTAGTTCGGCTTTGAAATGACTCGTTCAAGGGATTTCTCCGTCCCCCACAGATAAGCACCCATTATGAGATTCGTCGCTCCCGTTCCGACTACATCCCGCATCTTTATCGTACCAAGAAATTGTAGAAGTTCGTGATGCTTTGCAGGGTCAAACAAACCTCGGAAAAGAGAGTGCCCAGGAATCGGCAAACCCTCTGATGAAAATGTGTCTTGGAGAAGATGGGACAACCAGTAATATACCGCCTTCAACCAAGGGGGCAAAACAGTTCCTGACGCCTTGGCCATTTCCACATACTGATTCCATGGCGTACTTGTTGGGTCTAACGGATTGGTAGGCTTTGTTAGATCAAACGGATTAAAAAGATCATGACCAAACTTCCAACGATGCCCCCAGCCGCCAGCTCGGTTGCTTCCCGGCACCCTGTCTATCTCTTGTCCACCGTGCCCCCAAACATCCTCACCCGCAGCATTAACAGCACTTTTTGAACCCCACTTGTCATGCAGTTCTGCAAAAAAATCTTTTAATGCCGCTGAGGAGAAAGCCCCCAGAACACCTGCCGCAAGCATTACGGGGAGGTCAGCGACCCTCCATGATGCAAACACTGATTCATCAAAGTCTTTTAGTTCTTTTAATTTCCCGTAGTCTGTGCGTAGCTCTTTAACATTAACTTTGTCTACGACTCCCAATGTTTTAGCCGTGTTGGTGAAATCATGTGATCCACCATCCACAACATCAATTTCGGAAGCAAGTCTATCGAGCCGAGAGAGGGTTTCGCTGTAAAAGTCATTCTCCATAGCATAATGCCCTTGCTGTTACTGTTTCAAAAAGGTGTCAACGTCAAGCCAGAAAGACGTCGGAGACTCCTCGCGGAACTTGATTTGAAGGACGTAGTTTGTCCCGTACTTGGATTCACAAACAAACCTCATTTCCCTGTTGGCGTCTTTGGTCTCGTTCTTGATGATGAAAACCTGACTGTTGAGGTCGGGCCTGACATCGGAGTTGAGATAGGCATTTACAGCCTCTACGTCTTTGAAAGGCCCCGCGCTACCTTTCGTCCCGACAACGCTTCTGGTCTTCGTGTCAATGATAACGGACTTCACCCGTAGCCATTCTGAGAACGACTCATTTTGCTTGAAGACCTCCGGCGCGTTGAACATAACCTTGTCAGCATTACCAGTGTCATGTCCGGCTGAAAGAATCTTATACAGGTTTTCGGGCCAGCTCTTTCCAAAGGGAACCGTTCCTATAGTCGTGAACGTGTGGGCGTAGTAAACCTTATCCTCCTCAGTCATTGCGTCAAATGGAGACTGCTGTTTGGACTGCTGATTGTTTGGAACACATTGACTATCTACACTCTTCGTTACACGACCTCGGTAGACGGTATTAATACCAACGAACTTCGCATACAGGCCAAACAGAACCAACATGACCCCAAGCATGATGAGGTAGTTCTTGATCCGCCTGTAGCCAACTATCACCATCAAGTAAAACGTCCAGAAGAACAGGTTGAGGAACGGGCAGATTTTGTACAACCCCATCATTCCCGGTTCTCCCTTCCAAGGCAGGGGCCACCCGTAGATAAATCTCGGTCTGTCCCAGCCAGTTGGAGACGGATAGCTCCAAAATGGCGTGTTCAACGTGCAGATGACAATGACAACTGGAAGAACGACAAGAACGACAACCCTAAGCACCCTGACGAGAATACCTGTCTTGGTTCCAGACTGGAGACGGACGCGACGGAAATACTCACACGAAACCACCAACACACCAAGAGAGACAAACAACAGCGGCGTGATGATCCTCTGCGCTATAAGCTGGGCCTCAACACTCGGCACAAAGTTCTTAAGGGGCAACACCCATATAGAGCAAATGTAGAACAGGGCAAGCGACCCTACAGCCGCACCCAAAATTGCCGCAACTCTCTTTTGTTTGTCCATGTCAATGCTCCTCCATGTGTGGTCGGTCGCATTATAACAATTCAACCCTCTTTGCAACTTGTCACGAACTTGTCAAACACAAAAAACTCGTGCCCGAAGTTGTCAATGCTGACAACTTCACGCCCCATCCTTTAGCCGTACGGTTTACGTTATTCACACTCCTTCCTAACACCTTTCAATTATTCACCGTTCTCCTCTTCTCTTTCTTGCTCTTTCTAAATTGATACGGTTCAACAGGGTTCGGATCAGCCCACAGCCCCAGCTTCTTTTCTCTCGCCGTCTTTTCTGCTTCCGCATACTCAGGAGTCTTGTCGTAGAACTTGAAATGCCAAGCGAGACCGTCCTTTACCATCTGCAAGTTGACGTTCGTTGAACAACAGGTAACATCACCAAGAACCCGACCGTACTTGTCAGTCTTTTCCCAAGCGACCTTGACTTCCTTTCCGGCCACCATTGATGACAGGTGCTTCTTGGAGACGTTCCCGAAAGCCTGTCCC
The DNA here is from genome assembly GCA_002449695.1 of Verrucomicrobia bacterium UBA7008. Lineage (GTDB taxonomy): Bacteria > Verrucomicrobiota > Kiritimatiellia > RFP12 > UBA1067 > UBA1067. The sequence goes on along the minus strand of DJXI01000083.1, from coordinate 88,548 downwards.
GACTCCGGCGCGTCGATCTTGTTGAGACGGACTTTGTGTTGTGTGTTCGATCCGTCCAAGACCGTAATCGTGTCCCCGTCTGCAACACGAACGACCTTCCCCGTGAGGTCTTTAGCACCCACGACAAAGGACAGCACCAGCGACAGAACTAAAAGCTTATAACGCATCATTGAGTATTATATCAAATATCGTGTTGTCGCTGTTGAGGTTTGCGAGTTCTCCTGAAGGTGTCCATATCAGCATGACCTATACAAGAAGACAACAAAATGATATAATGCTCATTTGAAAACCCAATGAAAGGACGATATGCTTATGGATAAGTTTCTCTCACCAAATCACCGTAAGCGGATTAAGCGACTTGAATCCCTATGGGGTAATCTTACAGATCTTTCAAACATGGCGAAGGAATATGGCATTGAAGATATGTTGCAAGATAACGGTCTTAAAGTTATGCAGCAACTAATCTACCTCAACATGGATCTTCTGCCAGGGCGAGAAGGAAACGACAGCATTTCACCCTCTGGCACTGAGTGGGAAATGAAATCAATCAACATTCTTCTCACTCAGGGATTCTCAACCAACCATCACACGAACCATGATATAATTGCCAAGTACCGAAAAGTTCCGTGGTCGTTTGCTATCTATGAAGACATAACCCTTAAAGAGATTTACGTGATGAAGCCTTGCCAACTTGAACCAATGTTCAAGCATTGGGAAGAGCAGCTTGCAAACGGCAAGCCACATCTTAACAACCCCAAAATACCTGTTAAATTCGTTCGTAACAATGGAACAAGGGTGTTCCCATATAACAAGGAACACCCCATTGATCCTGATAGTATAAACTTGTCTTAAAGAGGCAACGTGTCTGCTGACAATGTTATGTATTTGCCTGCCATTATTGCGTCAAACGCTGACTTGGCACCTTTAGAATCACTCAGAAATCTGAACGTTGATGTGGCTACATACTCACGATCTATTTCAAATGATTTCCAACGACGTTGAAGTGTCTCTGCACACCAACCTGTCGTATTACTGCCGCCAAATATATCTACAACCAAATCGCCCTCTTCCGTAAGGAACTTGATAAAGAACTCTGGGAGCAAAGACGGAAAACGAGCTGGATGACCTTTCATCTTCAACTCTTTACATAGACGCAAGTACTGACTGTTACTTTCGCTGTTTGCAAACTGTAGCAGATTAGGAGGTATTGCTCCACCGTTATTCTTAGTCCACGATGCCTTCCCCATTACATGGCCTGATGGCCTTGCTACTCCTTCTTCTTTAACAAAGTCGTCTGGATTGGCTATCAGTTGTTTCATCCTGTTTGAGTATGGTGCCAATACTTTTGTCACGTTGGCTTTGGGGTGACTCGTCTTTGAAAACCACCACACAGTATTTACACTGTTTTTTGCCCTTAACTTACGTTTGTTCACCCATTCAATTGGGGAGGGTAGCGCAGACGGATTATGCCAATAAAACGGTTGTGCCAAACGGAACCCAACTTCATCACAAAACCTTATGAGAACGCGAAACTGATACAAGCAGTATGTTGGTTCTCCTCTATTATATGCACCACCCAAATCAAGGACAAAACTACCATCGTCTGACAATTTAGCATACACCAGTTTAGCAAACTTTATCAACCAGTCAACATATTCTGTTTGTTCAAGGTTCCCATAGCTCTTTTGTCTTAGCAAAGCAAAAGGAGGTGAAGTCATCACAAGATTGACAGACCCATCTTTAAGCTCCGCAAGGCGGTCAAGGGAGTCCCCCTCCAAGCACTCTCCGAAGCGAGTCACATAGCCTACTTTGTTCATCTTTAAATCCTTTTTTATTGTTGCCCACGTTTTTTCATCCGCTGAAGCCAAGCGTAGGCAAGTATGTATATTATATCAAATTGTTTTGTGACACACACTCCCCATCAGGCCACTTGCAAGAGCGTTCAGCTCAGCGCAGACTTCGTAGCCTCCGTGAAGCGTCTGACAGGTGCAGATAACCTTTTTGTCCACAAGACGCAACACACACCATTTGCCTTGAACCGCCTCGCGCCTGTACAGGTAATAGCGCATATCGTCCTTCTGCTTCCCCACAAGGTGCAACTCACCCCACTCCCAAGGAATGACCGTAGGCAGGGTTAATCCACAGGCACTTGGAATCCGCTTTACAATGTTGCCTTTTCTCATGTCACACCTCCGTCACGTAAAGTAGGTCGCAGTACAGTTCGTCCCGGTTCTGGGCCGAGTACCCGATCATGTCCAGCGCGTTTTCCAAGTAGGCCCGAATGTCACCTGTCCCGTACTCGCCCCGCCGCACCAACATCTGGGAACCGTCAAGCTCGACAAGCCCCTCAACATCCTCGATCTCAACCCCTGCCCTAAACTGGTCAAAGACACTTGAAACAGGTACGCCGGACATCAGCCCGTAGGAGTCAAGCATCAGGTAGTCGTCGTAACCCTCTCTCCGATCCTCCGCCAACAGGTTGTCCCCCGTTCCGAACACAACCCTGTAGAAGACCTCCGCCCTCGTCGCGTACAAAACCATTCCCCCCTCGTAGTCGTAGCGGTTACGGGGAAGACCCATAAAGACGGGATGGACGTTCGCTAGCCTTAGTCCGTACAGCCGCCAGACGGTATCAGCGTAGAAGTACGGCCTGAAGTCTCCCAATACCGCTCGAATGTCGTTCTCACAGTTTCTGAGGCTTCCCCGTCCCCCGTTCTCACCGTCGCCGTCTCCAAGCTCGTTGAACAACTTGCCAACCAGCCAGTCCAGAGCTTCGTCCTTGTCACCGAACTCCCTGTACGTGGTTTCCGTGGTTTCAGCTCCGCCGTCGCCTTCAATGGAATACTCAGCCCTAAACATTGGCTCCTCCTTCCTTGGCGTACCTGCCGCACCATTCACAGCACAGGTTCCCAAGGGTGACGATCACGGGTATTCCCAACTGGAACGAACCGACCTCACTCTCCGTAGGCTCTTTCCCTGTATGGTGTCGGAACGAATCCTTGAACCAGTTGGAGACGTCACCCGCAGAAACCAGATCACATTCAATACAGACGTTGTTCTCCGTATAGGTGCAACTGAACTGTCTGGTGTCCACCTCCTTCTCACACTCCGCTACGGTGACAGCGTATGTCTTCCCACCAATGTCAACCCATATAGTGCTTCCGTCAGTGTCAACCTTCTCATGCAGCCTGTCGTATGTACGGTACAGGTGACCGTATATGTTGTTCAGGATCGCCTCTTTCATTTGATTTCCTCCTTGTTGATTACGTTAGTTGTTGACCAGTAGCTCGGTTCCGTCCACGTAGCCTGAGACGTCACCCTCTGCCCGTCCGTCATCCACCTTGGCGTCGGGCAGAAAGTACCCGTTCGGCCCCTTACAGACATCCACCAACACGCCCTTGACCATCAAGGCACCGTTCCTTCTGGGTTCGCACCTTAGACAAGTCCATGTATGAATGTCATCCCCGACGAGCAGGGTTTGGGGTGTACCATGTATGAAACAGCGGCACTCGTTCTGGCTAACGTTGGCCCCGAAGACAGAGAAGAAGGAAGCTTCAAACCACTCCCGACAACGCTTCGTGCCGCACTCAACGTCAAACCGCTCTATGACCCCATTGACGGTATGCTCGCAACGCCTGTCATCGTAGGTCGGCGCGTACCTGTTCTTCTTGTGTAGGGAAGTGGGAATTGGCTTACTCATTGGCGTCCCCCTGTTCCCCGTTGGTGTCGGCTGTTTTCTTGTTCTCCGGCTGGTTCTTCTCCAGAGCCTTCGCTATCCGTTCAAGGGCGTTGGCTATTCGCGGAAGGTTGTGGACAATAACTGTCATCGTCTGCATTTCGATCACTGACATAGTTTTCTCCTGTGTGTGGGTTGTTTGGGTTGTGTGGGTTAAACAAATAAGACCCCTTACGGGGGTCAGTCGGGAGGTATTGGGGGAAAGGTGCTTCACTTTGCTGTGAACGTTGCCGTATGTCTTCATCCGCCCCATTATGGTCTCCGCCATTGTTGCAACAAACCTGTTAGCCTGTTACTCCGTTACTCATTGTCTTCGTCCGTGGGAAAGTACCCCTCGTACTCACGAATACAAAAGTCCTTCACGTCATCCTCTGACATATAGTTGGCGACCACGTTCCCCAGCACCTCACGGGCGTTAAGGCGTCCGGCGTCAACCAGTTGCAGAAACATTGTTGTGAACTCCCGCATCAGTCCGTCACCTCCAAGAAGAACTTTAGTTCCTCTCCCTTGAAGTTGTCGAGTGCGTAGTCACGTGCCTTATAGTACAGGTCTCGGTACAGCTCCATCAGGGTGTTGTCCTTCTCGTTCCACATCCAGCAACGGTGGTTCAGCACCATCACCAGCTCCGTGAAGTATTTGTAGTTTCCCTTCCAGCCGTCGAAGGCCCTCTTGTACGTGTCCTTGACGCCTTTGACACCAAACCTGTCCGCGATGGCGAAGTCCATCATGAACGTGGTTGAGACTCGTTCATCTTCCCGCGCCATGTCTACTTGCCCTCCACCTCTGCCAGTTGACGGTCAAGCTCTCCAAGGAGGGCCTTCTTGACCACTCCAAGGCACTCAGGGTTTCCGACAGCGGAACGTTCGCCAGAACTGTACACCAGTTCCACACGTTCAAGCATGGGGAAGTGGGCCGTGTAGTCCTCCTTGATGATGGACAGCAGTTTGGCCTTTGGCATTGACATAGCCTCTTCGCGTGTCATAACGTTTACCTCCTTCTGTCCCTCAGTTAGCCTTGGTCAATACGTCGAGGGTGTCAACCAGCCGCACAGTGTCAACAAAGAAGTCCCTTGCGAACTTGGCCTGCCGGATGTCCGTATAACGCACCAGTTCCCCGTCTACGCCGAACGTGGGCGCACCTTTGGGGTTCTTCAACATAAAACCCTTGCCCGGGCAGTAGAGGAAGTACAGGCGCGTGTTTCGCGTGTACGGCTTCTTCTGGGTCGTGGTCGTGTTTGTGGTCGTACCAGCCGTTCCAGTCGTTCCAGCAGTACCCGTCCCGGTCTTGGGAGCCGTGGTCTTGAGGGCCGTGGCGTTGGTGGCGTTGGTCTTGGTTTCTGTCTTCATCTTGGTTTTCCTTTCTGTTGTGTTGTTTGTGTTGTTTGGTTTTCCAGACGCCCCTGAGTTACAGGTAACGTCCAAAATCGTTAGTCTTCGTCCTCGTCGGAGTCTGGGAAGATTTCCGTCTCGTCCCAAGCGTCATGCGGCACGTCATATCCAAGGTTGTCGGAACAGGCAATCCACAGGACTTCATCCTCGTCGTTGCTTGCGTGTTGAACACACAGGTTCCGAATGGCTCCCCTCATCGGGTAGTTCGGCTGGAGGGCCAGTTTGACCTCCATTCCGTCGTCAAGGTCTTCAAGGAACTCTTTTAGCTCGCTGACTGTCATTTTCATATCTCCTTCTTTTGAGTTGTTTTTGAATAAATTACCTCTCTTATGACACAAAATTGTAGGACAGTCTCGCGGAAAGAAACAAGGAAAAATCTTAAAAAAATTTTTCAGCTCCGAAATGTTCCCGACCTCAGAACCGTTCTCGGCAATAAGTGAACATTTTTGAAGTCGGCGAAATCTTAAAATCAAAAAAAGAACCCGTGGATGTCTCTTCCACGGGTCGAACGAAAGGGTTGAAAGAACCGAAAAACTGGTTACGGCTTTAGGGCATTACGGACTCACACAGAGTTTCATTACCGCCTCCATACAAACTGCCTGATCCATGTGGTAGTAGTGTGCCGTAACGTCTTCGGAACTGTGTCCTATTATGTTTCTCACCACAGCCAAGGGAACGCCTGAGTTGGCGCAGATGGACACAAATGTATGACGGAGCAGGTGGAACCCGAAGTAGTCATCGTTAGAGGACTTGATACCACACTGTACAAACACGTCTGCCACAACCTCTCCAATGTGGTTCTTCAAGTACGAACTGGCGTTCCACTCAGACACGTACCCGTCGTGATGGGAGTGTCTTGCATAGGCTTCCTCCAACACTTTACGGAGCGTCGGGTGTATGGGTACGAACAGCGGCCTGTTGTGTCTCTTGGTCTTTAGGGGCAGACGTGTGATATAGCCCCTGTCCATGTGTACGTCCTTCCACTCCAGCAAACAACAGTCGCTCAACCTCATACCTGTGTATATGCCAATGTAGATCAGCATACGACGGTCAAACGGCAGACCCTCAGCGTACACCAGCAACTTCTTCAACTCATCCTTGGTCAAGGCACGTCTGGGGAACTTCGTCGTGTTCTGGTGACGCCTGAACTTCGTCCATACGTTGTTCTTGGAAATGAGTATATTGAACATATGAGTCATAAGACCCAGACGAGCGTTATACGTGTTGACCGAAAGCTCCTTGAAGGTGGCTGTCAAAAACTCCGACGCCATTGGGTACGTCACCTCGTCTATGAATATCACCCGTTTGTAGTGTTCATCCATCCACCTCTGGAAGCGGTTTATCGTAGCCCTGTAAATTCCCTTAGTTGACTCCGTAACGGTTCCGGCGTTCACGTTGTCGAAGAAGGCGTCGTACAGGTCAGCCAACTTGATCCGGCGTTGTTCTTCCTCCAGTGCCTCCAACGTTTCTCCCTCGGCCTTTATTGTCCTCACCCGTGCGGCAAGGTTCTCTATCACACCGATCTTGGAGGACTCCAGATACGGCCTTACGAACTCGTCCAGCTTCTTTAGTGCCTTCTCACGTCCGTTCTTTTCCTGTTCATAGCACTGTGTGGTACGGCTCATCATCTTACCTTGATACGCCCACTTCGCTATGAACAACCCTGACTTTTCCTTCACCAGTGTTCCGGCTCCCCGTGGGCGGTAACGCCGTGGCTTGGGTGTTTGTGTGTCTGTACTCATCTTTCCATCCTTTCTGTTTCGCTATTGTAGGTTGACGGTTTTTCTCATCTTCCATATTGTACGATATTTGTCGCGCCTTTGTATAGGAGGAAAATTTGGGAATGTATCTTCTGATACTCTTTCGGCTAAGATACGGTTAGATACAGTCGTTTGGGGCTAAATCATACAGTTCCGCGCAACCCCCTGTAAAACCTCGGTAGAGAACTTGAATTGGATACTTTATTGGAGACTCCAATGTTCGTTTTCGGCAATGTTTTCAACGTGATCTGAAATACCTTTGCCTCTCTTACCGCTTGATCCGGCAGGCCGACTATCGCGAACGAACTAGTTCCTTCGCGAGAGAAGACCTCGATCTCCACCGTCCGGGATTCGACCCCGTTCACCGCGCCGCCATAGCATTTCGCCACCATCCGTCCGTCCTTTCCGTCTTGTTCCGCAAGACGCGAACAGTATGGCAAAAAACGGAAAAAGAAATCTTAATTTTATCTTAAGATTGTCTTAAGATTTTCTTAAGATTTCTTTTAGCCGCAACTAACTATTTGCGGCGCGAACGGAAGAATTCCTGAAGAATCGCGCGCGATTCGGCCTCCAGCACGCCCGTGACGAGCGCGGGATGGTGGTTGATGCCGGGATGGTCGAAAATGCCGAACGTCGTGCCGCCGCCGCGCTTCGGGTCGCTCACGCCCCAGACAACCGTGTCGAGCCGCGCGAGCACGATGCCGCCCGCGCACATCGGGCACGGCTCCTTCGTCACGTAGAGCCGCGCACCCGCGAGCCGCCAGTTCCCCTTCGCCGCGAACGCCGCCGAGAGCGCCAGCATCTCCGCGTGCGCCGTCGCGTCCGACAGCCCTTCCGTCTGGTTGTGCCCGCGCCCGAGGATGCGCGCCACGGACGGGTTCGGGTCGTAGACGGCGCGGTGGCCGTCGTGCGCCGGCTCGATCACGGCCGGCTCCACGATCACGCAGCCCGTCGGCACCTCGCCGTCCGCCGCCGCCTTCTCGGCCTCGCGGAGCGCCATGCGCATGAAATGTTCGTCAAACGCGTTCATCGTCCGAGGCCCTCCACCGCCGCGACGTAGGCGGCGTAGATCGTGTCCGCGTCAAATTCGTCCTCCGCCATCCGCCGCGCCGCCGCCTGTGCGCGCGCGAGCGTCGGCGGTTCGGCGAGGAGCCGCCGCACGAGCGCGGCCAGCGACGCCGCGTCGCCGCCGCGGTACGCGAAGCCCGCGCCGTACCGGGCGAGCAGACGGCCGCTTTCGCCGCCGAGCGTCGAGGCGATCGCGAGCCCCGCCGCCGCGTAGTCGCCGAACTTGTACGGGATGCCGACGCAGCTGTCTTCCGCCATCGGCACGAGCCCCACGTCGCACCGCGCGAGAAGCGACGCGAGCGATTGGCGGTCCAGCACGCCGTGGACGCGGATGCGCGCATTCGCGCATCGCTGCAGGTCGGCGAACTGCGCGCCGTTGCCCGCGATGTCGAGCGTCACCTCGGGCGGCAGCGCGTCCATCGCCGCAAGGATCGTCGCCAGATCGTACGTGCGCCCGAGGTTGCCGATATAGACAAGCCGCACGTTCGCCGTCGCTTGACGCTTGGATTGTTCGAGAAGATCTAGCTTGTCTAGATTAGCTCGCGTCAGCGAGTGTTCTAGATTAGCTCGCACGCGCGAGCGTTCCAGCCTCCCGAGCTGAATCCCGTGATAGAAGCGCTTCACGGGCGCGGTCGCGCCGCACGCGCGCACAAGTTCCTCATAGCGCGCAGCGACGGTCGTGATCAGATCGGCCGCGCGGTAGAGTCGCCGCGCCGCGCGATGCATCGGCGCGAAGAGGAGCCGCCCCAGTCCCTGCGCGCCGCGCGGCAGGAGCCGGTAGAACGTGCCCGGCCAGTCGTCCATCACGTCCACGACCAGTTTCGCGCCGAACGACCGCGCGAGGCGGATCGCCACCGCGCCGGTCGCGAGCGGCGGCGTCGACACGATGATCACGTCGGGCGCGCCGCCGGCCGCCGCCACGGCGCGCGCGCGCCGTTCCCATGCCGCCGCGTACGCGCGGTGGCTCCGCACGCGCGCGAGGCTCACGTTTTTTGCATACGGCTTCGTCGGGATCAGCTCGACCGCGAACGGCACATCCTCCCTCCGCGCCTCCGCGTCTCCGCGCGAGTCCTCCTCCCCTGCGCGCACGAAGACCCGCTTCCGCTTCGTGATATGGTTGAAGTCGCTCGTCCAGTAGATGACCTCGTGCCCGGCGCGCGCGAACGCCGCCGCCATCAGCCAGAAGCGGAGCGGCCGCCCGCCCTCCGGCGGCAGCGCATCGAACGGATTTTCAATCCACACGCGCATAGTAGCTCTTCCCCTTCATCCCCGACGCGAGGAAGGCGCGGACGGGCGCGTTCTTCGCCGTCGCGACGCAGTCGACCGGCGGCGCACAGCCGAGCGCGTCGGTGATGTACGCATAGACGAACTGCTCCAGCGTCCGCCCCATCGCGCGGCAGCTCATGACGAAATCGGTGATGCGCCGCGCCGCGCAGTCGACCACCGTGTAGCAGACGATCCCCTGCGCGCCGAACCGGTCCCACGTGCGGAAGACGTCGACGCGCTTCGTCGCGTCGGCGAGGAGCGCGGCAAAACTGCCGCGGTCGCGGCGGATCGTCGTGGCGTTGAACTGGTTCGTCTTGCCCGCCATCTGCACGAGGCGGTCCAGGTCCGCCTCCGTCGCGCGCGCCGGCTGCACCTTCAGCTCAAGGTCCGCCAGATAGTCGCCGACCGACGCGTACTGTTTTCTCAGTTCCGTCGCGGCGGCGGCCGCCGCGTAGTTCGCCGCGCGCAGCCGGTCTTCCGCCGTCCGGCCCGCGTCGAAGAAGAAATATTCCTTCAGGCGGCGCAGGAGCGCGGGGCCCGGCGTGCCGCCGTCCCACGGCGCGACGGCGACCGCCGGCAGGTGCACGGCCATCTGCGCGCGCTCGTAGGGATTGTCGTCGAGAAAGACGACCGACTCGACGCCGAGGTTCAGGTCGCGGCACGCCTCGACGAGGTTGCCGGCCTTCGGCGCCCAGTTGATCCGGAGCGAGGCGAAGTCGCCGTCCTGAAGCGGCATGTCCGCGCGCAGGAACGGGAAGACGGGATCGTTCTTGGAGAGGAGCACGAGCAGCACGCCGTCGGCGCGCAGCTGCAGAAGCCCTTCCTGAAAAGCGCGGAACGGCTCCAGCGCGTCCTTGCCGTCTTCGGAGAGGATGCCGCGCCAGAGCGTATTGTCCGCATCCACCGCCAGCACCTTGCGCGGCGAACGCCGCGCGGCCCAGCGACATTCGTCGACGAGCGCGCGGATGCCGTCGAGCGAATACGGCATGGACGCGAGCTGCCGCAGGCGTTCGTCGAAGAAGCCCGGCACTTCGGCGGCGAGCGCCGCGTCGTGCGCGGTCACGTCGAAGACGAGGTCGGGCTGGAAGCGGTGGAGCGCGGACGCGGGGTCGATCAGCTCCTGCCGCCACGTGCCGAAGCCGGCCGGGACGTAGACCTCGAAGCCCGCCTCGCGGAAGTAGGGCGCCATCAGATCGAGCGCCACGTCCCCTGTCAACGCCACCTTCATTTCGCGAGGCGGACGCGCGGGTCGAGCGCGGCGTAGAGGAGATCGGTGACGAGGTTGACGAACTGGTAGAGGAGCGCGCCCAGCACGACGACCGCGCGCACGACCGCCATGTCCGACGAATGGATGGCGTTGATCGAGACCGAGCCGAGCCCCGGAATGCCGAAGAAGCTTTCGAGAAGGAGCGAGCCCGTGAAGAGGTACGGGATCGAAAGCGAGACGTACGTGACGATCGGGATGAGCGCGTTCCGCAGGACGTGGCGCACCATGATGACGGGACGCGACAGCCCCTTCGCGCGCGCGGTCAGCACGTACGGCTTGTAGAGCTCGTCGAGGATCGCCGTGCGGAAGAAGCGGATGTCCATGCCGAGCGAGCTGACGATGCCGATCAGAACGGGCAGCACGAGGTGGAACGGCGACGAATAGCCCCAGACGGGGAAGAGCCCCGCCTTGTACGAAAGGAGGAACTGCCCCGCGAGCACCCACACGACGTAGTTGACGCTCATGAGCACCGTCGACAGGACGAGAATCGTCCGGTCCGCCCAGCCGCCGCGCGCCGCCGCCGAGACGAGCGCGAGCATCAGGGCGACAATCGTGCCGCCGACGAGAATCGGCACCGTCAGCGACAGGCTCGGCCCCACGCCGCGCGCGAGGATGTCGGCGACCGGCTCGTTCAGCTCCGTCGAATAGCCGAGGTCGCCCTTCGCGACGCCCTTGACGAAGTTGAAGAACTGGCTGTCGAACGGATGGCCCGCCGCGCCGATGACGAGCGGCTTGTCGTAGCCGTAGCGGTGGTTGAACGCGGCGATGGATTCGGCGGTCGCGTTCTTGCCGAGGATCGTCACGGCCGGCGAGCCGCCGACCACGTTGAAGAGAAGGAACGTCAGGAGCAGGATGCCGAAGGTGGTGGGCACCACCTCAAGAAGCCGCTGGCCGACGTACTTCCACATGGCGCGCTAGGCGTTGATGGCGCGGCGGAGGCGCTCGGCGATCAGCGCCGGATCGCAATGGTCGAGCCGCTCCAGCGTCTTCGCCCAGCGGTACGCGCCCGAGCCGCCGACATCGTAGGGCCGGTGCACGAAGAGCTCGTCGAACGCCCGGCGGCGCGCGCGGTACTTCTGCTGCGTCTCGGCGAGCTTGCGCTCGAACGCGCCGACGTAGGCGTCGGCGAACGCCTGCACGTCCGTCAGGTACGGCGCGCGGCGGCGCACGACGTTCGCGTACGGCGCGACCGAATCCTCCAGCGCGTGCTGGTAGCTGGCGAAGCTGCCCGAATGGTCGGTGACGACGAGGCGCACCGGCAGGCCGTCGGAGCCGATCTGGATGACCTCGTAGTACTTGTCGAACAGGTTCTCCTTCTCGGCCGTGCGCCGCCCGACGACGAGGTCGAGCGCCGCCGCCTCGCCCATCAGCTCCGCGAACTTGAGCGCGAACGCGGGGTTGCGGTACTTCGACAGCGGAATCTTGTCCGACGCCGTGCCGTTCACGTAGGAGCGCAGGTAGTAGTAGGCGCGCACGGTCGTGCCGTTGTACTGGTTGCGGCCGTAGTACTTCTCGGTGAAGCTGCCCGGCGCGACGCGGTGCGGCAGGTTCATGCCGAGCTGCTGGCACATGAGGCGGCGGTCCATGATGTAGTCGGCGTACTCGTTCGCCTCGATGATCGAGCGCAGCAGATCCTTGCCCTCGTCGAGGTGCTCGGCGATGCCCCACTTCTGGAACGTGAGCATGTAGATCGCCGCGAGCGGCTTGCGCTTGCTCTTGCACTGGCAGATGTAGACGTTGCGGCGGCGCGGCCGGCCCTCGCTGTCGCGGGCGAGCGAGCGCGTGATGCGCCCGATGTTGATGTATTCGAGGTCCGCGAAGAAGCGCGTGAGCGCGAAGATGATGTTCTTCACGCGCAGGTCGCAGATCTCGGCGAGCGCGGGGTCGCGCGTGCGGTTGTACTCCTCCCAGATCGAATCGAAGATGACCTCGCCGTTGTCGACGACGCGCGCGCCCGGCAGCCATTCGATCTGGCGGTAGAACTCGGGGCTGATGCCCTGGATCAGCTCGCCCGCGCCCGCCGCCGTCTCGTTCGGGCCGCGCGTGATCGTCTCGGCCATCGCCATGCGCCAGTCGTAGTTGTCGAGCGATTCGACGCGCAGCTCCGGCGGGATCGACATGCGCCATTCGGCGTCGATCGCGTGCACCGCGGCGCACAGCTCCCGGTCGTTCAGGCTGTCGATCTCGAGCGCCTTGAACTTCTGCTTGATCTCGATGGGCGTCGTCACCGGGAAGAGGTCGAGCTCGGGGTTGCCGAGGCGGTTGCGGCGCGCGAACAGGACCTGCGCCTCCTTGAGCTGGGCGCGGAAGGCGGCCGGATCGAGCTCCGTCGCCATCTCCGAACCGGCAACCGTCGCGTAGCGCGTGCCCGAGGCGCTGTTGTAGTAGTAGAACGTCGGCTCGCCGAGGATGGCGACGCGCGAGGATTCGATGATCTGCTTGATGTCGTCCTGCGAGATCGGCTGGCGCGCCATCCGCCAGTTCTCGCCGCGCGCCCGGAGCGCGTTGCGGACCTTCGCGGAGTGCGTGTTCAGATAGCGGATGTTGCGCTTCGAGACGAGCTTCTGCAGCTCCTCGTCGGCCTTGACCGCGAGATCGACGTGGTTCGGGTCGGGACGGATCAGGACCTGATGGTCGGTGAAGATGAGGTCGACCGACTGCTCCAGCTCCGCGTCCTCCTCGGCTTCGGTCATCGGCGGAATGCCCTCGGCGCCGCGCAGCTTGTTGACGTGTTCGATCCACTCCATCCGCTGCATCGCGTGGAAGGCTCCCGTCGTGACCAGACCGGGGGTCTTGAAGAAGATGGTGCCGACGCGGCTCTTGAGCCGTCCGTTGGCATCCTTGGCAAAAAGAGGTTCACCGAGTATCGTCATAGGGCGAATATTATAGCAAAAACCGCGCCCCTTGTGCATGCCCCCCGGCACGGGTTTTTCAGGCGAGGGCGCGGGCGAGGCGCTCGTCGATGTCGTGGGAGACGAGCGGGTCGAGAAGCGGATCGAGCTCGCCGTCGATGATGCGGTCGAGCGAATACAGGGTCAGGTTGATGCGGTGGTCGGTCATCCGGTTCTGCGGGAAGTTGTAGGTGCGGATGCGCTCCGAACGGTCGCCGCTGCCGCGCAGCGTCAGGCGGTCCGCGCCGAGCTTCGCCTCCTCCTCGCGCCGCCGAAAGTCGAGAATGCGCGCCTTCAGCGTCGCAAAGCACTTCTCGCGGTTGCGCTGCTGGCTGCGCTCGTCCTGGCAGACGGCGACAAGGCCCGTCGGCAGGTGCGTCATGCGCACGGCCGATTCCGTCTTGTTGACGTGCTGGCCGCCCGCGCCGCCCGCGCAGAAGAGGTCGATGCGGATGTCCTTTTCGGGGATTTCGAGCTCGTCCTCCTCGTCCGCCTCGGGGAAGACGACGACCGTCGCGGCCGACGTGTGGATGCGCCCCTGCGCCTCGGTGACGGGCACGCGCTGGACGCGGTGGCCGCCCGACTCGAACCGGAGCCGCCCGTACGCGCCTTCGCCGACGACGGTGAAGACGACCTCCTTGTAGCCTTCGAGCGACGTCGCGTTGGCGTTCATGACCGAAATCTTCCAGCCGCGCGTCTCGGCGTAGCGGCTGTACATGCGGAAGAGGTCGCCCGCGAAGAGCGCCGCCTCCTCGCCGCCCGTGCCGGCGCGGATTTCCATGACCGCGTTGCGGCCTTCGAGCGGATCGGGCGGCAGCAGCGCCGCGCTCACGTCCTTTTCGCTCGCCTCCTCCAGCTGATAGGCGGTCCAGACGTAGTCGAGCTTCTTGAGCGCCGAATACTCCGCGAGCACGGCGCGGTAGCGCTTGCGGTCGGCCAAAACCGAAGGGTCGCTCAGCTCCGTTTCCACGGCGGCCAAGCGACCCAGCTTTGCCTCGATCTGTTTTTCGTCGAGCAAGCTTACTTCGCGAACTTCGCGTAGCGCTTCTTGAACGAATCGACGCGGCCTTCGGTGTCGACCATCGTCTTCTGGCCGGTGAAGTAGGGGTGGCACGCCGCGCAGGTGTTGACCGTCATCGCCTTCTTGGTGGAACGGGTGTGGATGACGTTGCCGCACGCGCAGGTGATCGTGGCGTCGCCGTAAGCGGGATGGATGTCTTTCTTCATGGTACTTTTCTTTCTTCTTTAGGAAATTGGCGAATAGTATATCATTATTTGCCCCTCCCGCGCAAGGGGGGAAATGTCGCACGCGGCCCGATTAGGCGGGGACAGACCCCGCAATCACAAACATGCGTGTTCACGCGCGCAGATCAACGAGCGCGGGCGGGGTCTCCCCCGCCCGCGCTCTCCGGGAGCGGCGCGCTGGCCGCCTCCCTCCCTCTCGCTTTCGCGATTCGGGCGCTGTCAGGTCGCGCGCGCTCAGGCGCCGGTGCCTTCTTCGACTTCCTCGGAGACGAGCTGCTTGTTGCCGATCGTCACGCCGACCTTGTAGAAACCGGCCGCGTCGGATGCGGGCGTGAATCCGGCCGCTTCCGTCTCGCTGCCGACCACATACGTATGGGCGGGCGTTTCAGACCAGGTGTCCGTGAGGCTCGTGTTTTCATACACGTTGCAGGTCACGGTGTAGACAGACACCGGCGTGGAGCCGAGCGAGACGACTACCTTGCCATCGACGATCGCGATTGTAGCGGTGAGGTCGTCGACTACGAGAGTGTCATTCTCGACGCTGACGAGGCCGAGCGCATACGCCTGGGCATAGGTGAAGGTTTTGCCTTCGACCGTAGAGGCCAGCGTCGCGCCTTCGGGCAGATACGTCGTCATGACCGCTGCAACAGAGGCATCGATCGTGAAGGTCGAGCCGTCGCCGCCGTCGTATGCGGTGGAAGTGGCCGTGCCATAATAGATGCCGTCGCTCTTCAGGAGGAGGGTCTCGGGTTTGGTGATTTCTTCACCGTTCACAGCGACCTTCGCGTTGGCAGCCGAGATTGAGGCGCCAGTGCCGGATATCGCCGTCTTGACAAGGCAGTCGCCGGCGCTCGGCGCGGACGCGAGGTTGATCGTGCCGATCGTGAGCGTAACGTTCTTGCCGACGGTGATCGTGCCGGAGTAATTGTCGAGCGTCGTGATGGCGTGGGTGATGTCAGCCGCCGAGCCGCCCTCGGCTGTAAGCAAGGCATTGCCGGTGCCGGTGATCTTGTTCCACGTATAGGTGGCGTTCGAGCTGCCGTCCGTGACATGCAGTTCGCCGTCGAGCTGCGTCGTGCCCGCAACCGTGCAGGACGCGCCCGTGCCGAGGTAGAGTCTGTCCTGATTGGTTGCTCGCGTGATGCCCTTGACGACAATCGTGCCGTTCGCCGTGGAGAGCGTGGGCAGCGCGAGGGACGTCTTGGCGCTGATGTTTGTGACAGGCAGAACAATCGAACCCGTCCAGCTTTCGCCGTACGTCGGGGTCGTGGGAGCGATGCTCGTGAAAGCGACCGCGCCAGCCCCTTCGAGCGTACCGTTCACCGTAGCCGCGCCAAGCGTCTTGCCAGCGTTGACGACAACCGTGCCGGCCGTGAAGGCGGCGGTAGTATCATCGCCGATTACAACGCGAGTGTTGACCGTGTCGTTCGCCCAGGCGATCGTGCCGGCGAACTCCGAGCAGTCGCCCGTGAACTGGACGTTCTTGTTGTTGTTTCCGGCGATGCCGACGGTAAACGTGCCCGTGCCAGTCAGCTTGGCGGGGAACACGAAGTTGCCGCTGGAATAGCTGCCGTTGATTTTCAGGCCGCCGGCCGCGATATTCATCGTGCCAACGCCGTGGCTGCCGCCTATTCCCGCAGAGGTATAAAGGTAGGTGGTCACATTGTCGAACGAAACGGTGGAGTTCGCATTGCCGAGGTTGTCAAGCCACGTGACTGACTTGTGCGTGGTGTTGACGAGTTTGAACGTCCCTGTCCAGTTTTCGCCGTTCTTGAGCGCTTCGGCGAGACGAGTGCCGGGCATGCTGCCGGTGCAGACAAGCGTGCCGTCGCCGACGAGCGTCGCATTCTCTGCGAACGTGGGCGTGACACGGCAATCGACGAGGCTGTCTCCCTCGACCGTGATACCGGCGTTGAACTGACATGCATTGTAGCAAACGAACATGCCCGTACCTGAAACTCTGCGCGCGAACGTGAACGAACCGTTCTCCACATAGCTATCATAGCCGATGCCCTGGTTCTCGAACATTACATTCGGAAAGATCTTAATCGCGCTGCCATGAGCGTTGTATAGGCCGCAGCGATAGAGCTTGAGCGTGGCATCGCCCCAGACGTTCTCGCCATAGACCGCGATGCGAGGATAAAGGTTCTGGTTGCGTCCGGTAGGAGCGAACTCGACAGTAACGCCGTCTTTGAGTTTGAGCGTGGCGCACTTGTGCGTAGGACCGGCGTATTCGGAAAGATAGACGAGTGCGCTGTAGTTGAACGTGACGGCCGTCGATTCGTCCGGCACATAGCCCGTCGACCAGTTGGCGGCGTCGGCCCAGTTCGCACCGGCGGCATCACCCTTCCATATAGCGGCGGTGTTGTCGACCGTCGTCCAGGTGTCTGTCGCTTCATCGTAGGCGACGCCGACGCCGGCAGCTCCGGCTACGGAACCGACTGTTTTGCCGTTCAGGGCGAGCGAGTAGCCGAGCGGTAGCGTGACAGCCTCGGTCGTGCTCTTGGCGAGTGTGATGGCCTTCGTCAGGGTGCCTGTCTCGTCGGCCGCGATTGCCGCGAGTGCGAGAGCAACGCTGTCGTATGTCGTACCGGCGCTATCCGTAGCGACGTCCTTGAGGACGGTGTAGACATCGTAAGTGACGTTGTCAACCGTTTCCTGAGCCACTTCATACTGGCAACCGGCGAGAGCATCAGTGAAGCCGGGGACGAACGTGGCGGGGATGTTTGCAGTCGTCGTGGTCGTTGTAGTAGCCTCGCCACCTTCTTCTTCAGGTTCAACCGTGGTTTCGGTCGTGGTGGAGCGTGCAATCTTGATGGTGGCGTCAGGACCGGAGAACTTGAGCGTAAAGCCAGTCGCCGTGCCCTCGATTACAGTCGTGCCTTCGTACGCTTCAACCGTACCGCCGATGGTTCCGCTGTTCGTATACTTGAGCGTGGATGTCGCGCCGACCTTGCGGAGCGTGTTGCCGTTGGGGCTGAGCGAGCCGACAACCGTAGAAGTTTTGTCCGCAAGCGCACCGACTTCAATAGTCGCGCCGGTCGTGTTGCTGCCCGTGTATCCGCGCCAGAAGTGCATGAGAGGAGCCGTGAGCTGGCCAAACTGATAGGTGACATTGTTCACCAAGAACGGGGTATAGCCCGCTTGGCTTGCGTTGCCCTCCCAGCGACCAAACGTCCAGGAAGCCGCCGCGCTGCCACGGGCATCGCCACTGAACTTGGTGGCGTCACGAGTCCAACCGGCGCGGGAGGCACCTTCGTAGGTTCCTGCAAAGGCCGATGTGTCGCCACTGAAATTCATACCCTGGACGGAGTTTGTATCATCGTCGCAGACTATGCGGCCATCGCCAGTCAATGCACCTTTGACATTCAAGACCTTGGACCATTTGCTGGTGGATGACTCGCGAACGCGCTCGAGTCTGATGCGCCCATGCGTGTCGAGAGCGCAGTTGATCTCGAATGTCGATTCTGTCGACGGATAAATGTTGAAGTAGTCCTGATCATATATGGCACCGCTTCCGCGGATGTTGCCGGAAATTTTCAATGTGCCCGTGCCGTTGACCTGCGTAAGCGTGATACCCTTATATTGCGCATTGCTCTCACGAACGAACTCGACATTGCGATTGATTGTGAGGTAGCCCGTATAGTCGCTCGCACCAGCGCACTTGATGGTCAGCGCGGAGCCGTCGCCAGCGGGGATGATGACGGTGGAGGTGGCGGTGGGAAGTGCGGTCGGGACCTTTCCGTTGACGAGCCAGTTGTCAAGGTTGGCCCAGACGTCGGTGTTGGCAACCGTCTGCACTTCGTCACCGGAATCCGGGTCGACGGTAGTCGTCTTCGTGCCGGCGCCAGTCCAGTAATACGCGCCAAACTGGAATTCTTCGCCTTCGTTGACCGTCACACCGAGCGCGGTGATGGTTACATACCCCGCCTCGGCGGCGACGGCAATCTTGCCCGTGAAGCCGGTGACGTCACCGGAGATTGTGAGGTCTCCCGCGCCAGTCTTCGTCAGCGTGCCGGAGCCGGTGATGGCAGATGAAATCGTGGCCGCCTCGGCGTTCGCGAACGTGCCGCCGTTCGCGCCGATTGCGAGCGTGCCGGCGCCGCCGACCGTTGTGGCAGAAAGCGTACCGCCATTGAGAACAATCGTGCAATCAGCGCCTACGGTCACATCCGAAGCCGTCAGAGTGCCGCCGTTGAGGTTCAGCGTGGCCGAACCGCCATAATCGGCATTCGAGGCGAGGTTGATGCTGCCGAACTGATAGGTGCCGCTCGTGATATTGAGGACGGGATTGCCGGTATACCACCAAGGAGCCTCGAAATTCAAGGGTGCGTTCGGCTTGCTCAAGCCGAACGAAGCGTCTTCGGCAACAAGCGTATGCTCGCCGTTATAGACCAGCACCGCATCGACGTCGTCCGCCGAAACGGCCGACCGGAACGTTATTTGCGCGCCATTGTTGCCGATACGGTAATCAGTCCAATCTTCCGAGCCAATCGCCCAGTTGGCCTCGTCATCCCAATAGGTTGTGCCACCTTCGACTGGAGTCCACTCGTGGATACCGCCGAACGCTGTCAGGCCGAAGACCGTCGCACACAATAGCGCGGCAGATTTCAGCCACCATCTTGTTCTTTTTGTTTTCATTTTGTTTCCTTGTTGTTTGTTTACTTTGGTTTCCCAAAATGGTTCAGATCATCTCCGGCCCTTGCGCGTGAAGCCGATGGGTGCGCCGTTCTCCGGCAGCGCCACCGAAAAAGGAAAGGATGAACCGCGCGTTTTCGCACCGTTCTCCTTGACTTTCAGGGATCTGCAAACAGTCATTTTCGATGCACCTTCTACAAGCTTACAGTACGTATTTTACCACACAATCACCCGATCGGTCAAGGGGGTGTCTCAAGCCTGAAGTGTCTCAAGCCTGAAGGGCTTGAGACGCAGGACGGCCTGAAGGGCTTGAGACGCAGGACGGGATGGCCGGGCTTGAGACGCAGGATGGCCTGACGGGCTTGAGACGCAGGATGGGATGGCCGGGCTTGAGACGCAGGACGGGATGGCCGGGCTTG
>DJXI01000083.1:53214-68714 GCA_002449695.1 Verrucomicrobia bacterium UBA7008 | reverse complement strand
ACAGGCTCTTCAAGCCTGTGACATACCGCGCCACCTGCGCCATCCCGGCAATCGCCTCATTCAGCCCCTGCCAGGCGGCCAGCCGACGGACGGCGAGCGACGGGCGCGACAGCAGCAGGAGCCGCCCCTGCGCGAACAGCCGCGGCTCGTCGCCCTTCGGCCGATAGACGCGCTCCAGCGCATCGGGCACGACGCGAATCATCGGCGCGTCCGTGCGCAGCAGCGCCTCGGCCAGCGCGCGCTCCGCCGGCGAAATGAATGTTGAAATCGGCACAAAGCCCTTCTGCACCTCCGCGATGCAGCGCGCGACAACGGCGGCAATTTCGCCCGACGGGATTTTCCGCGACAGCCGCAGCGCCATCATCCTGCCGCCGAGCAGCGCCTTGTTGCCGACACCCGACCACCATTCATCCAGCGGCAGGCAGGCGGCCTCCAGCGGCTCCTCCACCCGCATCAGCGCCTTGTCGCCATGCATCAGCGACCATTTGAGCGGATTGTTGGCGATATACTTTTCCACCCGCTCGATGATTTCCCGCGACAGGCACAGCCGGTCGTGAAAACTCTCCTGCCAGACAAGTTCAATCCCCAGCCGGGCCGCATGATAGGCCGACCAGCGCTTCACATTGGCGACAAACTGGCCGACCTGACGCAGCGGCTCCGGCGCGCCTGGCCGCACATACACCCGCGCATGAACATGATCCGGCATCACCACAAAGCCGTGAAGGACCGGGCCGCCCGGCCGCTTCGCCTCGCGCGCGATCGTCGCCGCGACGGCCTGCCCGGCGGCGGAATGAACCACGGCTTCGCCCTCCACACGTCCCAGCAGCGGGCGGCGCGTCTTCAGGGCAAAGGTCAGGAAGAGCGACGCCCCGCGGCGATAGTCATACCCGTGGTAGCGGTAATGGCGACTGGGGTGTGGAGGGAGGAGCATAGCGATTGAAGTATATCATATTTTGTCTCAAGCCTGAAGTGTCTCAAGCCTGAAGGGCTTGAGACGCAGGATGGGAAGGCTGGGCTTGAGACGCAGGACGGGATGGCCGGGCTTGAGACGCAGGACGGGATGGGCGGGCGGCCGTCCTGCGTCACAGGCTCTTCAAGCCTGTGACATCAAGAAGCGGGCGCTTGACGGCCGGGAAGCGGCAGATTTCCCGGCCGTCCGCCGCGACGAGCGCCGCTTCGCCGCCCGCGACCGCGATCTCGCCCGACGCCACGTTGAGCGCGTTCGCCGCCAGAAGGCACTTTTCGAACCCGTCTCCGCGCCCGAAGTTCCACACCTCGTCCGGCGACGCGCACCGGCTCGTGCCGTCGTAGATTGATTCGTTCGGGAGCGCGGCGATCGCCTCCAGCGTGGCGACCTTCGACACCGGGCAGCGCTCCAGCGCCGCCTTCACGAACGGCCCCGCCTCGGTCTCGCCCAGCTCGTGCCCCGCGTACGGCGCGAGCGCGGCCGCGCGGTTCGTCGCCCGCAGCGCGCGCAGGCGGTCGGCGATCTCGGCGTAGTCCATCTCGGGCGTCAGGCCGAGCGGCTCGCCGCCCGGCACGAACGCGACGCGCGCGGCATCCGGAAGGCGCGGCACGACGAGCCGCTGATCGGGCGCCTCGGCGGGCGGCGTCAGGAACGTGCGCAGCTTCGCCGAAAACGCATCGTACACGGTGCGCGCGATCGTCGCCTCGGGATAGAGCAGGTGGATGTAGCCCGTCGCGTGCGAGACGATGGTGACGCGCTCGTGCTCCAGCGCGCGCCGCGCCTGCTGCGAAATGACCGTGCCGTTCGCCCACATCGTGCGCGTGACGAGGCGGCGGTTGTTCGTCAGGATCCCCTCGTCCACGTCGAGGAAGTTCTGGCTGTGCAGCGGCGTCGCCATCAGGAAGATCGATTCGAGCGGCAGCCCGCAGACGAC
Organism: Verrucomicrobia bacterium UBA7008; assembly: GCA_002449695.1. GTDB lineage: Bacteria > Verrucomicrobiota > Kiritimatiellia > RFP12 > UBA1067 > UBA1067. Next base: position 66,813 of record DJXI01000083.1, on the reverse strand, counting down.
GAACGCCGCCGCCGCGTAGAGCCCCGCGAGCGACACGCACTCGCCCGCGCCGACCGTGTGGCCGTCCTTGTGGCGGAACGCGTCCATCGCCTCGATCGTCTCGGTCTTCCAGTAGGGGATCGTGTCCGACGTGTACTTGTCGAGCCCGAAATGGCGGCGGATGTCGATGTCGTAGTAGTAGGCGTCGCCCTGATAGCCGAAGAGCGCGTTCGAGGCGGCGATCTCCTCGGGCGACAGGAACGGCGCAAACCGCTTCAGCTCGACCGCCTGCTTCGTCAGGCCCCACGTGTCCAGGTCGAGGTTGAAGGTGTAGTTGTCCATGATGTGCTGCCGCAGACGCTGCAGCCGCTTCTTCGGGCGCATCTCGCGGATGCCCGCGAACCACTCCAGCTCGCGCCACCGCCACAGGCGCGGCGAGAGGATGTTCGCGAGCACGAGCGAAAACATCAGCTCGGGAAAGACGAAGATCTCCATGTCGGAGAGCGTCGTCGCCGCGGATTTCTCTTCATCGCCAATCGGTCTCATACCCTCACCGTTCCCTGCCGCAGAATCTCCAGCGCCCCGTCCGCGTCCACGCGCACGACCGTCGAGGCGACTCCGCCCGGCGAAACGCCGTCATCCGCCACGAGATCGGCCGTCAGCCCCACGTCGGCGAGCGCCGCCGGGGCGTCCGTCGCCGGCCGCCGGCCCGACAGGTTCGCGCTCGTCACGCGCAGCGCCCCGCCGCACGCGGCGATGAGCCGCCGCGTCCAGGCGTGGTCGGGCACGCGCACGCCCTCGCCCTGCGCCACGACCGTCAGCGCCCCCGGCCAGTGGCGCGCGCCCACGTCCGCCGCGCGCGCGCCGATGAACGCGGCCGCCGCCGCGCCGTCCGCGACGAGGAGCGCGATCGGCTTCTTCGCGGCGCGTCCCTTGATCGTGTAGAGCCGTTCGACGGCGGCCGGGCGGTCGGGCCGCGCCGCGAGGCCGTAGACCGTATCCGTCGGAATGACCGCCACGCCGCCCGCGTTCAGAACGGCCGCGGCGGCCGCGAGCCCCGCGTCGTCGGCGCGGACGACCGGCGCGGCCGCGCTCACGCCTTCGTGCACGTCTGGCCGTCCCTGGAGTCCTTGACCGTCCAGCCGCGCGCGGCGATTTCGCCGCGCAGCCGGTCCGACTCCGCCCAGTTCTTCGCCGCCCGCGCCGCCGCGCGCGCGTCCAGCAGCTGCTGGATGTCGGCGGGGATCGCGGCCTTCTCGGCCCTGCCGAAGAAGATGACGCCGAGGACCTCGTCCATCCGCTTGAAAACGTCGAGCACCGGCCCGCCGCCGTGCGCGTTCGTGTCGCGCACGAGCGCGAAGAGCGCGGCGAAGGCGTTCGGAAGGCCCAGATCGTCGTTCACGGCCTTGATGAAGTCGTCGAGGTGCTCCCGCGCCCAGTCGGGTGCCGCGCCCGGCGTCGCCTTCTCCACGGCCGCGTCCACGCGGGCGAGCGCCTTGCGCGCGTCCTCAAGCGCGGAGAACGCGAAGTTGAGGCCCGAGCGGTAGTGCGCGTTGATGAGCACGTAGCGGATCTCGCGGCCCGTCCAGCCCTTGTCCAGGAGGTCGCGCAGCGTGTAGAAGTTGCCGAGGCTCTTGGACATCTTCTCGCCGTTGACGCGCAGGTGCGCGCAGTGCATCCACGTCTTGACGAACGGCTGGCCGGTGGCGGCCTCCGCCTGGGCGATCTCGTTCTCGTGGTGCGGGAAGAGGTTGTCGATGCCGCCCGTGTGCAGGTCGAACGTTGGCCCGAGGTACTTCATCGACATGGCCGAGCACTCGATGTGCCAGCCGGGGCGGCCCCGGCCCCACGGCGAATCCCAGCCGACGGGGCCGTCCGACGGCTCCCACGCCTTCCAGAGCGCGAAGTCGCCGACGTTCTCCTTGTCGTACTCGTCGCCGCGGCAGCGCGCGCCCGTGCGCTGGTTGTCGAAGTCGATGTGCGCGAGCCTGCCGTAGCCCGGGAACTTGCGGACGTTGAAGTAGACGCTGCCGTCCTCGCTCTGGTAGGCGATGCCCTTGTCGACGAGCGTCTGGACGAGCGCGATCATCTCGGGGATGTGGTCGGTCGCGGCGGGATAGACCTCCGCCGGCTCGATGTTGAGCGCCTTCAGATCCGCGAAGAACGCGTCCTTGTACGTCTTCGTGTAGTCGGTGAGCGCCACGCCCGCCGCGTTCGCGCCCTTGATCGTCTTGTCGTCGACGTCGGTCAGGTTCATCACCTGCTTGATCTTCATGCCGTTGAACTTGATCACGCGCCGCAGGACGTCCTCGAACGTGTAGGCGCGGAAGTTGCCGATGTGCGCGAAGTTGTAGACCGTCGGACCGCAGGTGTAGAGGCGGATCGTGTTGTCGGCGAGCGGCGTCAGCTCCTCGTTGCGCCGCGTGAGCGAATTGAATACCTGCATGTCAGAGAAGTCCTGTCTTTTCCATGGTGGCGCGCAGCTGCGCGAGGTTCGCGTCCGTCGTTTCGCACAGGGGCAGGCGGAACGCGCGCGCGATCTTCCCCTGGAGCGCCAGCGCCTCCTTGACCATCACCGGGTTGGTGTCGATGAAGAGGTCGCGGAACAGCTCGTAATATTTCGCGTGCGCGGCGCGCGCCGTCGCGAAGTCGCCCGCGAGCGCGGCGCGCACCATGTCGCCCATCTCGCGCGGAATGACGTTCGACGCCACGCTGATGACGCCCGACGCGCCCACCGCGATCATCGGCAGCGCGAGCGAATCGTCGCCCGACAGGACCGTGAAGCCCGGCACGAGGTTGCGGATGGCGCTGACGCGGTCGACCGAGCCGGCGGCCTCCTTGATGGCGACGATGTTCGGGTGCCGCGCGAGGCGCGCGACGACCGGGAGCGGAATTTCCTTGCCCGCGCGGCCCGGCACGTTGTAGAGGATGACGGGCAGCCCCAGGTCGGCGACCGTCATGAAGTGGCGGTAGAGCCCTTCCGCGTTCGGCTTGTTGTAGTAGGGCGTGACCTGGAGGCAGGCGTCCGCGCCGCCCATCGCGATCGCCGCCTTCGTGAGCGACACCGCCTCGGCCGTCGAGTTGGCGCCCGTGCCGGCGACGATCGCGACCTTCCCGGCCGCGAACTCGATCGTCTTCTCGATGACCCTGTGGTGCTCGTCATGCGTGAGCGTGGGCGACTCGCCGCTCGTGCCGACCGCGCAGATGCCCTCGACGCCGCCGGCGATCTGCTCGGCCACGATGGCCGCGAGCCGGCCGTAGTCGACCGAACCGTCCGTCGCGAACGGGGTGACCATCGCCGTAATGGTTCCAGAAAGTTTCATAGCGGGTATAGTATATCATAATTGCGGCGCGGCGAATGTCTGGTTCTGCGAATAGGCCTTCGGATCGTCGTAGTGGTCGCCGCCCTGGCGGAACTCGATCGTCTTGTCGCCGCGCATCGCGTTGTAGAGCACGGCGTGCGTGGACGGCGGCGCGATGTAGTCGCCCAGCGCGGAGCGGAAGATCTCCTTCTTCTGATGCGGCCGCAGCCGCCGGGCGACGTTGACGGGATCGAAGTAGCCGAGCGCCTCCGTCCGGCGCGGCCGCCAGCCGCCCAGCCGCCCCGCGTCGATCCCGCCCAGGTCGCAGCACCACGGCACGTGGATCCGCAGACCGCTGACGCCCTTCACGAACGCCGCCGCCCACGTCGCCTGGAGCCCGCCCTGGCTGCCGCCCGTCGTCACCAGCGTCCGGCCGTCCCACTCGGGGCGTGTCTTCGCGAATTCGTGCAGGAACGTCGTCGCCGAAACCGCGCGCATCGCCATGCCGAAGAAATACGCCTTCTCGAAATCCGCGTTGTCCGCGTCGTTGAACCCGTACCCGCTGCCGCGCGCCTCGATGACGTCGCGGGTGAAGGCCGCGAACGCGTCGCCGGAAAGCGTGAGCGGACGGATGCCGTGCGCGTTGACGTGGAGATCGATCCACCCGGGATCGGCGCCCCACGGGCGCGACTGCGGATAGATGCCGTAGCCGTCGAACGACACGCGGGCCTTGAGCGAGCCCGGCTGCGCGTTCTTCGGCATCGTGAGGTATCCGGTCGCCCAGCAGTCGGTCCAGCCCGGCCCGTAGCTCGGCACCTCCACTTCGAGGCAGATGAAGTCCAGCCCCTCGCCCGCCTCGCGCACGAACCCGCCGATCGTCTTGCGGTTGACCGGCTTGGTGCGGAAAAGCCGCTTCAGCGCGGCCTTCCAGCGCGCGTTGAAGTCCGCCGGCTCGGGAACGCCCGGCGTCAGCCTGTCCAGCTCCGCGCCCGCGCCGCCGGTGAACGCGATCTCCTCGCGTCCGGTGCAGCTGACCGGCGCCTTCTCGCCGCGCTTCACCTTCTCGCCGGCCGCATCGACGACCCACGCCTCCAGATGCAGGAAGCCGGGACGCCCGAGCGACGTGACGACCGTCATCCCGTCGCGGCGCAGGGGCATCGCGCCGTCGTCGCGCACGCCGTCGTCGCCGCGCCGCGACCATTTCAGCTGAAGCCCGTCGAGCGCCGCCGCGTCCGCCGGGGCCCCGTCGAGCGAAAACGTGAACACGATCTTCTCGCCCACCTTGTACGAACACGGATCCCGGTCCGTCACGCCCTTGATCGTGGCGCGGTCCAGCGCGCCCGCGCCCGCCGCGAATGCGCAGGCCGCGACGAGGGCCGCCAGCGCCGATTTCATCTGCAGGTTGTTCATGCCGTCAGTTTATCACACGGCGCGCGCGTCTTCAATGACCCGTTCGGGTTACGTCCGGACGCCGGCGGACGCCGCGTCCAGCTCCTGCCAGAAGGCGTCGCCGGCGCGCGCCGTCGCGTAGGCGGCGTTCTGGAGGATGCGGCGCGGCGAGGACGTGTTGAGCGCGACCGCGTCGAACCCGAGGCGGTAGGCGTACTCCACGGCCGGCGCGGCGGGATCAAGGCCGTGCGCGCGGCAGAGCGCGAGGTAGCGGTCGCGGAAGGCGAACGCCGCCGCGTCCTTCACCGGATCGGCGCGGCGGTAGTCGATCATGTCGCCGCCCGTCAGGAAGCCGCCGTTGAACACCGCCGAATCGATCAGCGTCACGCCCGCCGCCTTCAGCTCGCGCACGAAGTCCAGAAGCTCCGGCGGATGCGCGAGCAGCGTCGGCGCGCACGCGAACATCGCCCAGTCGAACGTCACGCCCGCGCGCCACAGCCGCTCGATCACGCGGCCGTCCTTCGCGCCGATGCCGACGCCCTTCACCGCGCCGCGCGCCTTCAGCTCGCCGAGCGCCGCGTACGCGCCGAGGATGTCGTCCTGCGCCGACGCGCCCTTCGCGGCGAGATATTCATCGGGATCGTGCACGCTCACGAGGTCGATCGGGTAGCCGCCCAGCAGCTCCTCCGCCTCGGCGTAGCAGCGCCGGATGCCGTCGTAGGAGATGTCCTGCACGGCGTCCCATTCGAGCCCCGCCCACGCGCCCGGCTCGAACGTCGGCTCCTCGCCCGGCGCGAGGCGGCGCGAGCGACGCCAGCCGAGCTTGACCGAGATCGCGAGGTCGCCCGGCCACTTGCCGAGCGCGCGCAGCGCCTGGCCGATGCACGCGAGCGACAGGCCCGCGCCGTACTTCCCCGCCGAGTCGATGACGGGGCGCGCGAACGCCTTGAACCATTCGGCGGCGATCGCGACCTTCGTCTCGAAGGGCACGACCTTGTAGAGATTGCCGAGGCAGCTCGTGCCGAAGATGACCGGTGTCAGTTGCATGCGCCGTCGAACCTTTCCGCCGGATCAGGCGAGGGGCTTGCCGATGATCGGCACCGCCGCCATGAGCCGCTTCGTGTACTCTTCCTTCGGGTGCTTCAGCACCTCCTCGCACGTGCCGCGCTCGACGATCCGGCCGCGGTTCATCACGATGATGCGGTCGGCGATGTGCTGGACGACGCCGAGATCGTGCGTGATGAAGAGCATCGACAGGCCCAGCTTCTTCTTGAGATCGGCGAGGAGGTCGAGCACCTGCGCGCGGATCGTGAGGTCGAGCGCCGACACCGCCTCGTCGCAGATGAGGAGCTCGGGCCTGAGCGCGATCGCGCGCGCGATGCACAGGCGCTGGCGCTGGCCGCCCGAGAATTCGTGCGGATAGCGGTCGAGGATGTTGCCCGGGAGCCCCACCGCCGCCAGCAGCTCCGCCGCCTTCGCGCGCGACTCGGCCGGCGTGCACAGCCCGTGGTAGATCATCCCCTCGGTCAGGATCTCGCGCACCGTGTGGCGCGGATTGAGCGACGCCTGCGGATCCTGGAAGACGACCTGCACCTTGCGGCGGTACGCCATCATCTCCCGGCCGCCGATCTTCGTGATGTCGACGCCGTCCACCGTGATCGAGCCGCCGCACGGCTTGTTCAGGAGGAGGATCGCGCGCGCGGTCGTGGACTTGCCGCAGCCCGATTCGCCGACGATGCCGAGCGTCTCGCCGCGCCGGAGCTCGAACGAGACGTCGTCCACCGCCTTGACGTGGCCGACGGTGAGTCCGAACACGCCCTTCTTGATCGGGAAATAGACCTTGAGATTCTTGACTTCGAGAATGTTGTCGTTCATAATTCAGTAACGGTAGCCGGGAAGGACGGTCTGGCGCACGCGCGCCGCCTGGCGCGGATAGTCCAGCGTGTAGTGCAGCCCGCGCGATTCGCGGCGCTTCTGGGCGCTCTTGACAATCAGCTCGGCGCAGACCGCGAGGTTCCGGAGCTCCAGCGTGTCGGGCGTGACGAGATAGCGGAAGTAGTAGTCGCGGATCTCCTTGCGCAGCGTGCGGATGCGGTGCGCGGCGCGCGCGAGCCGCTTGTTGGTGCGCACGATGCCCACATAGTCCCACATCAGGCGGCGGATCTCGTCCCACATGTGCGAGACGAGCACCGCCTCGTCGGGCGGCACCGCGTTGCCGATGCGCCACGCGGGGATGGCGGGCTTCGCGGCGAACCGCTCCGGGTGCGGCCCCAGCCGCGCCGCCGTCAGCCGCGCGCAGACGAGCGCCTCCATGAGCGAATTGGAGGCAAGCCGGTTCGCGCCGTGCAGCCCCGTCGACGCGCACTCGCCGACGGCCGACAGCCCCTTGATGCTCGTCTCGCCCGCCGTCGTCGCCTGGATGCCGCCGCACGTGTAGTGCGCGGCCGGGACGATCGGAATCAAGTCCTTCGCCATGTCGATGCCGAACGACAGGCACTTCGCGTAGATGTTGGGGAAGCGCGCCATCAGGTACGTCCGGCCCTTCTGCCGGATGTCGAGGTACATGCAGTCGTCGCCCGTGCGCTTCATCTCGGAGTCGATCGACCGCGCCACGATGTCGCGCGGCGCGAGCGACCCGCGCGGATCGTACTTCTTCATGAAGGGGCGGCCGCGCTTGTCGACGAGGACCGCGCCCTCGCCGCGCACGGCCTCGGAGATGAGGAAGCGTTTGGCCTGCGGGTGGTAGAGGCACGTCGGGTGGAACTGGATGAACTCCATGTTCTCGATCTTCGCGCCCGCGCGCCACGCGAGCGCGATGCCGTCGCCCGTCGCGGTGTCGGGGTTGCACGTGTAGAGGTAGACCTTGCCGCAGCCGCCCGTCGCGAGGATCGTGTTCGGCGAACGGATGGCGTAGATCTCGCCCGTCGCCTTGTCGAGCACGTACGCGCCGAGGCAGCGGTTCTCGCCCGCGAGGCCGATGCGCCGCGCCATGACGAGGTCGATGACGATCGTGTGCTCGCGGAAGTCCACGCCCGACTTCTTCAGCCGGCGCACCATCGCGGCCTCGCACTTCTCGCCCGTGATGTCGCCCGCGTGGAAGATGCGCCGCGCGCTGTGGCCGCCCTCGCGCGTCAGGTCCCAGCCGCCGTCGGGCTTCTTCGCGAACTTCACGCCGCAGTCGATCAGGTCCTGGATGCCCTCGGGCGCGTGCTCGCAGATCTCGTGCACGACCTTGGTGCGGCCGAGCCACGCGCCCGCGATCATCGTGTCGCGCGCGTGTTTGTCGAAGCTGTCGGCCGGGTCCATCACGCAGCAGATGCCGCCCTGCGCAAAGTTGGTATTGCAGTCCTGGAGCCGCTCCTTGGTCACGAGCACGACGCGGCCGTAGCTCGCCAGGTGCATCGCGCTCATCAGGCCCGCCATCCCCGAGCCCACGACGAAATAGTCGCAATCGACGATCTTCATCCGCGTCACCTCTCCGTGGGCAGGCCCCACGACTCCAGCTTGGTCGCCATCCAGTCGAAGGCCGCCTCGTGCAGCGCCTTCGCCTTCCCCGTCGGAATGACGGGACCGGCCGCGACGCGGATGTCCTTCGAGGTGTCGAGCGGCCCGAAGTCCTTGAAGACCTTCGCGAGCATCCCCGTCCGGCGCGTCAGCTGGCAGCGCGTGTCGACGACGATCGGCACCACGGGGCAGCCCGCCTTCTCCGCGAGCTTCGCGCCGATCGACGAATAGACCTTGCGGCTGAAGACCTCCTGGCGCGTGCCCTGCGGGAAGATGAGGAAGCTGTCGCCGCGGCCGATGCGCTCGGTGCCGACCTTGAGCATGTTGACGAGGTCCTCGCGCGGCGACTTGCGGCCGATCGGGATCATCCCCGTGTGCGCCGCCGCCTTTTCGAGGAACGGCAGGTGCGCGAGCGACGCCTTGGCGACGTAGCTGAACGGGCCGAACGCGCTCAGGATCGGCGGCAGGAGGATCGTCTCGATCGTCGACATGTGGTTGCACAGGTACATGACCGGCCCGTCGTACGCCCTGCGGTGCTGAAAGCCCTCGATCTGCACGTTCATGCCGAAGCGCTCGGGGCACTGCACCGCCGAGAGGCAGAATTCCGCCCACTTGCGGATCGTCAGCTTGCCGAACGGCTCGTAGAGCGCGCAGAGCGGAAAGACCCGCGAGATCGAACAGGTGAATTTCAGCGTCGCCCAGGCGCCCGGCCGGGCGCGCGTCGCGGCGCGGCGCTCGGGCGCGGTCGTGTAGCCGCCCGTCTCCAGCAGCTCGCGCTGGAAAAGATCAAGACTCGTCGTTTTCATCCGTCGCCGCCTCCGTCTCGTCCGCGGCCTCCGCCGCACGCTGTTTCTCCTTTTCTTCGCGCGCCTTGCGCAGCTCCTCGCGGATATCCATCAGCTGCTGGCGCTGCTCGGCGCGTTCGGCCTCGCGCGCGGCGCGCTCCTCCTCCTCCCGCGCCTTCGCCTCCTCTTCGCGCGCGGCGCGCTCCGCCTCGCGGGCGGCCACTTCGGCCGCGCGCGCCGCCTCCTCCGCCTCGCGCCGCGCCCGGCGGCCCGCGAACGACGTCGGCGCGGCGGCCGCGCCGCCCCCGGCCGCGCGTCTGGTCAGCAGGCCGCTGCGCGCCGACGGCGCCGACGGGCCCGCCGCGCGCGCGGTCTTCGCCGATGCGCCCTTCGCGCCCGCGCCGCCGTTGAACGGCGTGCCCAGCGTCAGCTCGATCTCCGTCTCGTCCTTGACGACGACCGCCGTCTTCCTGATCGGATCGGCGGACTTCACGAACCAGCCGTCGCGCGTGTCGCCGACCTTCAGGTAGTAGTGGTTCGGCACCTTGGGATCGCCGGCGGACGGCACGGAGATGCCGACCCAGCAGTCGTCGCCGCTCAGGTTGAGCACGCTGAAGCCGACCACCTTCTGGAACTCCTGCTGCTCGGCGGTCAGCTCGGCCGCCGCGGCGGCCGCGCCGCCCTTCGTGACCTCGCTCGCCATCTGCTGCGGGTTGAAGCCCGGCGGCGGCTGGCCGAACGGCTGGCGGTCGATGATCGTCTGGTAGCGCGCGAACGCGATCGGTTCGGCGGCCCGGACGGCGGCGGCTGTCAGCAGCGCGCCTGCGGCTAGAGCGGCGGCTTTCATTTATAAAGATCGACCTTCGTGCGCAGATAGTCGTCCTGGCCTTCCATCCAGTTCTGGAAGATGAAGTCCAGGTCGCCGTCCTTCGCCTTCGCCGTCTCCAGCATCTCGCGCACCTCCGACGAGCCGTAGAGCTTGTCGAACCATTCGGGACGCGCGCCGAGCGTCATCTGCTTCGGGTGGCGCTGCATGAGCGCGACGAGGATCAGGATCGAGGCGGTGACGGGATAGTACGTGCCGGGGCGCGAGACCGTGAAGAAGATGCCGTTCAGGTTGAAACCCTTGTAGCGGCCGCCGAGCGGCGCGTAGCGGTAGGGGCGCATCTCGACGCCGCAGGTGAAGAGGCCCGAGGCGAGGTCGTCCATCAGCCGCCGCGCGTCCATCCACGGCGCGCCGATGACGCGGAACGCGAGCAGCCCGTCGCGGTCGCAGTCGACGGCCGGGAACGCCTCGGTGAAGACGGTCATCGGGTAGAGGACCGCCGAATCCCAGCTCTTGATCGACGGGCTCGGCGGCACGAAGTTCGGCCACGGGTTGTGCAGGCGGTGCGACCAGTCCTCGAGCTTGACGACGTCGAGGTCGATGTCGAGCGCCTCCGCCTTCGTGATCCAGATCGCGCTTTCGCCCGGCGTCATGCCGTGGCAGAACGGCACGTTCAGCGGCGCGACGAAGCTCGCGTACTCCGGCTTGCGCATCGGGCCGTCGAGGATGTTGCCCATCGGCACCTCGCGGTCGAGCACCGTCACCGGGATGTTGTGCTCGGCGCACGCCTCCAGCGTGTTCTTGAGCGTCGCGAGGTACGTGTAGCACCTGACGCCGATGTCCTGGAGGTCGATCACCATCCGCCCGATGCCGCTGAGCATCTCCGGCGTCGGCTTGCGGAACTCGCCGTAGAGCGAGTGGATCGGCAGGTTGTAGGACGGATGCCAGCTCGACGCCGTCTTCCGGCCCGCCACCTCCGTGCCGTAGAAGCCGTGCTCGGCGGAAAACAGCGCCTTGACGCGGCCGGGGAACGCCTTCATCAGACGTCCCGTCGTGCTTGTCGACTGCATGGTCAAGAGCCCCAGCGGCGCGTCGTCTTCCGCCAGCCGTGCGATCAGTTCCTTGTAGTTTACCATGTCTGCGCCTCCTCGCGATAAATCATCTGTCCAGCTGCACCCGCAGCGAGCCGATGGCCGCCGCCGTGTTGACGATCGAAGGGTCGCGCCGCGCCGCCACCGTCTCGTCGCTCGCCGCGCCGTGCAGCCACACGCCCGCCGCCGCCGCCGTGAACGCATCGCCCTTCAGATACGCCCAGCGCGCGCCCAGCGCGCCCGCGAGCAGATCGCCCATGCCGCCCAGGGCCATGAACGGATTGCCCGTCGCGTTCTCGTACGTGCGCGCGCCGTCCGCCGACACGACGAGCGTGCGCGGCCCCTTCAGGACGACCGTCGCGCCGTAGCGCGCCGCGATCGCGCGCGCCGCCGCGAGCCGGTCCTCCGCGATCTTCTCGCGCTTCCAGCCCAGGAGCCGCGCCGCCTCGCCCTCGTGCGGCGTCATCACGAGCTCCTGCCCCTCGGCGGGATCGTAGCCGTCGTTCTTGCCGTACCAGATCGAAAGGATCGTCAGCGCGTCCGCGTCGAGCACGAACCGTCCCGTGCTGCCCGACAGGAGGCGCGAGACGAGCACCTGCGAGGAGGCGCCCGTTCCGAGGCCCATGCCGACAACCGTCACGTCGGCCTTCGGCGGCACGCACGTCGGCATGAGTTTCGTGAACGTCGCCTCCGGCACGAGCAGGCCCGCCGCGAGGCGCGAGGCGTCGGGCACGACGAGCTGGACGAGGCCCGCGCCGGCCGCGCGCGCGCCGAGCGCGGCGATGACGGGCGCCTGCTGATAATGGCCGCTGCCGCCGACGACGGTGACCGTGCCGACGGTGTATTTGTTCGCATCGAGCGGCCTTGCAACGAAGGCGCCCTGCAGCTCTTGTGGCGGACGCATGCCGATATTATATCAAATCGCCGCCGCCGCCGCTACTGGCGTTTACGGATTTTCGGACGCGGCGGCTTTCGCCGCGCGGCGGCGCGCCTGTTCGGCGGCGCGCGCCTCGCGCGCGCGCTTCGCCTCGCGCTGACGCGCCTTCTTCTCTTCGTCCCGGCAGGCGGCGCAGAAGAATTCATCCAGCCTGTCGCGCTGGAGCGCGCAGTCGTGCGTGCGGCAGAAGTGGTCGGCGCAGACGCGGATGTACGTCGCGTCCTCGACGGCGGCCTTCGCGGTCCGGGACGAGGCGCCGGCGCGCGCGCGCGTTTCGGCGGGATCGCGCGCGATCGTCGCCGCCCGGCGGCCGCAGTAGACGCACGTCGCCTTCCCCTTGCGCGCGTCCTTCTCGAATTCGCACTGCGGGCACTTCCCGTCCGGGCGCGCCAGCGCGTGCCGGGAGCACCAGTGCGCGGGGCAGAGCATCACGTCCTTGTTGAGTCCCATCGTCGCGCCGCAGATCCGGCAGCTGTTGGGATTCGCCTTGGTCGTCACGGCGGAGGTCCGCCCGGAGCGGCCGCGCAGCGGCGTCATCCGCTTCCATCCGTCGCCGCACGCGTCGACCGCGGTCAGCGCGGAAAGGAGAGCGGCAAAGACAAGCGGCACGGCTTTCGATTTCATCGTGAAACTCCTGCGTGAAGTGGTGGCGAGAAAGGGGATCGAACCCTTGACCTTAGGCTTATGAGTCCTGCGCTCTACCAACTGAGCTATCTCGCCAAAGTCCTTAAAACGGAACAGGCGCGTATGATATCAAATATCACACGCGCCCGTCAAGTGCCGAATTTGATTCTCGGCGCTTTTGCTTACCCCTCGAACGCGTACACGTCGCGCTTGTGGTACTTCGTGTGGAGAAGGTGGTGCGCCTTCTCGCCGCCCTGCGCGCCGGTCTTGCCGCCGAGGTAGTCCTTGTAGAGCGCCTGGACCTCGGGGTTCAGGTGCGACATGCGGAGAACCGACTTCTCGTCGTCCGTGTAGATGCCGGCCGTGCGCTGCGCGCGGACCTCGTCGGTCGCCAGGCACGGCTGGCCGCCGCCGCCGATGCAGCCGCCGCGGCACGCCATGACCTCGATGAAGTCGTAGCGCGGCTTGACGCCGTTCCTGCGGTCCTCGCGGATCTCGTTGATGATCTTCTCGACGTTGCCCATCTGGTGCGCGACGGCGATGTTGACCTTCGTGCCCTTGATGTCGATCGTGGCCGTCTTGACGCCCTCCATGCCGCGCACCTCCTTGAAGTCGATGCTGGGCGGCTGCGCCTCGCCGGTGATCAGGCAGTAGGCGGTGCGGAGCGCCGCCTCCATCACGCCGCCGGTGACGCCGAAGATCGTGCCCGCGCCCGTGTAGGCGCCGAGCAGCTTGTCGGCGGGCTGTTCCGGGAGCGCCGCGAAGTCGATGCCGGCCGCCTTGATCATCCGCGCGAGCTCGCGCGTCGTCAGCACGACGTCGGTATCCTGGAAGCCGGTCGAGTTCATGTACTCGTCGCGCGCGATCTCGTGCTTCTTCGCCGTGCAGGGCATGATCGAGGTGACGTGCACCTTCGCAGGATCGACGCCGTTCGCCTCGGCCCAGTAGGACTTCGCGAGCGCGGACAGCATCTGCTGCGGCGACTTCGCGGTCGAGAAGTTCTCGGTGAAGTCGGGCGCGTACTTCTCCATCCAGTCCGTCCACGCGGGGCAGCAGCTGGTCAGGAGCGGCAGCGTCCCGCCCTCGGTGAAGCGCTTGATGAACTCCGTGCCCTCCTCCATGATCGTGACGTCGGCGGAGAAGTTCGTGTCGAACACCTTGT
>DJXI01000083.1:51396-53070 GCA_002449695.1 Verrucomicrobia bacterium UBA7008 | reverse complement strand
GGCTTCATGCCGAACGCCTCGCCGAGCGCGACGCGGACGGCCGGGGCGATCTGGACGAGGCAGACCTTCTCCGGGTCGCGCAGCGCGGCCCAGACCTTGGCGGTCTCGTCGTTCTCGTAGATGGCGCCGACGGGGCAGTGCGCGGAGCACTGGCCGCACTTGATGCAGGGCGACTCGGCGAGCTTGACGCCGGCGGCCGGGGCCATGACCGTCTTTTCACCGCGGCCGATGAACTCCAGCGCCCAGACGTTCTGCATCTTCTGGCAGACTTCCGCGCAGCGGCCGCACTTGATGCACTTGTCGGGATAGAGGACGATCGACGGCGTCGACGTGTCCGGCTCGCGGTGGATCACTTCCTTCGGGAAGGGAATTTCGCGGATGCCGAAGTCGGCGGCGATGGACTGGAGCTCGCAGCTGCCCGAACGCGGGCACTGCAGGCAGTCCGACGGGTGGTTCGCGAGGATCAGCTCCAGCACGGTCTTGCGCACCTGCACGATGTCGGGATCGTGGGTGAGGATCTTCATGCCGGGCGTCGCCTCGGTGCAGCACGCGCGCAGCAGCTTCGGCGACGGGACGAACTTGCCGGGCTCGGTGCGCGACGGCACGAGCTGGCGCACGACGCAGATGCCGCAGCTCGCGCCCGCCTTGAGGTCGGGATGGTAGCAGAGCGTCGGAATCTTGATGTGGGCGGCCTTCGCCGCGTTGAGAATCGAGGTACCCTTCGGGACTTCAACGGTCTGGCCGTTGATCTCGAGCGTGATCATTTCCTGTTCCATGTTCATTAAGTCCTTTCCTTTTCTCACCCGTGGCTGATCGCGCCGAACTTGCACGACGCCTCGCACTGGCCGCACTTGATGCACTTCGCCGGGTCGATCACGTGCGGGTTCTTCACCGTTCCCGTGATGGCGCCGGCCGGGCACTTGCGTGCGCACAGCGTGCAGCCCTTGCACTTCGCCGGGTCGATCTTGTACTGGATCAGCTTCGAGCACTTGCCCGCGCGGCACTTCTTGTCGTGGATGTGCTCCATGTACTCGTCCATGAAGTAGCGCAGCGTGGACTTGACGGGGTTGGACGCCGTCTGGCCGAGGCCGCAGAGCGACGCCTTGCACATCGCGTCGCAGATCGCCTCCATGTCCTTGATGTCCTGCTCGGTGCCGCGCCCGTCCGTGATCTTCTTGAGGTAGTTCAGGAGCTTGCGCCCGCCGATGCGGCACGGCGCGCACTTGCCGCAGCTCTCGTCGACCGTGAAGTCGAGGTAGAACTTGGCGATGTCGACGACGCAGTCCGTCTCGTCCATGACGATGAGGCCGCCCGAGCCCATGATCGAGCCGATCTTGGCCAGGTTCTCGTAGTCGATGGGCGTGTCGAGGAACTGCGGCGGGATGATGCCGCCCGAAGGACCGCCCGTCTGCGCCGCCTTGAACTGGTGGCCGCCGCGGATGCCGCCGCCGATGTCGAAGATGATCTCGCGCAGCGTCGTGCCCATCGGGACCTCGATGAGGCCGGAGTTGTTGACCTTGCCCGTCAGCGCGAAGACCTTGGTGCCCTTCGAGGTGGCGGTGCCGATCTTGCTGAACCACTCCGCGCCCTTGTTGATGATGACGGGGATGTTCGCCAGCGTCTCGACGTTGTTGATGACGGTCGGGCGTCCCCAGAGGCCCTTCACGGCCGGGA
>DJXI01000083.1:49873-51244 GCA_002449695.1 Verrucomicrobia bacterium UBA7008 | reverse complement strand
CGCAGACGAACGCGCCCGCGCCGAGGCGCAGCTCGATGTCGAAGTCGAAGCCGGAGCCGAGGATGTCGGTGCCGAGCAGCCCGAGCTCGCGCGCCTGGCCGATCGCGACCTCCAGGCGGTGGATGGCGAGCGGGTATTCCGCGCGGATGTAGATGAAGCCCTTCGTCGCGCCGATCGCGTAGCCCGCGATCGTCATCGCCTCAAGGATCGAATGGGGGTCGCCCTCCAGCGTGGAGCGGTCCATGTACGCGCCGGGGTCGCCCTCGTCGGCGTTGCAGACCATGTACTTCTGGCCCTTCGGCTGCTGCTGGGCGAACTTCCACTTCATGCCGGTGGGGAAGCCCGCGCCGCCGCGGCCGCGCAGGCCCGACTTGAGCATCTCGTCGACGACCTGCTCGGGCGTCATCTCGAAGAGCACCTTCTCGATCGCCTTGTAGCCGTCGCGCGCGATGTAGTCCTCGATCTTCTCGGGGTCGATCACGCCGCAGTTCCGGAGCACGATGCGGTACTGCTTCTGGTAGAACGGGATGTTCGCCTCGGCGACGAGCTTCTTCGCCTGCTCGGGGTCGTAGCACAGGCGCTGCACGACGCGGCCCTTGATCAGGTGCTCCGCGACGATCTCCTTGACGTCCTTCGCATGCACCTGCACATAGAACGTGCCCTGCGGGAGGATCTTGACGATGGGGCCCTGCTCGCAGAAGCCGAGGCAGCCGGTGACGACGACCTGGACCTTCTCCGCGAGGTTCTGCTCGGCGAGCTCCTTCTTGAACGCCTCGACGACCGCGTCGCCGCCGCCGGAGCAGCAGGCCGTGCCGCCGCAGACGAGAACATAAGATTCGTATGCCATTGTGAGCTCCTTGCCTTAGGCGTTCTTGACGATGTCGATCGAGGGACGGTCGAGGATCTTGCCCTCGATGAGCTCGTGGCCGACGATGTGCTTCTCGACGACGTCCTTCGCGGTGGCCGCGTCGACGTGCCCGTAGATGACGGCGGGCATGCCGGGGACGACGACCTCGACGGTCGGCTCGGAGTGGCACAGGCCCATGCAGCCGGTCTGGCGGATGAGGACGTTGGTCAGCCCCTTGTCGTTGATCGCGTTGACGAGCGCGGTGAAGGTGTCCTTCGCGCCGGCGGCGATGCCGCACGTGCCCATGCCGACGATCACCTGGACGTCCTTGTTGGAGGCGTCGCGCATCTCCATCGCCTTCTGCTTCTCCCCGCGCATGCGGCGCAGGTCCTCAAGAGTCAATTTCGCCATTTTCTGATTCCTTTTTTAAGAGTGTTGCCGCGCGCGGTCAGCCGCGCTCGCGATAGATCTTGATGATGCGCTCGACGTCCTTCGCCTCGAGCTTGCCGTGCACCTCGCCGTTG
>DJXI01000083.1:0-49777 GCA_002449695.1 Verrucomicrobia bacterium UBA7008 | reverse complement strand
CGAGGCCGCAGCAGCCGAGGCAGCGCACCGCCTCGACGGAGAAGAGGCCGTCCTTCGTCGTCGCGTTGAGGCCGACGCCGAGCTGGCGCTCGAACTCCTTGATGAGGTCATCGCCGCCGCGCAGGTAGCACGCGGTGCCGAGGCAGACCTGGACGTTGTACTTGCCGGCCTTCTGGAGGCGGAAGAAGTTGTAGAACGTCACGACGCCGTAGATCTTGGCGAGCGGGACTTCCAGCAGCCGGCTGATCTCGATCGCGATTTCGCGCGGGATGTAGCCGTAGGTCTGCTGGACGCGGTGGAGGACCATGATGAGGTTGCCCGGCTTCGTCTTCCACTCCTCGACGAATGCACGCAGCTCCGGCGTCATCGTTTCTAGCTTGCTCATGCTTTTTTCCTTGTGGTTGAGTAAAGTTTTCCCCTAGTGAGGGATATTATCTCATAAGGTGTCATTGTTAGGCAAGGATAATCTTCTAGGGTTCTAGAACCGCTTCAGCGCCGCGAAGCTCTCAAAAAAGCCCGGATACGATTTGGCGGCGCAGCCGGCGTTGTCGATCTCGACCGGCCCCGCCGCGCGCGTCGCGCCGATCGCGACCGACATCGCGATCCGGTGGTCGCCGTACGTCGCAAACGCGCCGCCCGCGAGCGCCCCCGCCGTTCCGTGGACGGCGAACCGCCCGTCCGCGACCTCCGTGCGCACGCCGAAGCGCGTCAGCGCGTCCGCCATCGCCGCCACGCGGTCCGATTCCTTGAGGCGCAGGCGGCGGATGCCGGTGAAGACCGTCGTCCCCGGCGTGCACGCCGCCGCGACGGTCAGAATCGGGAAACTGTCGGGGAACTGCGCGACGTCGATCGTCCCGCCGAGCGCCGCGAGCGCGTCGACGATCGCGCGGTCGGGCTGGCACGACGCCGGATCGAGCCCCTCGACCGCGATCCGGTTGCCGATCGCGTTCGCCGCGAGCCAGAAGGCCGCGCCCGACCAGTCGCGCTCCGCCGCCACCGCCGGCTGCGGCGCAAACCGCTGGCCGCCCGGGATGTCGAAGCCGCCGTCCGCCGTCTCGCGCACGGTCACGCCCGCGCCGCGCACGACCGCGAGCGTCAGGTCCACGTAGCCGCGCGATTCGAGCGGCGAGGTGAAGCGGATCTGCGAATCGCCTTTCAGGAGCGGCAGCGCGAAGAGAAGCCCCGTCACGAACTGCGACGAGACGTCGCCCGCGAGCGCGTGTCGCCCGCTTGCGAGCGCGGGATACTCGATCATCGGCCGCGCCGCGAGCCGCCCCGCCTTGCGGAACGTCGCCTTCTTCCCGAGCGCCGCCGCGACGGGCGCGAGGAAGCGCAGCGTCGAGCCCGATTCGCCGCAGTCCAGCGTCACCTCCTCGTCCGGCGCCGCGAGCGCGCGCAGGCAGCGCTTCGTCGCCTGGATGTCGGCGGCGTCCGCCGGATCGTCCGCGAGCCGCCGCGTGTCGCCCGCGAGGAAATCGGCGATCAGGAGCCGATGCAGGTGCGATTTCGACCGCGGCACTTCTGCCGCGCCCGTGCGAAGTCCCGGCGCGATCAGCATGGCCGGATCCCTTCCATCAGGTCCACGCGCACGGCGCGCACGTCGCCCCAGCCGCACGGCAACGCGAACGTCACGACGCCGAGCGCCGCCTTCTTCTTGTCGCCGCGCATGACGGGCACGAGATCGGCTTCCGTCAGGCCCTCCGGCAGTTCCGTCGGCAGCCCCGCCGCCCGGAAGCGCGCGGCGAACTCGTCCGGCCAGCCGGCGGGCGCGAGGCCGAAGCGGACGGCGAGGCGCGCTTCGGCGACGCAGCCGATCGCCACCGCCGAACCGTGGGAAATCGCGTAACCGGACAGCTTCTCGACGGCGTGGCCGATCGTGTGGCCGCAGTTGAGCAGGAGGCGGCGGCCCGTCTTCTCGAAGGGATCTTCGCGCACGAGCGCGACCTTGACCGCCAGGTTGTCGGCGATCTTCTCCCGGCCGCGGCCGCCGATGGCCTCGTGCTTGATCATCTCCGCGCGGCCGTCGGCGAGCACGTCCGGCGGCAGCGTCTTCAGGAAGTCCGTGTCGATCACGACGAGTTTCGGCGAATGGAACGCGCCCGCGAGGTTCTTGCCCTCGGGCAGGTCGCAGCCCGTCTTGCCGCCCGTCGAGGCGTCCACCATCGCGAGGAGCGTCGTCGGGAAATTGATCCAGTCGATGCCGCGCATCCACGTCGCGGCGGCGAAGCCCGTCAGGTCGCCCGTCACGCCGCCGCCCACCGCGGCGACGGTATCGCGGCGGCCGAGGCCCGCGCGCGCGAACGCATGCCAGAGGCCGGCGACCGTCGCCGGCGTCTTGTGGACTTCGCCGGAGGGAATCGTCGCGAGCGGCGCGGGCAGCGTGTCCTTGTAGAGTTCCGCCACCGTGCCGTCGGCGACGAACGGCGTCGCGCCCAGCAGCGCGCGCGCGAGGCCGTTGCCGACGACGACGAGCGAGCCGTCGAGGTCGAAGCTCGCGGCGACGCGGTTCGGGAAGGAGGCGTAGTGCGGCGCGCGCTCGCGCGCCTTGTTGCCCAGGGGACGGCTCCCCGCCGCCGAGCCGATGCGGCGCGCCAGCTCCGCCTCGTCCGGCGTGTCGAGGCAGAAGACCGTGCCGGCGCGTTCGCACCGCGCGCGGTTGGCGTCCCGGAGGAGCGTGCCGCCGCCGAGCGAGACGACGGTCCGGCCCGCCGCCGCGTCGATGACGGCCGCGAGCGTGCGCGCCTCGATGTCGCGGAAGGCGCGCTCGCCGTCCGTCGCGAAGATGTCGGGAATCGGCCGCCCTTCGCGCGCGACGATCTCCGCGTCGAGGTCGACGAACGCCGCGCCGAGCGCCGCGCCCAGCTTCCGGCCGAGCGTCGTCTTGCCGCTCGCCGGCGCGCCATAGAGGAAGATGAGGTTCTTCATGGTGAGGCGCGCATTGTATCATAATCCGTCCGCCGCGCGCAAGCGGCCGTCCGCGCGGGGCGACGCCCGGCGAGCCGCACGGACCCGCGGGGCCCGCGTCGGCGAAAGACATCGGAATTTCCGATGGAGATGCGCGTTAAATTCCGATTATCCTTTGGGCACGGCAATATGCGATAATACCCCGCGTCGACACGACAGGATCGACACGACAGGAAAGGAACACGACCATGAGCAAGACGACCTATCATCCCGAGACGCTGGCGGTGCACGCCGGCCAGCCCGTCCACGGCGACCCCGCGACGAACGCACGCGCGGTGCCGGTCTACCGCACGACCGCCTACAACTTCCGCGACTCCCGGCACGGGGCCGACCTCTTCGCCCTGCGCGAGCTCGGCAACATCTACGCCCGCCTCATGAACCCGACGAACGACGTCCTCGCCGCGCGCCTCGCCGCGCTCGAGGGCGGCGCGGCGGCCCAGACGCTCGCCAGCGGCACCGCGGCCATCTACTTCACGATCACCAACATCGCCCGCGCGGGCGACGAGATCGTGGCCGCCGCCAACCTCTACGGCGGCACCTTCTCCCAGTTCGACGCGATCCTGCCGAACGTCGGCATCAAGGTCAACTTCACGCCCGTCAACGATTTCGCCGCCGTCGAGGCCGCGATCAACGACAGGACGCGTCTCATCTTCATCGAGTCCGTCGGCAACCCCGCGCTGGACATCGCCGACATCGAGGGCTACGCCGCGCTCGCGCGCAAACACCGTCTGCCGCTCGTCGTGGACGCGACGTTCACCCCGCCGCCGCTCCTCCGCCCGATCGCGCACGGCGCGAATCTCGTCATCCACTCGCTCTCCAAGTGGATCGGCGGACACGGCGCGGGCATCGGCGGCGTGGTGGTGGACGCGGGCAACTTCGACTGGTCCGACCCCAAGTTCGCGCTCTACAACGAGCCGGACCGCGGCTATCACGGCCTCCGGTTCGCGCACGACCTGCCCGAGCCGCTGCGGCCGATCGCCTTCTCGCTGCGCCTGCTCACCGTCGGCATCCGCAACCAGGGGCCGACGCTCGCGCCGGACGCGGCCTGGATCTTCCTGCAGGGCGTCGAGTCGCTGCCGCTCCGGATCGCGCGCCACAGCGAAAACGCCCTCGCCGTCGCGACGTGGCTCCAGCGCCATCCGAAGGTGGCGTGGGTGAGGTATCCGTCGCTCACCCAGCCCGAGCTCGCGGCGAAATACCTGCCGGACGGCGCGGGCGGCGTGGTCGTCTTCGGCGTCAAGGGCGGCGCGGCGGCCGCGCGCCGGGTGACGGACGCGGCGAACGGCGACATCTTCTCCATCCTCGCCAACGTCGGCGACGCGAAGAGCCTCATCATCCATCCGGCGTCCACGACCCATTCGCAGCTGTCCGACGAAGACCTGCTCAAGGGCGGCGTCCGGCCCGAGCTCATCCGCCTGTCCATCGGCATCGAACACATCGACGACATTCTCGGCGCGCTCGACCGCGCGCTCGCGGCGGCCTAGAAGTCTAGAAACCTCGAAGTCCAGCATCCTCGAAACCCAGAAACCCAACAGAAAGGAACAAAACCATGAAGAATACGACACTCCGAATCACCGTCGCGGCGCTGGCCGCGCTCGCGCACGACCTGCTCTTCGCGGGCGTGCCGCTCAACAACCTCCAGGGCGCGGGCGGCATCGCCTTCAACCCCCTGGCCTACACGGCGGGCCTGCCGTGGGAATACGGCGCGACGACGAACCTCAACGACTTCGTCAGCGCGCCGCAGTTCGGCACGTGGTACGTGAACCTGAACGACGCGGACATCAACTGGTACGCGGGATCCGCCGCGCTCACCGTCGCGAACCGCCTCGAGCTCTCGTACGGCTACGGCTACATCAACGCCCGCAAGTACGGCGACAAGTCGATCGAGACGCACAACGTCGGCGCGAAGCTGCGGCTCCTCGACGAGAACGCCTTCGACACGGCGTGGGTGCCGGCGGTCGCGGTCGGCGCGGTGTGGAAGTACACCGACTCCAAGACCGTGGACGCGCTGGGGCTCGACGACCACGGCTTCGACTACTACGCCGTCGCCTCGAAGCTCGTCACCCAAACGCCCGTGCCGGTGCTCCTGTCGGCGGGCCTCGCCTACACGGACGAGGTCGTCAACGGCGTCGTCGGGCACAACCACTACGGCCTCGCGGCGTTCGGCAACATCGACGTCCTGCCGGCCGAGAACGTCGCCGTCGGCCTCGAGTACAAGCAGGGCGCGGACGTCGGCGACGGCATCCGCAACCACGACTACTGGGACGGTCACGTCGCGTGGTTCGTCACGCAGAAGCTGACGCTCGTCGCGGCGTTCGCGGAAACGGGCGACAAGGACAAGTTCTACCGGCGCGGATCGACGAAGAATCTCGGCGTGGGCTCGGGTCTCGTCCTCAGCGCGCAGTATCAGTTCTGATCGAACACAACAGGAAAGAAAGGAGCAGTCAACATGAGCAGCACGGCAAAAACGATTCTCGACAAGGTGGGCGGCACGCCGCTCGTCGAAATCTCCAGGCGACTGAACACGGGCGGGGCGCGCGTTCTCGCGAAGGTGGAGTTCTTCAACCCCGGCGGCAGCGTCAAGGACCGCATCGCCCGCGCGATGGTCGAAGCCGCCGAGGCGGACGGCACGCTGAAGCCCGGCGCGACGATCATCGAGCCGACGAGCGGCAACACGGGCGTCGGCCTCGCCTTCGTGAGCGCGGTCAAGGGCTACCGTCTCATTCTCACGATGCCCGAGACGATGAGCGTCGAGCGGCGCCGGCTCGCGGCGGCGTACGGCGCGCAGATCGTGCTGACGCCGGGCGCGGCGGGCATGAAAGGCGCGATCGCCAAGGCGGAGGAGCTGCGCGCGGCGACGCCGGGCGCGGTGATCCTCCAGCAGTTCGAGAATCCCGCCAATCCCGACGTCCACTACCGCACGACGGGGCCCGAGATCTGGGACGGCACGGGCGGCGACATCGCGGCGTTCGTCGCCGGCGTCGGCACGGGCGGCACGATCACCGGCGCGGGACGGTACCTGAAGGAGCGCGATCCCGGCGTGCAGCTGTTCGCGGTCGAACCCGACACGTCGCCCGTCCTCTCCGGCGGGCAGCCCGGCCCGCACAAGATCCAGGGCATCGGTGCGGGCTTCGTGCCGAAGGTGCTCGACACGTCGCTCCTCACGGAGGTCGTTCCGGTCTCGGCGGAGAACGCGGGCGCGACGGCGCGCGCGGCGGCGGCGAAGGACGGTCTGCTCGTCGGCATCTCGTCCGGCGCCGCGCTCTGGGCCGCGCTCGAACTCGCGAAGCGCCCCGCGTTCGCCGGCCGGACGATCGTCGCGCTGCTGCCCGACACCGGCGAGCGCTACCTGTCGACGTGGCTCTTCGACTGACGCGCCCGAGGGAGGGAGACCGCATCATGAAGATCACGTACCAGGGACAGGAGACCGAAACCGAGCCGACGACCCTCGCGGCGTTTCTGACCGCGCGCGGCGTCAACATCCCGGAATCGGTCGTCGAGTGCGACGGCGAAATCCGCATCGGGGCCCGGGCCCTGGCCGCGCCGCTCGCGGCCAACGCGGTGCTCAACGTGTTCCGCATCGTCGCCGGAGGCTGAGATGGGCGCCAACACCTCTCTGACGGACCGCGAGCGTCGCATCCTGGAGTCCGCGCGCGTCGGCATCGCCGGCGCGGGCGGGCTCGGCTCCAACGCCGCCATGCTGCTCGTGCGCGCGGGCGTGAAGAACCTGACGATCGCCGACTTCGACACGGTGGCGGCGTCGAACCTGAACCGCCAGTTCTTCTTCCGGCGGCAGATCGGGCGGCTGAAGGTCGACGCGCTCGCGGCCAACCTGCGCCGGATCGAGCCGGACCTCCGCCTGACGCTGCACGCGGCGCGCCTGACGCCCGACACGGCGCGCGCGGCGTTCGCCGGCTGCGACGCGGTCATCGAGGCGTTCGACACGGCCGAGGCGAAGAAGATGCTCCTCGACGCGCTGCTGCCCGCCGGCCGGCCCGTCGTCGCCGCGGCCGGCCTCGCCGGCTGGGGCCGGTCGAACGACATCCGCGTGCGCCGGATCGGGCGCAACCTCGTTCTGGTCGGCGACCAGACGCGCGACGTCCGCGACGGCCTGGCGCCGGTCGGCGTGCGCGTCGTCATCGCCGCCGCGATGCAGGCGAACTGCGTCGTGTCGCTTTTACTGGGAGAAGAACTATGAAACCGCTTGTCATCGCCAACAGATCGTTCACCAGCCGTTTCTTTCTGGGCACGGGCAAGTTCGCGTCGAGCGAACAGACGCGGGCCGCGCTCGCCGCGAGCGAGACGGAGCTCGTCACCGTCGCGCTGACGCGCGCGCATGAACGCGACGCGGCCGGCGACGACATCCTCCGGGCGATCGACCGCGACCGCATCGAAGTCATGCTGAACACGTCCGGCGCGCGGAACGCCGACGAGGCCGTGCGCATCGCGCAGATCGGCCGGGCCGCCGGCTTCACCTGGCTGAAGATCGAGATCCACCCCGACGCGCGCTACCTGCTGCCGGACCCGGTGGAGACGCTGGCCGCCGTGCGCGCCTGCGCGAAGCTGGGGATGGTCGTCCTGCCGTACATCAACGCCGATCCCGTCCTCGCGCGCCGCTGCGAGGAGGCCGGCGCGGCGGCGGTCATGCCGCTCGGCGCGCCGATCGGCTCCAACCGCGGCCTCCGCACGCGCGACATGATCGAGATCATCGTCGAGCAGAGCCGCGTGCCGGTCGTGGTCGACGCCGGCATCGGACTGCCCAGCCACGCGGCGGAGGCGATCGAGATCGGCGCGGACGCGGTCCTGGCCAACACCGCCGTCGCCGCGGCCGGCGATCCGGTCAAGATGGCGGAAGCCTTCAAACTCGCCGTCCGCGCGGCGGAACGGGCGCGGGAGGCGCGGCCGCCGCGCGCGAGCGCGCAGGCGCACGCGACCAGCCCGGCGGACATCTTTGGGAGTTGAGAGTGGAGAGTGGAGAGTTGAGAGTGGAAAGTTGAGAGTGGAGAGTGGAGAGGGAGGAGAAAAGGGATGTTTCCGTTGCTGAAGTATCGTGAAGAGGAGGTGGAGAGTTTTCTCGCCCGCGTCACGGACGCGGATGTGCGCGCGTCGCTGGACGCCGCGCGGCCCGACTGGTTCGATCTGCTGAACCTGATCAGCCCGGCGGCGCGGCCGCGTCTCGCCGAGCTGCGCCGCGCGGCGCAGCTCGCGCGGCGGCGCCACTACGGCCGAACCGTCAGCGTGTACGCGCCGCTCTACATCGGCAACACGTGCGTCAACGCATGCCGCTACTGCGACTTCCGCCGCGGGCACGTCGGCACGGCGCGGCGCAACCTCACGCTCGACGAGATCCGCGCCGAGGCCGAGGTCCTCCGGTCGAGCGGCATCGATTCCGTCCTCGTCGTCGCCGGCGAGGATCCGCAGGTCAACACCGTCGACCATCTGGCCGACGTCGGGCGGCTGCTGAAGCCGCTGTTCGCGTACCGGGCGCTGGAGGTCGCGCCGCAGACGGAAGACGCCTATCGCGCGCTCTTCGCCGCGGGCTACGAGGGGCTGACGTGCTTTCAGGAGACGTACGACCGCACGCTCTACCGCGAGATGCACCCGGCCGGGCCCAAGGCGGACTACGACTGGCGGCTCGGCACGCAGCTGCGCGCGGGACGCGCCGGCTTCCGCACGCTCGGCTGCGCCTTCCTGCTCGGACTCGGGCCGTGGCGCCGGGAGGCGGCCAGCCTCGCCGCGCACGCATACCACCTGATGCGCGAATGCTACGAGGCGAAAGTGCAGTTCGCGTTCCCGCGCATCTGCCGCGTCGACGGCGGCTTCGTCCCGCCCTGCGAGGTCGGTGAAGACGATCTGGAGCAGATGATGCTCGCCTTCCGCATCGTGTTCCCGTCGTGCGGCCTGACCGTCTCGACGCGCGAGGCGCCGGCCTTCCGCGACCGGATCGTCCTCACCGCCGCGGACAACATGAGCGCGGGCTCGCGCGTCACGCCGGGCGGCTACGCCGCCGTGCACGCGGACGACACGGCGCAGTTCACCCTGTCCGACGGCCGCCCGCCCGCCGAGGTCTTCGCCGCCATCCGCGCGCACGGGCAGGAGGCGGTCTTCAAGACGTGGGACAACCGAATCTGAACACGATCAATATGATATACTAGCGTCATGACACTGCAACAGCTCAAATATGCGGACGCGGTGGCGACCTACGGCAGCATCAGCGAGGCCGCGCGGCGCATGTTCGCCACCCAGCCGACGCTGACCGAATCGATCCGCGCGCTGGAGGAGGAGCTCCGCACGGCCCTCTTCACGCGTTCGGTGCGCGGCATCTCCGTCACCCGCGAGGGCGAAGAGTTCCTGGCGTCGGCGCGCCAGATTCTGGACGACGCCGCGCGCATCACCGAAAAGTACACGGGCAAGACCGTGCGCCGGCCGCAGTTCGCCGTCTCGTGCCAGCACTTCGCGTTCGCGGCCGAGGCGTTCATGGAGGTCGTCCGGGCGGCGACGAGCGACGCCTACGACTTCACGCTGCGCGAGACGGTGACGAGCGAGATCATCGACGACGTGGCCCGGCACCGCAGCGAGATCGGCCTGCTCTACCTGTCCAGCCGCAACGAGCGCCTGCTGCGCAAGATCTTCAAGCGCGACGAGCTCGCGTTCGAGGAGCTCTATTCGGCGCAGCCGCACGTCTTTCTCGGCCGGCGCCATCCGCTCGCGAAGAAGAAGGCCATCCTGCCCGCCGAGCTGGACGCGTACCCCTACCTCACGTACGAGCAGGGCGCGGAGAACGCGCTGTCCTTCGCCGAGGAGGTGATGGCGGCCATCGACCGGAAAAAGAACATCCGCGTGCGCGACCGCGCGACGATGACGAATCTCATCCTGGGGCTGAACGGCTTCACGGTGGCGTCCGGGGCGCACGCGAAAGCCTACGACCCGGCCATCGTCTCCGTGCCGCTCCGGCTCGGCGAGACGATCCGTGTCGGCCTCGTGCGGCGCATGGGCATCGCGCCGTCCGACGCGGCGCGGACCTTCATCGCGGCGATCCGCCGGATCATCGGCGCGGACGGGCGGGCGGCCCCGGTCAGGACAGGCCGCGCGCGCGCTTGATCTCCTCCCACGCGGCGTTGATGCGCGCCATCTGCGCGGTCGCGCGCGTCACCATCTCCTCCGGCAGGCCCTGCGCGCGCAGGAGATCGGGGTGGTTCTTCTTCGCCTGCGCCCGGTAGGCGCGGCGCACCTCGTCGTCCGTCGCGGTCGGCGCGCAGCCGAGGATCTCGTACGGCGACGGCGCGGACGGCGCGCGCCGCGCCGCGCCCGCGCGGCCGCCGAGACGGCGGGCGCGCTGTTCGGCGAAGAGCGACGGCCGGATCCGGAGGGGCGTGACGATCATCTCGAGGATGCGCCGCTCGTCGGGCGACAGCTCGCCGTCGGCGCACGCGACGTCCCAGAGGAGATCGTACATCAGCTGGCGCAGCGGCTCGCCGCGCGCGACGGCGGCGAACGACTCGGCGTAGTCGAAGATCGAATGGGCGTCGGCCTTCGCCGCGCGGAACGCCTGGATGCAGATCGCGCGGTTGCCGGGCGTGAGTCCCAGCCGCACGAAGGCCCGCTCGGCGGCCGCGATCTCCGACGCGTCCACGTGGCCGTCGGCCTTGGCGAGCTTCGCCAGGAGCGCGCCCGCGGCCGTCAGGAACACGACCTCGCGCTCGCGCTGCGTGGCCGCGCGTCGGCGCGTCTGGCCGTACGACCCGCCCGTCGGCGTCCCCGCGCCGCCGCCGACCAGATTGCCGACCGCGCTGCCGATCACCGCGCCGAGAATCCCGGCGAGCGCGCCGAAGCGCGCGCCCACCGCATAGCCGATCGCGCCGCCGATCCAGCCCATCTACCGTTCTCCTTTCCCGCCGCGCGCGGCGTCCGTCTGCTCCGTGCCATTGAAAATCTGCGAAAGGATGACCGCCGCGAGCATGACGCCGCAGCCGACGATCTGGCGCGCCGTGAGGACGTCGCCGAGGACGAGCGCGCCGCAGATCGCGCCGATCGCGCTTTCCTGCGCCATGATGATGGTGGCGAGCGCGGGCGGCGTGCGGACCTGGCCGAGGTTCTGGCAGGTGTAGGCGATGCCGCTCGAGAGGATGGCGATGTAGAGGAGCGGGCCGGTCGCGGCCGCGAGGTGCGGCGCGGTGAAGAACGCGCGCTCGGCGGCGGTGAAGAGGAACGGCGCGGCGCACACGGCGCCGGTGAACTGCTGGATGCAGGAAAAGGCGAGGATGTCGGTCCCGGGCGCGAAGCGGTCGACGCAGAGCATCTGGACGGCGAAGAGCGCGGCGCAGAGGAGCGTCCACGCCTCGCCGCGGCCGAGCGCGGGCACGGCGGCGGACGGCTCGACGCAGAGCAGGTACGTGCCGCCGAGGGCCAGCGCGGCCCAGAGCCACACGAGCGCGCCCGCGCGGCGGCCGACGAAGAGGCCGAAGAGCGGCACGAGGATCATGTAGTTCGAGGTCAGGAAGGCGGAGATGCCGGGCGTCGTGTGGGTGATGCCGATCTGCTGCGTGACGGAGGCGGTGAAGAGCGCGACGCCCGCCGCCACGCCGCCCGCGAACGCGCGCGGCGAGAAGGAGCGCACGCCCGCCGGGATGCCCGCGCGCCCCCAGAAGCGGAGGCGCAGGCGGAAGCAGAGGTAGATGAACGCGCCGCCGATGATGTTGCGCGCGCACGTGACGGCAAACGGCCCGAGGTGTTCGGCGGCGAGCTTCTGCGCCACGAACGCACTGCCCCACAGGAGGGCCGCAAGCAGGAGCAGGATCGGACCCATGGCGGCGCGTCCCTAGTTGTAGTACGCGAAGCGCCGCTCCAGCCGCTCCATGGCGAACGCGACGAGGTAGTTGAAGACGTAGTAGAAGACGCCGGCGGCGATGAGCGGCGTCATCGACGTGTGCGCGGACGACAGCTGCTTGGCGATCGTGAACATCTCCGTGACGGCGATGGTGAACGCGAGCGACGTGTCCTTCACGAGCGTGATCACCTCGTTGCCGACGGCCGGGATGACGCGCTTGACCGTCTGCGGCAGGATGATGCGGAAGAACGTCTGGAAGCGGTCGAGGCCGAGCGAAAGCGCCGCCTCGCGCTGCCCGACGTCGATCGACAGCATCCCGCCGCGGTAGATCTCCGCGAAATACGCCGCGTAGTTGAAGCCGAACGCGAGCACCGTCGCCAGGAGGCGCGGATAGCGCGACAGCGGCATCTTGAAGAAGATGTACGGCGCAAAGTAGACGAAGATGATCTGGAGCATGAGCGGCGTGCCGCGCACGACGGAGATGTACAGGCGGAAGAGGCCGGACACCAGCGGGTGGCGCGACATGCGCCCGAGCGCGATCGGGAAGCCGAGCGGCAGCGCGATGAGCAGCGTGAAGACGAAGATCTCCACCGAGACGGCGAGTCCCGAGAGGAGATCCACGATCATGCCGGAGAACGTCATCGGCGGTCCTTATTTGAGGAGGAGCGCGTCCTTCTCGATGCCGTACGTCTCGGCGAGGGCAGCCATCGTGCCGTCGGCGACGACTTCGCGCAGGGCCGCCTCGACCTCCGCGCAGAGGGCCGTGTTGCCCTTCTTGAAGCCGATGCCGTACGTCTCCTTCATGACGATCTCGTCGAGGATGCGGAACTTGCCGGGCAGGTCCGCCATCTTCCGGCGCGCGACGCCGACGTCAAGCGCGACGGCCTCGACCGCGTCCATGACGAGCTCGTTCACGAGCTGGTTGTAGTTCGGTTCGACGACGAGCCCCTTGAACGTGGCGCCGAGCGCCGCGCGGTCGCCGCCGGCCGACAGCGCCTTCTGCACGGGCGTGTCGATCTGGACGCCCACGGTCCGGCCCGCGAGGTCGGTCAGCCTGACGACGGGCGAATCCACCTTCACGAGCACGACCTGCGAGTTGTCGACGTACGGCGCGCTGAACGTGTAGGCGTTTTCGCGGCCCTGCATCGTGAAGCCGTTCCAGATGCAGTCGATCGCGCCGGAGTTGAGCTCCATGTCCTTCGCGTCCCAGTTGATGGGATTGGCGACGAACGTCCAGCCCTTCTTCGCGCAGACGGCGCGGGCGAGATCGAGGTCGAAGCCCTTGTACTCGCTGCCGTCCTTGTAGCCGTAGGGCGGGAAGTCGGCGTCGAAGCCGACGACGAACTTGCGCGTGCCGTCGTCCTTTTCGCCGCAGCCGGCGAGCGCCGCCGCGGCGGCGAGTGCAATCAACAGTTTTTTCATGATGTCTGTCCTTTTTTTCTGATTCGGTCTGTGTCGGATGTCCAGCTACGCCTTGCGGCCGATGAGCCGGCGGATGAAGCCTTCGATGTTGGCCGACTCCTCCAGCGTGATCACGCCGTCCTCCCGCGCGGCGTCAAGCGCCTTCCGGAACTCCTCCTGGCCCTCGATCTTGGCGAGCAGCTCGGACAGCTGCACGGCCTCCTTCTCGTCGATGCGGCCGTCGGCGAGGATCGCGTCCGCCATGTGCGCGAGCTGCGCGGCGAACGGCCGGTTGTTGACGCTCTGGGCGAACTTGCGGAACACGGCGGGCAGGGAGCCCTCCGCGACCGCGCCCTTGACGACGAGCTTGAGGAAGAAGAGCGTCGCGAGGAGAAGCAGCACGGCGAGCGGCAGCGCGATCCACGCCGAGCCGACGAACGGCGCCACGATGTAGGCGACGAACGAGACGGCCGCGACGGTGAGCGCGTACGGCAGCTGCGTGTTGACGTGCACGATGTGGTTGCACTGCGCGCCCGCCGACGCCATGATCGTCGTGTCGGAGATCGGCGAGCAGTGGTCGCCGCAGACGGCGCCCGCCATGCAGGCGGAGACGGCAACGATCGTCATCGACGAGCCCGGGATCGCCGCGAGGACGATCGGGATGAGAATGCCGAACGTGCCCCAGCTCGTGCCCGTCGAGAACGCGAGGATGATCGCGATGACGAAGATGATGGCGGGGAGGAAGTTCCAGAGGCCCGCCGCCGGGCCGCTGATGATGTCGGAGATGAACACCTTCGCGCCGAGCGAATCGGTCATCGCCTTGAGCGTCCACGCGCAGCAGAGGATCATGATCGCGGGCACCATCGCCTTGAAGCCCTCCGGGAACGCGTCCATGCAGTCGCGGAACGAGATGACGCGGCGGCAGAGGTAGAACGCGACGGCGAAGACGATCGCGACGATCGAGCCGAGCGCGAGGCCGACGGACGCGTCGGAGTCGGAGAACGCCTTCACGAAGTCGCCGGCGTTGTCGCCGCCGAAATAGCCGCCCGAGTAGATCATGCCGACCATGCAGCACGCGATGAGCACGAGCACCGGGATGACGAGGTCGATGACGCGGCCGCGGTCGTTCTTCGCGAGCGCGTCGGTCGCGTCCTCGATCGCGCCGAGATCCGGCCCGCCGGCGGCGGTCGCCGCCTCGTGGCGCTTCATCGGGCCGAAGTCGAACTTCATGAACGCGAACGCGAACATCGCGACGATGGTGAGGATCGCGTAGAAGTTGTAGGGGATGGCGTTGATGAAGAGCGAGAAGCCGCTCTCGGCGCCCGCGCCCTTCGCGAAGCCCGCGACCGCCGCCGCCCAGCTCGAGATCGGCGCGATGATGCAGATCGGCGCGGCCGTCGCGTCGATGAGGTACGCGAGCTTCGCGCGCGACACCTTCTTCGCGTCGGTCACGGGGCGCATCACGCTGCCGACGGTGAGGCAGTTGAAGTAGTCGTCGACGAAGATGAGCAGGCCGAGGATGATCGTCGCGACCTGCGCGCCGATGCGGGTGCGGATGTGCGTCTGCGCCCACCGCCCGAACGCCGCCGACGCGCCCGTCTTGTTCATCATCGCGACGAGCGAGCCGAGCAGGACGAGGAAGAGCAGGATGCCGACGTTGTAGCCGTCCGCGACCGAGTCGATGAAGCCGTCCTTGACGACGTGCAGCAGCGTCCCCTCGAACGCGAAGCCGGAATAGATCAGGCCGCCGGAGACAATGCCGATGAAGAGCGACGAATAGACCTCCTTCGTGAGAAGCGCGAGGAAGATCGCCAGCAGCGGCGGGAAGATCGACCACCACGTGCCGAAGAACCGGTTCTCCGTGCGGATGGTCGCCAGCGCCGTCGCCTCGTTCGCCTTGAAGTTCGCGTCGTTCTGAACGTTGTCCGCGTAGGCGCCGATGTACGCCTGCGCGCCCTTGACGTCGCCCGCGTCCGCGACGACCGCGAGGTTGTACGAAGTCGCGGTGCCGTCGACGACGACGGACACCGGACACGCCGGCGTCTCCGCCGGCGCCGCCTCGTCCGCGAACGCGAACGAGGCGGACAGCACGGCGGCCGCGATCAGGATGCTCTTCATGTCATTGCCTCCGTTGGCGTCCGGGATCAGAACGAGAGACTGGCGGAGAAGCCGCCGTAGAGCATGCCGTCGTGCGTGCTGTGCCCGCTGCCGACGGAATAGGCGTCCCAGTCCCTGGCGTGACGCACGCGGTGGTCGATCTTGTAGAGGTAGTTGAGATGCGCGCCGAGCGAAATGTTGTCGGTGAGCGCGTAGTTCAGCGCGAGGCCGTTGTCCCAGCCGCCGAAGACGGTGTCGGTCAGCTCGCCGCCGGAGATGTACTTCGCGTACTGCGAGGTGTAGAGCGTCGTCTTGGACGTGAACGTGAGCGAGAGCTTCTCGGTGAGCTCGAATCCGCGCGAGAGCGCGAAATCGAACATGAACGCCTCGTCCGGCTTGTTGTCATGGCCGTACTCCCAGAAGAACTTGACGCTCGGGACGAGGAACTCGTTGTCATACTCGGCGCCGACCGTCCAGAATTTCTGGGAATGCCAGCCGCAGCGCGGGTACGTGTACCAGAGATGGGAGGCGGTGAAGTTCACCGGTCCGAGGGAGTTGCCGTAGACGATTTCATAGTCGAACTCGCCGAATCCGCCGAACTGACGGCCGCCGTTGCCGTGCACGCGCGAGCTGTGCCGCTTGTTGAGCTCCTGGTTGGCCCAGACGTCGAACGCCAGCCAGCCGAAGTCCTCCGGCAGGTTCATCTGCATCCAGAGGTCGTACTGCGCGACCGGCGTGTCCGAGAAGATGCGGTTGTGGGAGACGTAGGCGGAATTCACGTCGAGCGTGAGCGAGACTTCAACGAGCGATGTCTCGTCCTCTTCCGTCTCCATCTGCTCCGCCGCCGGCTGCGTCGGTGCGCCGGAAACGGGCTGTTCGTCGGCCTGCGCCGCGAATGCGGTTGCTGCGGCGAGTGCGCCCAGCAGGATCATCGGTTTTTTCATGTGTTTTTCTCCTTCTTCGTTGGTTGGTGTCGGGGAAAATCGGTTCACGTCGCCGGCGCGCCGCCGGCGAGCAGATCCTTGAGCCGCGCGAGCTCCTCCTCGGAAACCTCGCGGTCCTTCAGGATGTCGAAGAGCTCGGACTTGACCTTGTCGCGGAATTCGGTGCCGACGCGCACCTTGCCCAGGAACTCGCCGAGGCGGCCGTCGTGCCGTCCGTCGAAAATCGCCGCCGGCGTCCCTTCCGCGGCGATCCGGCCGCCCTCGAGGAACAGGACGCGCGTGGCGACGTCGCGCGCGAAGCGCATCTCGTGCGTGACGACGACCATCGTCATGCCGTCCTTCGCGAGATCCTTCATGACGTCGAGCACCTCGCCGACCATCTCGGGATCGAGCGCGGACGTCGGCTCGTCGAACAGCATCACCTTCGGCTCCATCGCGAGCGAGCGCACGATCGCGACGCGCTGCTTCTGCCCGCCGGAGAGCTGCTGCGGATACGCCTTCGCCTTGTCGGCGAGGCCGACCAGCTTCAAGAGCTCCCTCGCCTTCTTCTCGGCGTCCGCGGCGGACACGCCGCGCACGAGCTTCGGCGCGAGCGTGATGTTGTCGAGGATCGTCAGGTGCGGGAACAGGTTGAAGTGCTGGAACACCATGCCCATCTCGCTGCGGACGCGGTTTTTCGTCTTCTCGTCCGCCTGGACGATGTCGATCCCGTCGAAGATGATCGATCCTCCCGTCGGCCGCTCCAGCAGGTTCATGCAGCGGAGGAAGGTCGACTTGCCGCCGCCGGACGGACCGATCATCACCACGACCTCGCCCTTGCGGATCTCGGTCGAGAGTCCCTTCAGCACCTCGAGCTCGCCGAAGCTCTTCGTGAGGTTTTCGATCTTGAGCAGTGTTTCAGACATGGCAGTTCGCGTTTCGTGATTCGTGGTTCGTGGCCGGCGGCGGCCGTCAGCTGTCGTTGTGGACCGGGTCCGCGCCGGTGTTCCGGAGATAGCGCTCGAGCCGGCCGAGGAGTCCGGTGAACGTCATGACGAGAATGAGGTAGACGGCCGCGACCGTGAGGTACGGGAGATAGACGGAGTACGTCTGCGAGCGGATGATGTCGCCGCCCTTCGCGAGGTCGATGAGCGCGATGTAGCCGACGATGGACGTATCCTTCATGAGGACGATGAACTCGTTGCCGAGCGCCGGCAGGATGTTGCGCACCGCCTGCGGCAGGATGATCCGCACCATGCTCCTCCAGTACGACAGCCCCAGCGCGCGCGCCGCCTCCATCTGGCCGGGGTCGATCGACACGATGCCCGCGCGGATGATCTCCGCCTGGTACGCGCCGGAATTGAGGCCGAACGCGATGATGGCGATCAGCACCTTCGAGTCGACCGACCGCAGGATGATGTAGTAGGTGATGAGCAGCTGCACCACCATCGGCGTGCCGCGGATCACCGTCAGATAGACCTTCGCGACCAGGTCGAGCAGGCGGAAGCGCCCGTACCTGTCGTGCGTCGCGCGCACGACGGCGACGAGGAAGCCGAGCGCGAGCCCGAGGAAGATCGCGGCGAGCGCCACCTCCAGCGTGACGCCCAGCCCGTTCCAGAGGTATTCCCAGCGCCCGTTCTTGACGAAGCACTGGGTGAAGTCGCTGATCAAACCGTCCAACACGATCCAAACCCCTTGACGGCGCGATCAGTCCTTGAGCCGGTCGGCCTCGGCGGTGTACTGCTCCACCCACGCCGCGAGGCGGCCGTCGGCCTTGATCTCGGCGATCGTCTCGTTGATGACCTGGAGGAGCTCGGGCCGTCCCTTGCGGATCGCGATGGCGTAGGATTCGCTCGAGACGAAATCGGAGAGCGCCAGGCCCGGCTCGTTCTTCACGCAGTTCTTCGCGGGGTCGATGTCGGCGATCACGAAGTCGACGCGGCCGGCCTTGAGGGCGGCGACGGACTCCGCGGGCGAGCGCGAGCGCTCCGGCTCCTGGCCGACCTGCTCGAGGACGAACGTCTCGCTCGTGGTGCCGGCCTGGACGCCGATCCGGCGGCCCTTGAGCGATTCGACACCGGTGTAGGGCTCGGCGACCTTGTAGATGACGACGATGCCCGTCGTCACGTAGGGGATGGAGAAGTCGACGTTCTTCTTGCGGTCCTCCGTCACCGTGATGCCGGCGGCGGCGACGTCCGCCTTGCCCGAGACGACGGCGGGGATGACGGAATCGAAATCGACCGTCTCGCACTTGAAGCCCTGGCCGAGCTTCTGGGCGACGGCGCGGCAGATCTCCACGTCGATGCCGACGATCTCCTGCCCGCGCAGGAACTCGTACGGCGGGAACGTCGCCTCCGTGATCATCCTCAGCGTGTTGTCATCCTTCTGCGCGCACCCGCAGAGCACCAGCGCCGCCGCGGCGGCCATCATCAGTTTTTTCATGTTTACCTTCCCTGGCGCCCGGCGCCATGTTTTTCCTTTAAAAATCGTCAGCAACTGCATCATCGCTTTTCTCCGTTCCGGCACGGCCTAGATGCTCCAGCCCTTGATGCCCAGCGCGCGGCAGACCTCGGAGACGAGCAGCGCGGTCAGCAGGAGCGGCGCCAGATACTTGACCATGAAGGAGTAGAAGCGCTTGACGCGGAACTTCGCGCCCTCCGCCTCGCATTCCTCGATCACGAGCCGTGGGCCGGTGAACCAGCCGATGAACACGCACGTCGCGATCGCCACGATCGGCATCATCACGGAGTTCGTGAAGAAGTCGAAGAAGTCGAGGAACTGCATGCCGAAGAGCTTGATGTGGCCCCACGCGCCGTAGCCGAGCGCCGAGAAGGACGACAGGAACATGATCAGCGTCGCCATGAACGTCGTGGCCGTCTTGCGCTCGAGCTTCAGGAAGTCGCAGAGCGACGAGACGCACGCCTCGTAGAGCGAGATGGCCGACGTGGCCGCCGCGAAGAGGACGAGGAGGAAGAACGCGAGGCCGATCCACGCGCCCGCCGCGCCGAACATCGCGAACACCTTGGGCAGCGTCACGAACATGAGCCCCGGGCCCGCGTTCATCGCCTCCTTGACCGGCGTGCCGGTCTTGACGGCGAAGAGGTAGACGACGGGGATGATCATGAGGCCGGCGATGAACGCGATGAGCGTGTCGAAGACCTCGATGCGCCGCACGCACCGCTCGATCGAATCGGTCTTCTTCATGTACGAGCCGTACGTGATCATGATGCCCATCGCGAGCGAGAGCGAATAGAACATCTGGCCGGTCGCGCCGAGGACCGTCTTGGCGAGGAGCGCCAGAGAGAACCGGCCGTCCGGCGTGGAGACGCAGTCGAGGTTCGGGATGAGGTAGTACTTGATGCCGTCGAACGTGCCGGGAATCGTGACGACGTAGACGGCGAGCCCCAGCGCCATGAGGAAGAGGATCGGCATCATGACGAGGTTGGACTTCTCGATGCCGTTCTTGACGCCGAGGACGATGACCGCCGCGCACGCGAGGATGAAGAGCATCCCGTAGCCGAACGGGGCGAACGGGGCGGAGATCAGCGCGCCGAACACCTCGCCGGAGTTCGCCGCCGCCTCGCCCATGATGTTCACGCCCGTGAACGCCATGCACGCGTACGCCTTGAGGTAGTAGAGCACCCAGCCGCCGATCACGCAGTAGTACGGCGTGATGAAGAGCGGGATGAGCGTCCCGAGGAGCCCCACGAAGCCCCACCGGCGCTGGATGAGCGCGTAGGCCGTCAGCGGCGACTGCTGCGTCTTGCGGCCCACCGCGATCTCGGTCACCATCAGCGTGAAGCCGAGCGTGACCACGAGAGCGAGGTAGATCGCGATGAACATGCCGCCGCCGTACTGCGCGGCGAGATACGGGAACCGCCAGAGGTTCCCCAGACCGATCGCGGACGCCGCCGCCGCCAAGACGAACGCCAGAGATCCCGACCAACTTGCACGCTTGCCGCTCATGTCAAATCCTTATCAGAAATCGTAGTAGGCCGTGAACTGGAAGCGGTCGTCGTCCGCGTCGTCGTCGCGGTAGTATTTCGTGCGCAGACGGGCGTATTCGAGACCGAAGTGCAGGTTCGCGTTGAACCGGTAGAAGGCGTCGATGTACGCGCGCTCGTTGTACGTGCGGTCCTCGGCGTCGCGGGCCTGCGAATCCGTCGGGTCGTCGAAGCCGTAGCCGACGGCGAACGCCCAGCGGTCGTCCAGATCGTAGCGCAGGTCGGCGAAGCCGCCGATCGTGGAGACCTCGCGGCCCTTGCGCGTGGAGTCGCGCATGGCGACGCCCTGGCCGATGCCCGCCTGGACGCCCGCGAGGTTCTCGCCGGCGAAGAGCTGGCCGGTGAGCGTGAACTTCTCGAGGAACGGCAGCTGGAGCGCGGCCATGACCATGTCCGTGTCGTATTCGTCGCTCGCGTCGAGGCGCACGATCTTGTCGTTCGCGTCGCGCTCGAAGCGGTGCGACTTGTCGCGCCCGTACATGCCGGCGAGGCCGACGAGCCAGCGGCGGCCGGCGTCCTCCCAGCCCGCCTTGCGCGCGTAGACCACCGCGCCCTCGAAGAGCGGCCAGGCCGACGCGGCGTTGTCCTGGTTCTCGTCCTCGTCGCGGTCGCCGCCCATGCCGTTGCCGTTCTTCACGATGCCGAGGCGGACGTCGAGCTGGCTCTCGTCGTCGAACGTGAAGGTCTTCGTGACGCGCAGCTGCGGGCTGCGGCGGTACGGATGGCCCGTCTGCTCCAGCCACGCGCCGTCGATCTCGTTGGGCGTGACCATCTTCCAGAGGTGCCACGTCTGGCCGAAGAGGATGTCCCAGCCCGATTCCTCGTGGTTCATCGCGAAATAGAGGTGGCGGAAGTGGAAGTCGGGATGGTTGGCGTCGTCGCCGGCGAGGTCGAACTCGAACTTGCCGCGGAACTTCCAGCCGTTCTGCGCCTCGGGAGCGTCGAAGTTGAAGCCGAGGATCGAGTCGTTCATGCTGAACACCGTCTGGTGGTCGCCGTTCTTGCGGCCGTTGCGGCGCGGCAGGACCCAGTCGGTGTAGATGTCGGCCATCGTCTTGTGCGTGTTGTGGACGGCCTCGAACGTCAGGTAGCCGTAGGGCGTGATCTGGAGCCCGGATTCGGTGAGCGGCTGGAAGATGCCGGCCGCGACGTCGGCGAGGTAGTACTTCCGGCCCATGTCCGTGGTGAAGATGCGGCCGGATTCGCTGCGCTCCGTCGTCGGATCCCACTTCAGGGCCGTCGCCTCGGCGATCTCCTTCTTCGTCGCTTCCGCGACTTCAGCCTTGGCCTGCGCGATGTCATTCTTCGTCTCCTCGCGGACGTCGGCCTGGACCTGCGCGAGGTCGCGGTGATAGAGGGCCTGAATCTCCTGCACCTCCTTGCGATACTGCTCCTGCGCCGCGGCCGCCGCCCTGTTCTGCGCCTCCAGCTCGGCGATCCGCGCGGCCTGCGCCCGGTTCGTCGCCTCGAGCTCGGCCAGGCGCTCGGTCAGGGCCGTCACCTCGGCGGACGGCGACTGCAGCGCCGCCTCCAGCCGGGCCATGCGCTCGACGAGCGCCGCGACGTCCGACGGACTGACCGCATCCACCGTTGCAGGGGCGGCCACCTCCTGCCCGAAGCCCGTTGCGAGAACTCCGGCACACATCACCGACAGGAACTTGCTGTTCATTTAATCCTTATTCTCCGTTTTCCGAAACACGCCCGGCGGGAAAGGCTTGCGCCCTTTCCCTTTCAGGCATATTACTTATTTTACACCAAAGCCGTTGCACCTGTCAATCCCCCGACGGCCGGAAAAAACGGAGCGGCCGCCGCCTACGGCAGAACGGGACCGTCGAGGCGGCCGGTTTCGCCGAGGCGCTTGACGAGCGCGGAACCGACGACGAAGCCGTCCGCGTGGCGGCTGACGACGTCCGCCTGCGCGCGCGTCGAGATGCCGAAGCCGGCCGCGATGGGCAGCTTCACCGCCGCGCGGATCCGGTCGAGGCGCGCCGTCAGGTCGGCGGGCAGCTCCGCGCGCGCCCCTGTGATGCCCTTGACGGTGATGACGTAGAGGAAGCTGTCCTTCAGTCCGTCCGCGCTCGCGACGACGCGCTCGATCGGCGTGTTCGGCGCGATGAGCGGCACGTAGGCGAGGCCGTGGGGCGCAAGCGCCGACAGGAGCTCGTCGCGCTCTTCGAGCGGCAGATCGACCGACAGCACGGCGTCGATCCCCGCGTCCGCCGCCGCCGCGGCAAAGGTCTCCAGCCCCTTCGAGAAGATAAGGTTGTAGTAGGTGAAGAGGACGAGCGCGAGATCGGGATGCCGCGCGCGGATGCGCTTCGCCGCCGCAAGGACGTCGTCGAGCGTGACGCCGTTCGCGAGCGCCCGGTACGCCGCCGCGCGGATCACCGCGCCGTCCGCGAACGGATCGGAGAACGGCACACCGAGCTCGATCACGTCCGCGCCGCCCGCCACGAGCGCGTCGACCGCCGCTTCGCTCGCGTCGAGCGTCGGACAGCCCATCGTCAGGTAGGCGACGAACGCGCCGCGCCCCTCCGCCTTCGCCCGTGCAAAAGATTCTGTAATTCGCTGCTTCATCGTCATCTTCCCTTTCGTGATTTTTAACGCAGAGACGCCGAGTCGCCGAGTGACTTCTTGTAGTTGAGGATGTTGTCCATGTCCTTGTCGCCGCGCCCCGACAGGTTGACGAGGAGAATCTTGTCGCGGCCCATCTGCGGCGCGCGCTTGATCGCCTCCGCGAGCGCGTGGCTCGATTCGAGCGCGGGGATGATCCCCTCGTAGCGGCAGAGGTCGTCGAACGCGGCGATCGCCTCGTCGTCGCAGATGACCGAATACTCCGCGCGCCCGATGTCGTGCAGGTAGCAGTGCTCCGGCCCGACGCCGGGATAGTCAAGCCCGGCCGAGACGGAATAGGTGTCGATGATGTTGCCCGCGTCCGTCTGCAGGAGCATCGTCTTCGCGCCGTGCAGCACGCCGAGCCGCCCGCCGTTGATCGACGCGGCGTGCTCGCCCGTCGCGAGCCCCCTGCCGCCCGCCTCCACGCCGACGAGCTTCACCTCCCTGTCGTCGAGAAAGCCCGCGAAGAGGCCCATCGCGTTCGAGCCGCCGCCGACGCACGCGATCGCCTCGTCGGGGAGCCGCCCGAACTTGGCGAGGCACTGCCGCCGCGCCTCGCGGCCGATGACGCTCTGGAAGTCGCGCACCATCTCCGGGTACGGATAGGGCCCGGCCACCGTGCCGATCACGTAGAACGTGTCGTCGCAGTTCGTCACCCAGTCGCGCAGCGCCTCGTTCATCGCGTCCTTCAGCGTGGCGCTGCCCTCCTCGACCGCCACCACCTTCGCGCCGAGCATCCGCATGCGCGCGACGTTCGGGGCCTGGCGCTTGACGTCGATCGCGCCCATGTAGACGTCGCACGGCAGGCCCAGCAGCGCCGCGACCGTCGCCGTCGCCACGCCGTGCATGCCCGCGCCCGTCTCGGCGATGAGCCGCTTCTTGCCCATGCGCCGGGCGAGGAGCGCCTGGCCGACGGTGTTGTTCACCTTGTGCGCGCCGGTGTGGTTGAGGTCCTCGCGCTTGAGGACGATCGTCGCGCCGCCGAGCTTCGCGCTCAGCCGCCGGCAGACGGTGAGGGGCGACTCGCGCCCGACGTAGTCGTGCAGGATCTCGTCGAATTCGCGCTGGAACGCGGGGTCGCGCTTCGCGTCCGCGTAGGCCGCCGCGAGTTCGTTCAGCGGTCCCATCAGCGTCTCGGCGACATACTGGCCGCCGTACACGCCATAGTGTCCTTTCGGTGTCATTGCATCATCTCCTTGAGTTGAAGTCCCGGGCGTTCCGCGCGCATGAGCGCGGTGCCCACCAGAAATCCGTCCGCGCCCGCCGCCTGCGCCGCGCGGATCGCCGCGGCCGTGTGCAGTCCCGATTCGGCGATGCGCACGCAGCCGGACGGAATCCGCCCGATCAGCT
The DNA here is from genome assembly GCA_002449695.1 of Verrucomicrobia bacterium UBA7008. Lineage (GTDB taxonomy): Bacteria > Verrucomicrobiota > Kiritimatiellia > RFP12 > UBA1067 > UBA1067. The sequence goes on along the minus strand of DJXI01000083.1, from coordinate 25,595 downwards.
CGCCGATGAGCGACGTGTCGGTCGTGAAGTTGCGCAGATTGCGGCAGTTGACGCCGATCACCTCGCAGCCGAGGTCGACCGCGCGCCGGATCTCCCGCGCGTCGTGCGTCTCGACGAGCGCCTTCAGGCCGAGCTGGTGCGCGTGGGCCTTGAGCGCGAGGAGGTCGGCGTCGTTCAGCACCGCCGCGATGAGGAGCACCGCGTCCGCGCCGGCGAGCCGCGCCTCCGCCACCTGATAGCGCGTCGTGATGAAGTCCTTGTAGAGGATCGGCAGCTTCACCTGCGCACGCGCCGCGCGCAGGTACGCTTCGTCGCCGAGGAAACGGTGCGGCTCGCAGAGGACGGAGAGCGCCGCCGCGCCCGCCTGCGCCAGTTCGGCGGCGAGTGCCGCCGGGCGGAAGTCCGCGCGGATGAGCCCTTCGCTCGGGCTCGCCTTCTTCAGTTCCGCGATGATGCGCGGCGCGCCCTTCGTCCGGCGGAACGCCGCGGCGAAGTCGCGCGGCTCGGGCGTTTGCGCGATGTCGCGCAGGAGCTGGCGGTAGGGGCGCGCGGCCTCGCGCGCCGCCGCGTCCGCGCGCCGCGCGTCGCTCAGCTCGACGAGGATGTCGCGCGTGTTGTCGTGTTTGCTGGTTGTCGGATCGGTCATTGTTGTGCTGGGGGTTCTGAAATTGAAAAACGGCCTCGCTCGTTGAAGCGGGGCCGTCCTCCTCTGGTTACATGAGACACAGACGCATCGTCACCTCGCTTCGTCAGTAAGGCGCCACCACCAAAAGTAGCCGTTAAACGTCCGGTTCATCGTTGCCGTCTTTCTCAGTTGCCGCACATTGTATCACATTCCCCCGCCGCCGCGCAAGGTGGGATTTTGCGCAAAGCCTCAACGCGCGGCGGAGAGGAGCGCGTCCAGCTTCTGGAGCGCGCGGCCCGAATCGACCGACTCCGCCGCCTGCGCCAGCGCCTCGGCGTACGTCGCCGCGCGCTCGCCGACGAGAATCGCCGCCGCCGCGTTCTCGAGCGCCGCCGCCCGGTAGGCGCCGCGCTCCTCGCCGCGCAGGACCGACAGGAGCAACTTCGCGTTCGTCTCCGCGTCACCGCCCGCGATGGCCGTGAGCGGATGGTGCGCGCCCAGCTCGCGCCCGGCGTCCAGGAGCGAACTCTTGAGCGCGCCGCCCTCCAGCGACGAGACGAACGTGAAGCTCGCGGGGCTCACCTCGTCGACGCCGCCGGAGCCCGCGACGACCCACGCGCGCACCGCGCCGAGCCGCCGCAGCGTTTCGGCGAAGATCATCGTCAGCTTCTCCTGCGGCACACCGATGACGTGTCGCTTCGCACCCGCCGGATTCGTCAGCGGCCCGAGCAGATTGAAGACCGTCCGGAAGCCGAGCAGCCGGCGGACCGACGCGGCGAAGCGCATCGCGGGATGGAGCTCCTTCGCGTAGAGAAAGCCGATGCCGATCTCGGCGAGGCACCGCTCGACCGTCCGTACGTCCGCCGACAGGTTGTAGCCGAGCGCGCGCAGGACGTCCGCCGAGCCGCACGCCGACGTCGACGCCACGTTGCCGTGCTTGGCGATCGTCACGCCCGCGCCCGCCGCGACGAACGCCGCCGTCGTCGAGACGTTGAACGTGCCCGCGCCGTCGCCGCCCGTGCCGACGATGTCGACCGCGCCGGCGGGCGCGTGGAGCTTCACGCCCGCGCCCGCCATCGCCCGCGCCGCGCCCGTCAGCTCGTCGACCGTCACGGGAAGGCGCGCCGTCGCCGTCAGGAACGCCGCCAGCTCCGGCTCGCTCACCTCGCCCGCCATCGCCGCGGCGAAGAAACCCTCCGCCTCCTCCTCGTTCGGCGTCGCGCCCTCGAGCGTGCGCATCAGGATCGCCCTGCGCTGCGACGGCGTCGCGGATTTCGGCACCGCCCGGCCCGTCGTCATCGCGAGAAAGTTCGCCAGCTGCCGCGCGCCGCACGACGAGCCGATGGATTCGGGATGGTACTGGAGCGATTCGATCGGCAGCGTCCTGTGCCGCAGGCCCATGATCTCGCCGTCCTCCGACTCCGCCGTGATCTCGAGGCAGTCGGGCAGCGTCGCGCGGTCCACCGCGAGCGAATGGTAGCGCATCACCTCGAAGCCCTGGTCCAGCCCCGCGAAGAGGCCCTTGCCGTCGTGGCGCAGACGCGAGGTCTTGCCGTGGCGGATCGTCTTCGCCGCCACGATGCGCCCGCCGAACGCCTGCGCGATCGCCTGGTGCCCGAGGCAGACGCCCATCAGCGGAACCTTGCCCGCGAACGCCCGGATCGCCGCGAGCGTCACGCCCGCCGAATCGGGATTGCCGGGACCGGGCGAAAAGACGATGGCCGCGGGCGCCATCGCCGCGATGTCGTCGACGGACACTTCGTCGTTCTTCACGACCTTCATGTCGGCGCCGAGCTTGCCGAACTCCTGCACGAGGTTGTAGGTGAAGGAGTCGTAGTTGTCAATCATCAAAATCATCGTCGCACCTCCCGGGGCGTTTGTCTGTGTGCGCGAAGTGTATCATAATTGCCCGCCGCCGCGCAAGACGGACGCGTCAATCGGCGTGCGGCGGCGCGCTGGAGAAGACGAGATCCGGCACTTCGCGGGGGTGGTCGCTCGTGCCGAGGAGGGGCGTGAACGTGCCGATCCACTTCCAGCCGCCGCGCTTGGGCAGCGTCAGCTTCACGTGGTTGACGCCCTTCTTCAGCCGGATCGGCGTCGGCGCGCGGTACCAGTAGTCCTCGTCCGCGAGCGGCGTTTCCTTCGGGTTGCCGCCGACGCCCGGATGCGCCCACCTCGGCGGCGCGACCGGCACGCCGTTCAGTTCGACCGTCGCGCCGTGCTTGTTCCACTGGCCGAGGCGCGGCGTCGGGCCGTCGCGGCCGCGCCCGTCAGAGCGCGAGAAGCCCGTCGCGCCGATCCACGCGCCGCACGCGAGGTCGCGCGGGCTCGTGATCCACGTCTCGAGCGTCACGACGCCGTCGGCCGACGGGACGTACGCACCGGCGGGAAACCAGAAGTGGCGCGGATAGACGGTCGCCTGCGGGATGTCGGTCGCGAGCGCCTGTCCGCGTTCGTCCGTCAGCCGCCAGCGCAGCGCCGTCTGCGCGACGTAGGGGAACGGGTGGCGGAACGGACGGTCCGGCCGCGTCAGCACCTTGTCGCGCTGGGCGACGAGCCGCCGTTCGAGGTCGGCGGCGAGCGCGAAGCGCGGATCGTCCGGCGGCGGCAGGCGCGCGTAGAGCGAGGGCTCGTCCGTGTCGCGGCCGCACCAGAAACTGTCGCTCAGGAGCGCGATCGCGGGATAGACGGCGTTCATCCGCACGACGTCCTCGTCCGCGTCGGCGATGGCGTCGTCGTGCCAGACGCAGATTTCCGCACCGAGCTTCTCGTCGGCCGCGCCCCACCGGCACGGCTGCTGGTACGCGGCGACGGACAGGAGCTCCTCGGGATCGACGTGGTTGATGTAGAAGCTGTTCTGCGAATCCACGTAGGGCGTGCGGTCGCCGCGCGGATCGTTCGCGCCCATCCAGAGCTGCTTGATCGACTGGCCCGGCAGCTTCAGGCCGGGGCTCCAGCCCATCAGGCGGCGGCCGTTCGCCGCGACCCGGCCCGCCCAGTGGTCGAGGTGCGTCTGCGGCACCTTCTCGCCGCGTTCGCGCGCCTCGTCCGTCCCGAGGTGGATGATCGGCATGTCGGCGGCCGGCGCGAGCGTGCAGAGCTCATCGATCAGCTCGCCGAGGAGGATTTTCGCGCGTTCGTCCGCGAGATCGCCGAGGCCCGTCGCCGTGCGGAACGCGCGCGTGTGGCCGGGCATGTCGAGCTCCGGCACGACCGTCACGCCACGCGCCTTCGCGTAGGCGAGCACGTCCTTGAACTCCGCCTGCGTGTAGAACCGGCCGACCTGCCGCGTGAACGCCGCCGTCTTCTGAAGTTCGGGATGCTTCTTCGATTCGAGCCGCCAGCCGTCGTTGTCGGTGAGGTGCCAGTGGAAGACGTTGAACTTGTAGGCGGCCAGCATCGAAATGACATCCTTGATCGACGCGACGCTCTGGTAGTTGCGCCCGCAGTCGAGCAGCAGGCCGCGGTACGCGAACTGCGGCCAGTCGACGATCGTGCAGTCGGGGACGGCCGCGCCGTCCGCCGCCGCGAGCGCCCGAAGCTGCGCCCACGTCGCGCGCGCGTACCGCTGCCCGTCCGCGTCGCCCTGGACGGACGGACGGCCGCCGCGCACCGTCAGCGTGTAGCCGCCCGCGTGCGCGACGTGCGTCGCGTTGACGTCGGCCGCGCCGCGCTGGACGAGGCGCGGCCGCGGTAGCAGCTCGTCGAGGCAGTCGCCCCGCGCCGGGCGCGCGGCCAGCACCGCACCGACTGCGGCGAGGCCAAAGATCGTTCGTGTCAAATGCGTCATGGGCACATGTCCTCCCTTACAGGATACGGCCCTATTATAGCATTTCCCGCCGCGCCTGTACATGGAGGCCCGCCCAGTCGTCTCAGCCGCCTCACGACCGCCCCCTTACCGAAGCGGGCGGAATGCGTCCATCGCGCGGAGCCCCAGGCGATAAACCAGGAACGCATTGGCCCCGCCTTCCGCCACCTTGCCGACAAGCCCCGCCAGCGGCTTGTACGTCGCCGAGATCAGCTCGTTGGCGCCCGCCCATTCCACCGCGCCCTGCGTCGCATCCCCCATCTCGCCCGCGATGTAGATGTTCACGATCCACCGGCACGCCAGACGGAACGCCGCCGGACGCGACACGCGCCGGTTGTACAGCCGGGCGAGCCGCACGATCATCACCGTGGAATTGTAGATGACCGCCAGCATGTCGACGATCTTCCACGGCGAGGCCGCCGTCTTGATCGCCACCAGCTTCCACGCCTGCGCGACGATCTCCTTCGCCCGGCCGTCCTGCAGCTCCTGGAAGCGCGCGAACTCGATCAGCCAGCCGCGGCTGTCCGCCACCGTCCCGCGCAGCCGACGCAGGCAGCCGACGACCTCCTGGCGCGCGCGGTCGCCCGCGCCACCGGCGAAGCCGTTGTCGGCCGCATAGCGCTCCGGATCGGGGAACCGGGCGAGATACGCGTCCGCCAGCAGCCGCTGCAGCTCGGCCTTGTTCGTGAACGCGTCCGCCTCCAGCTGGACCAGGCGCGGCAGCCGGCGCAGCCGCACGAGCGCGGACGCCAGCAGCGCGAGCACCAGAAGCGCCGGGGCGCAGGCGAGCGCAACCGACACCCACAGCCGCCAGCCGTGCAGCGTGAGCGCCGCGGCCAGAAACGGCGCGGACACGGAGTAGACCCACACGGCGACCAGCGCCGCGACGCATCCGCCGAGAAACGCAAAGAGGCCGCCCGCCCGTTCGTCACGCGGCGCCGCCCGGCCGACGCCCCCGCCGCCGTCCAGCCGCAGACGGCCGCCCTCGCGCGCGGCAACATCCTCGTAACGCGCCTCGTCCTCCTGAAAAACGGGCGGGGGCGCCGGACGCCGGATGTCGCATCCGCCCTGCCGCCGCTCGACTTCGTACGCCATCGTCGACCTCCCTTCCTTCAGTCTTCCCGCGCGAGCAGGGCCTCGGCCAGGATGTCCAGATTCAGCTGCCGCGGCAGGCAGATCTGCGCCGCGTCGAACCACGGGAACGCGAACGGGTAGTTGAACGTCCCGTCCGCGATGGCCGCCTCCCATTCCTCGGACGAGCGCGGCCAGACGGCCGGCACGTCGGACGGCCGCCATTTCTTCAGCGCCGGCCGCGCGTCGGGCTGCGCCGGATCCGGGATCGGGCCCTGCAGCCCCGGCTGCCCGTCGGTCCGCTCCTTGGTGCTGCACACGGCCGCGCAGGGCAGGATGCACGTCGACACGCGCGTGCGGTCCACGCACCGGAGCGCGCGCCCCAGCAGCGCATCCGCCAGCAGGACCAGATTGTCGCGATTCGTCCGGGACCAGACGCAGTCGGCCTTGGTCGTCACGACATAGACGGCGCGGATGCGCGTCTGCCACAGCACGCCCGACGCCCAGCGTCCGAGGCGGCGCAGCGCCGAGCCCCTGCGCGGGCACAGCGCGCCGATCGCCGCTTCGCCGTACTGCCGTTCCGAGTCGCAGGCCTTCGCCCCCTGCTGGAGCAGGGACAGCATGTCGACGAGATAGAACAGCTTCTCCGCGCCCGCCATCCAGTCGGCGATCGGCCGCACGACCGTCGCGACATACCTGTCGTAGCCGCGCGCAAACCGCTTGATCAGACCGTGCCACGGCGACCCCTTCTCGAAACACGATTCGGGCAGCGGCACGAAGTCCCAGACGCGCCCTTTGCCGTCCGTGAAACCGACGGGAACGGAATCGATCGCCGCCCGGAATGCGGCCGGCGACCCGCCGCGCTTTTCGCCGTCGATCCCCAGCTTGACCGCCGACGGCGTGATGCAGGGCGCACCGTTCACGTACTCCTGCGCGAGGAAGTCGCGATAGGCCGCGAAGAGCGGCTCTGCATCGTCCGGCCCCGCCTTCTTGACGGCGTCGACGTACGCGGTGTACGCCGGCGTCGCGGATTCCCGCTGCATCCACCGGCACCACGATCTGTACGAGCGCCCCTTCATCGCGAAATCGGCGATCCGCTCGCCCGGGATGTCAACGACCTCGAGCTGCACGTTCTCCTGACGGCCCGTCTTGTCCTCGATCAGCAGCCGCAGGGCCAGAATCGAGGTCGCCGTCGTCTTGGCGGGCCATTCGCCCCTGGCCAGGAACGCGCGCGCCTCTTCGTAGCTGAAGCGCGGCAGACCATGCAGCGTCTCGCCGGAAATCGCGTCTCTGTCCCACGTGACGATCCGGCCGCCCAGCGGGAACTCCGTCGGGCGATGATCCTGAAGATGGCTGGCGAGCGCGGTCAGAAAGACGGTCTTGCCGCTCGCCTTGGAACCCATGACCGCGACGCGGATCGTGCGATAGCCCTTGACGGCGGCGCCGAGAACAGCGCCGACCGGGCGCCGCCCCGAAAGGACATCTTTTGTGCTTGACCAGAACGACATGGCTGCCTCCTCGCTGATGTGTTGCCGAATCCTCCCACGACCCTTATGAGACCAGGCCGAGCAGTCTGCGGAACGGAACGAGCGCGTCGAAGTAACCGTCTGCTGCGACGATTGGCGCGAGGTGTCCGCTGTAGACGAGCGCGGCTCTGGCTGAGACACCGGACGGCCGCGAAAGCGACCGAACCTTCTCGTCAACTTTGACGAATGTGGGTATGATACCAAAAACGCCGCGTGTCCGCCACAACAAAATTTCCCCTAATCTGCATTTTGTCATTTAGGGGAAATTTTTAAAGATGACTCAGCCGAGGCGGGCGGCGAAGTCGGCGTAGCCGAAGGCGCGCAGCGTCTCGACCGTCCCGTCTTCATGCCGCAGGGCGATGTCCGGCAGGTTGACGCCGTTGAACGTGTTGTTCTTCACCATCGAGTAGATCGCCATGTCCTCGAAGACGACCGTGTCGCCCGCGTGGAGCGGACGCGCGAACGCGTAGACGCCGATCTCGTCGCCCGCCAGACACGTCGGCCCGCCGAAACGATAGGTGAAGAGTTGAGAGTTGAGAGTTGAGAATTGAGAGTTGACAGCCTGACCACTATCCGGACTCCTTTCCCCACTCTCCATTCTCCACTCTCCACTCTCAACTCTCACCCGCGGTGTGTACGGCATTTCGAGCACGTCCGGCATGTGGCACGCCGCGCTCGTATCGAGAATCGCGTTCGCGATCCCGTCCGCGCCGCGCGGCTGGATTTCGAGGACGCGCGCTTCGAGCGTGCCCGCGTTGAGCGCCACCGCCTCGCCCGGCTCCAGATAGACCGTCAGATGCGGATGGCGGCGACGGAAATCGTTCAGGAGCGCGACGAGCCCGTCTACGTCGTAGTCCGCGCGCGTGATGTGGTGGCCGCCGCCGAAATTCACCCATTCCATCTGCGGCAGCAGGTCGCCGAACTTTTCCTCGAACCCCGCCAGGACTTTCTGCAGCTCCGCCACGCCCTGCTCGCACAGGCAGTGGAAATGCAAACCCGAGAGAGTTGAAAGTGGAGAGCTGAAAGTTGAAAGTTGCGCGTCGAGGTCGGCGCGTCGGGTGCCGAGACGCGACGACGGACGGCACGGATCGTACGCGGGCGTCGTCGCGACGGAGACCTCGGGATTCACCCGAAGCCCCGCCGACACGCCGCGCGCGCGCGCCCTCTCGCCGTAGAGCGCAACCTGACGCGGCGAATTGAAGACGATATGATCGACGAGCCCCAGCAGCTCCTCCATCTCCTCCGGCACGAACGCGGGTGCGAAGACGTGCGTCTCGCCGCCGAAATTGTCGTGGCCGTGGCGCGCCTCGAAAAGCGAGCTCGCCGTCGTGCCCGCGAGATACTGCGCGCAGAGCGGGTACGTCGCCGCGCACGAAAACGCCTTCTGCGCGAGGAGAATCCGGGCTCCCGTGCGGTCCGCGACGCCCTTCAGAACCGTCAGATTGCGCCGGAGCGCCGCCTCGTCGATCACGTAGCGCGGCATCAGTCCACCTTGACGGGATTGAAGTTCTCCTGCCACGGCAGGCCCTGCACGTTCAGTTCCGCCATGAACGGATCGGGATCGAACTCCTCGCACGTGTGGACGCCCTTCGCGGTCCACTTGCCCTCCAGGAACATCTTCGCGCCGATCATCGCGGGCACGCCCGTCGTGTAGCTGATCGCCTGCGAGCCGACTTCGGCATAGCACGCCTGGTGGTCGCAGATGTTGTAGACGTAGTAGCTGACCGGCTTGCCGTCCTTCACGCCCTCGAAGATGCAGCCGATGTTCGTCTTGCCCTTCGTGCGCGGGCCGAGCGACGCGGGGTCGGGCAGCAGCGCCTTCAGGAACTCGATCGGGACGATCTTCTGCCCCTTGAAGTCCACGGGATCGATGCGCGTCATCCCGACGTTTTCAAGGCACTTCAGATGCGTCAGGTAGCTCTGCCCGAATGTCATGAAGAAGCGGATGCGCCGGATGCCCTTCAGGTTGCAGCCGAGCGATTCGAGCTCCTCGTGATGGAGGAGGTACATGTCCTTCTCGCCCACGCCGTCGAAGGTATAGACGCGCTTGATCGCCATCGGCGCGGTCTCGACCCACCAGCCCTTGTCGAACGCCTTGCGGCAGTCGACCGGCACGCCGTGCCCGTCCACCACGCGCGACTCTCCACTCTCCACTTTCAACTCATCGGCGACCCAATACGATCCCTTCGCCGCGACCTCGCGGATGTTGATCTCGGGGTTGAAGTTCGTCGCGAACGGATACCCGTGGTCGCCACCGTTGCAGTCGAGAATGTCAAGCGTGTGGATCTCGTCGAAGTAGTGCTTCTGCGCGTAGGCGGAGAAGACCTGCGTGACGCCGGGGTCGAAGCCGCAGCCGAGAATCGCCGTCAGCCCCGCCTTCTCAAAACGCGCACGGTACGCCCACTGCCACGAATACTCGAAGTGCGCCTCCTCGGGCGGCTCGTAGTTGGCGGTGTCGAGGTAGCTGACGCCGGCGGCGAGGCACGCGTCCATGATCGCGAGGTCCTGATACGGCAGCGCGATGTTCATCACGAGATCGGGCTTGAAATCCTTGATCAGGGCAACGGTCTTCGCAACATCCATCGCATCGAGCTGCGCCGTGGCGATACGCGTTGAGAGTTGAGAGTCGAGAGTTGAGAATGGGGTCTTCGCCCGCCCGGACCAACCGTCCGCGACGCGGCGTTCGATGTCCGCCTTGATCGCGTCGCAGCGCGCCTTCGTGCGCGAGGCGATCAGAAGTTCGCCGAACACGTCGGGGTTCTGGGCCATCTTGGCGGCCGCCACGCCGGCGACGCCGCCGGCACCGATGAGCATCACACGTGCCATTTCTTCCGTTCCTTTCCTGATGTCAAACCTTGAGTGCCAGCAGCTCTTCGCGCAGGAGCTTGCAGGCGAGCGCGGTGGAGCGGCCCGTCGGGTCGAGCGTCGGCGCGAGCTCCACGTTGTCGAGCGCGACGACATGCAGCCGCGCGCAGATCCGGCGGATGTCGCCCAGCAGCCGGAGGAAGCTGAAGCCGCCCGCCTCGGGCGTGCCCGTGCCGGGGAACTCCGCCGGGTCGAGGACGTCGAGGTCGATCGTGAGATAGACGGGCGCGTCGGGCCCGATCGCGTCGAGGACGGCCGGCAGCGTCGCGTCGGCGAACGGCTCGGTCGTCACACGGCCCGCCTTCATGAACGCGAACTCGTCGCGCGTTCCCGAGCGGATGCCGAACTGCCAGATGCGGCCGTCGCCGAGCAGGTCGTGGCAGCGGCGCAGGACGCAGGCGTGCGAGAGCGTCACGCCGAGGTAATCCTCGCGCAGATCGGCGTGCGCGTCGAAGTGGAGGATGCGCAGGTCCGGGTGCTTGCGCGCGGCCGCGCGCACCGCGCCGAGCGTGACGAGGTGTTCGCCGCCGAGGAGGAACGGCACCTTGCCCGCGTCCAGGATCGCCGCGGCCTGCGCCTCGATCATCGCCAGCGCGCGCTCGGGCGCACCGAACGGCAGCTCCAGGTCGCCCGCGTCGTGGACGCGCACGTCGGTTTCGAGGTCGCGGTCCTGATACGGCGAATACGTTTCGATGCCGAACGACTCCGAGCGCAGCGCGGCGGGCCCGAAGCGCGTGCCGGGGCGGAAGCTCGTCGTCGAATCGTACGGTGCGCCGAAGAGGACGACCGCAGCGTCCGCGAAGGATGCGTCAGCGGCGATGAAGTTCATCGGTTCAGGAGCTCCTTGACGTAGTTGGGCAGCGCGAACGCGCCGCGGTGGAGGTCGGTGTTGTAGTAGCGCGCGGCGATGCCGAGCGCGTTCCAGCGCGCCGCGTCGAGGTCGCGCACGGGATCGTACTTGAGCGACGCGAAGCCGAAGAGCCAGTGGCCCGACGGATAGCTCGGGATGTGGCACTGGTAGACGGTCGAGACGGGGAACTCGATCGCGATGTGCGCGTGGGCGTTCTTGACGCTCGTCTGGTGCGCGGCGTAGAACGGCGACTCGTGCTGGTTGATGAGGATGCCGTCCTCCTTGAGCGCGTTGCAGCAGTTGCCGTAGAACTCGCGCGTGAAGAGGCCCTCGGCGGGGCCGTAGGGATCGGGGCAGTCGACGATGATGAGATCGTATGCGTCCTTCTTGCCGCGCACGAACCGCAGGCCATCCTCGAAGTGGAGCCGCACGCGCGGGTCGCGCAGCTTGCACGCCGTGAACGGCAGGTGGATGGACGAGAGCGTCACCACCTCCTTGTCGGCCTCGACGAGATCGATTTCGCGGATGGACGGGTACTTCGCGAGTTCGCGCACCGTGCCGCCGTCGCCGCCGCCGACGACGAGCACCGTCTCCACGTTGGGATGGACCGCCATCGGCACGTGCGTGAGCATCTCATGGTAGATGAACTCGTCCTTCTCGGTGATCATCAGCTCGCCGTCGAGGACCAGGACGCGCCCGAAGCCGCACGTGTCGAGGATGTCGATCTGCTGGATCTCGCTCTTGTGCGAGGCGAGCTGCCGCTTGACCTTGACGGAGAAGCGCACGTCCTCCGTATGCTTGTCGGTGTACCACAGTTCCATGGAGAGTTGAGAGTTGAAAGTTGAGAGTGGAGAGTTGAGAGTTGAAAGTTGAGAGTGGAGAGTTGAGAGTTGAAAGTTGAAAGTTGAGAGTGGAGAGTTAGTGCGGGAGGCGGGAGCGGGAAGTCTTGACGATCGAGACGAGCAGTTTCTTCACTTCAATGCAATCATCGCAAATGGAGCGGTACTGCCGATCCGTCAGGAATCCGGTATCGTGCAAGAGATCCAGCCAATACAGCGTCTCGCCGCACTCCTTGAGCGCAATGCTGAACTTGTTGACGAAATCGGCCTTGCTCTGCCCCTCCTGCCCTTCGCGGACATTGGCGCCGATGCTCGTGCCGGCACGCAAGAGCTGCTTGCTCAGGACGAACTCTTTTTTCTTCTCCGCCAAATGCCGGTTCAGCCTGACGACCCTGACGGCCAAGGCATAACTCTTGTCTGCAATGATGCTTTCCCTCATCCTGCCTCGCCCTCCATTCTCAAGTTGTGACACGCCACGCTCAACTCTCCACTCTCCATTCTCCACTCTCAACTCACAACGACCTGCAGGTTGTTGAGCGCCATGTCCAGGGGGCCGGTCATGAAGCAGCCCTTGGCCTTGGTGAATTCGATGTGTTCGAGGATGTCGGGCGTGACGCGCTCGCCCGGCGCGAGAATCGGGATGCCGGGCGGATAGCTCATCACGAATTCGCCGGCGACGCGGCCGAGCGACGCCCGCAGCGGCACCGTCTCCTTCTGCGCGACGAACGCGGCCTCGGGCGTCATGGCGACGTCGGGGTCGATGTATTCGTGGTCGAAGAGGCCGACGGGATCCTTGCGGTGCAGGCGCTTGATCTCGGCGAGCGCGGAGATGAGCCGCTCGACGTCCATGCGGCGGTCGCCCGCCGAGATGATGGCGAGGATGTTGCCGACGTCGCCGAACTCGATCTGGATGCCGTAGTCGTCGCGGAGCAGGTCGTACACCTCGATGCCGGCCTGCCCGATGTCGCGCGTGTGGACCGACAGCTTCGTCAGGTCGAACGCGAAGCACGTGTCGCCGTTGCAGATCTCGGGGCCGAACGCGTAGTAGCCGCCGAGGCGGTTGATCTCCTCGCGCGCGTACTCCGCGAAGGCGATGGTCTTTTCGTAGACCTCGCGGCCGTGGAAGTGCAGGTGGCGGCGCGCGAGATCGAGCGAACTCAGCAGCAGGTAGTTCGCGCTCGTCGACTGCGTCAGCGTGATCATCTGGCGCACGTAGTCGGGGTTGACCGTGTTCCGGCTGAGGAGGATCGAGCTCTGCGTGAGCGAGCCGCCCGTCTTGTGGAGCGAGACGGCCGCCATGTCGCAGCCCGCCGCCATGCCCGAGACCGGCAGCCTGTCGGAGAAGTAGAAGTGCGTGCCGTGCGCCTCGTCCGCCAGCACCTTCATCCCCGCCGCGTGCGCGATGGAGACGATCGTCTCCAGGTCGGAGCACACGCCGTAGTACGTCGGGTTGTTGACGAGGATGGCCTTCGCGTCGGGGTGCTGCTCGATGGCGCGCTGCACGTCCTCCACGCCCATCCCCAGCGGGATGCCGAGCCGCGCGTTGCGCCCGGGGTTGACGTAGACGGGGATCGCGCCGTTGATGACGAGCGCGTTGATGGCGCTGCGGTGGACGTTGCGCGGCATGATGATCTTTTCGCCGCGGCCGCACGTCGTCCAGATCATCGTCTGGACGGCGGAGGTGGTGCCGTTCACCATGAAGAAGGCGTGGTCCGCGCCGAACGCCTCCGCCGCGAGCGCCTGCGCGTCCCGGATGACGCCCACGGGATGGCCCAGGTTGTCAAGCGGCTTCATCGAGTTGACGTCGAGCGACATGCACAGGCGTCCGTAGTACTCGGGGAGCTCGGGGTTCATGCGCCCGCCCTTGTGGCCGGGCACGTCGAAATGCGCCAGACGGTTGATCCGCTGCGCGTTCAGCGCCTCCGCGAGAGGCGTAGCTTGCTGTGTAAGGTGAGACAATTCATGTGACCCTTGACGCAAGTGAATCCGTAAGGGGCGTTGCTTCCCGTCGTGCACCCGCACGTGGAGAGTCGCCTATTCCGGACGAACGGGGGCGTATGTTATCATATCGCTCCCCCAAAGTCAACCGCCGCCGGGGCAAAGGAATTTGTGCCGCGTTGCACGCTGGTCTAGACCGCTCGCTATTCTAGAAGTCTAGCGTAGCCCGCGTAAGCGGGCGGTCTAGCGTAGCGAGCAAAGCGAGCGGTCTAGCGTAGCCCGCGTAAGCGAGCGGTCTAGCCCCTCTAGAAAAAAAATTGCGGTGGGGCCCCAACCAACATTGACATTTATCAACTCCGAGCGTTTGGGCTCCCGCGACCGCTCCGCCGCTTCGCGTTTTTCAACGGCTGTTCAGATTGGGTCAGCATCTTTAGAGGCTGCCTTCGGCAGGTAAGACGACCCGCCTTCAGACACGAGGTGGTCGGGAGGAAACCTCCTCCAGCCACAAATAGACATTTCTCATCAGCTACAGAACAATTTCACATGCGAAGCAGAACGAATTGCGCGAAGTGGTAACGAAAGCCCAGCTGCTCGGAGTTAATTAAAAACAGGGGAACCGCGCCCGTAATCACGAACATGCGTATTCACAATCGCGAACATGCGTATTCACGAACGCGGACATGCGTGTTCACGATCACGGACATGCGTGTTCACGATCACGGACATGCGTGTTCGGACCCGCAGAATTATGTCGCACAAATGGCTGACGTGCCAACCGACGGATTCGGCGGCATCTTCCAGACATACTCTCGCGCAGATTCATCATGGCTAGCAGTGTATCATAAACTTCATTTACTGTGGCAATCATGTCCGTCCCTTCTTATAGCAACCATAATCCGAGACAAACCATTATCGACAAGAACATAAAGACCCAAAGGGGATAACACTTCTAGAGGAAATAGCAATAAACAAATCGATGGCGAATCAGGCAAAGGCGACGAAATAAACAATAAACCATACAAAAGCAAAATGTATAGTGAACTTTTAGACATTATGTATTGTTCGCCTGTCAGGAAGTGATGCCAAAGAATACTATGTGCAATGGCAAAAACGTAAAATTTCGACAAATATATTGAAAAGGCTTTTTCTGCCAAGCATGAAAAGATGCTGTTTGAAGGTACAGGGGCTAAAAACAGAAAACACATTATTATAATAAATGTAGGAAATTGAATAATACATAGTAATGCCATTAAAAAATATAGCAGAACACCCATTTTCATATCCCAAATACAGCATGTCGCTATGCATTGGAAGAAAAAGATTGTCGCAGTAGTAGCAGCGACATATGATTGTTGAACTCTTTTCATAATAAACTCAAAGCTGCAAGTAAGATTTGATCGATTGTCTATTCACATTTTGTGCACCAACGACCAAGGTATGCTTGGACGCCCAAAATCCACTCACGAGTTTGCATCTCAAAACAATTGGAATGCAGTCCATTCGTACTGAAATTCCACGCTGGGTTAGTATTAGATAGTTTCCCTAGTCCATCAGTTAAAAATGGTTTCGCGCCAGAAGGGCACCAACCATCTGGGCATTGAGGCTCAACGTCAAAACAATAAGATGGATTCCAACATTCGGAAAATAGGGGAGAGACCCCAACCGACATTTACATTTTTCATTGTTTAGGCTCCTTTCTGACGCATTATCGCCTTTTCAGCTGGGGTCTGTCCCCGCAAATTGGGGAGAAGGACTTCGGACATCTGACTTCAGACTTCGAAACTGCAACGCCCTCCCCTTCGACCTCAACTTGGGAGTCTGAAGTCCGAAGTCTGATGCCCAACCTTGCGGGGACAGACCCCAACCAACATTGACATCGCATGCACGTTTCATTTTATGCCTTTATCTTATCATTTATCTTCGTTTGCTGTCAAGCGCGCGGGCGCCGCGCCACGGCGGAAGAAGGCCCTGCCGCCCCCTTCAATCCTAACAAACGAAAACCGCGCGAAAAGATTTCAAGGAAAATCTAGACTTCTCGAAAATTGCGGTGGGACCCCGGCCAACATTGACATTTATCAACTCCGAGCGTTTAGGCTCCCGCGACCGCTCCGCCGCTTCGCGTTTTTCAACGGCTGTTCAGGTTGGGTCAGTATCTTTAGAGGCGTCCTTCGGCAGACAAGGCGATCCTCATTCAGACACGAGGAGGTCGGAAGGAAACCTCCTCCAGCCACAAATAGACATTTCTCATCAGCTACAGAACAATTTCACATGCGACGCAACACGAATTGCGCGAAGTGGTAACGAAAGCCCAGCTGCTCGGAGTTATCGGAGTTAATTAAAAACAGGGGAACCGCGCCCGTAATCACGAACATGCGTATTCACAATCGCGAACATGCGTATTCACGAACGCGGACATGCGTGTTCACGATCACGGACATGCGTGTTCGGGCCCGCCGGATTATGGCGCACAAATGGCTGACGTGCCGACCGACGGGCTCGGCGGCATCTTCCAGACATATTCTCGCGCAGATTCATCAGGGCTAGCAGTCTATCAAAACTACTTTGACCGTATCACTTCGACCGTTTCACAAGGGTTTGACCCTCGCACCCCTCTGACGCGCAAGGATGGAATTCGACACCCTTAGACAATGCCCGAAAATTTCTCATGAAATTTACAGTTGCTGACCCTTTCACCCCCCGTCACATGAACGCATACGGTAAAAACGGCCGTATTCTTCAACATTTATAATGCGAAAACTTAAATCACGACCAATAACAACATGAATAAACCCAATTTCCTTTATCGGCAATTCTTCTGCATATACCGCGAACGAATATGCATGGACATCACCATCCCTTGCATCTACCTTATTTCGTGTATATTGTGAATCTGAGCAGAATGGAATGACCGCCCTAATCCTGTATGTTGACAACCTCTCAATTTCTTCAACTGTAGATCGCAAATCAGCGTTTACAGAAATTCTGGAGGAAAGAGACCGCGCTTGATTCTTATCAGAAAGTATGTCTTTAATCTTACTGGCAAGATTCCACGCATACTCCCCATCGCTAACAAATAGCCGATCACGTCGAAAGATGATGGAATCATCAACATCCAAACAGCCATCCCTTAGCGCCTGAATATCTCTGTTGACATCATCCGGCGTGACTGGCCCGCCTATGATGAATCGCCCGATAATCATCGGCTGTCCGCTATTCTGCAACACGGTATTAACATAAATCGTATCAACCGATGGTACATTCTGTTGTTTTTTACTTAAGCTGACTATGCGGATAGGCACAATATCTTTTATGCCCTCTTCCATAAAAGATTCTATCACATCATTATCTGCTTTAGAATAAAGCACCTGCCTTGGTACAACCGAACAAAAAATATCTGTCCCGCGCAAACCTTCGAATCTCAATTTGAACTTATTTAGATCATTTGTCAGCGCAACCCTGAACATTGGGGCTGTAAGCGCTACAAGTTCTTCAACATTATTACCACTTAAAGCCTGCGCCAACCTAGGGCAAAAACCATGAAACGGAGCTAATATGCTAAGCGCCTCAGATTGTCCTTCAATCGCGCTCAAGGGAAGTCTCACCAAGCAAGCGACTATCAGCACTAAAATCGAAAGATTGCGTTTAAAAATTGGGGAGAGACCCCAACCAACATTTACATTTTGCATCATTCAATCTCCTTTCTGACACATTATCGCCTTTTCAGCTGGGGTCTGTCCCCGCAAATTGGGGAGAAGGACTTCGGACATCTGACTTCAGACTTCGAAACTGCAACGCCCTCCCCTTCGACATCAACTTGGGAGTCTGAAGTCCGAAGTCTGATGCCCAACCTTGCGGGGACAGACCCCAACCAACATTGACATCGCACGCAAGTTTCATTTTCTGCCTTTATCTTATCATTTATCTTCGTTTGCTGTCAAGCGCGCCGGCGCCGCGCCACGGCGGAAGAAGGCCCTATTTCCCCCTTCAATCCTAACAAACGAAAATCGCGCGAAAAAATTTCACGAAAAAATTTATTTTTTAATCGCCGTTTCGACGCACGAGACGCCGGTAAAGCGACGTGCCTTTCGCGGCGGCTTCGCTGACGACCGCCTTGAGGTCTTCCGCCGGAATCGTCGCCGCGAGTTCGTCCGCCAGCGCCTCGTCGCCGCACAGCAGCGCCACGACGGCGAAAACCGCCGTCACCGCCCGGCGGCGCATGTCCGGCGCACGCGCGAAAATCTCGCTCGCCTGATACTTCCGGATGACGTCCAGCGACCGCGCGCGCACCGCCTCGTCTTCGTACGCCCAGGCGCGCGCGTCCGCGCCGAGCGGACGTTCCGGCCCGCAGTATTTCGCATAGATCCGCCAGCGGACGAGCACATAGAACGCCGGAACCCATGTATCGTAGCGCCCCGTCTCGAACGCGGCGTCCAGCAGGCGCTCCAGCCGCGCGCGTCCGCCGTCGGCCAGCGCGAGGCAGTGCGCGTAGTTCATCCAGACGCAGAAGTCGTCGAAGCTGAATGCCTGGCAGGTCTCGAACCAGCGGCGGCATTCCGGGATGTCGTCGTGCGACACGCCGATCATCCGCATCGCGGCCGCGTACCGTTGCGGCTTCATCGCATACGCCTCGTAGAAGTTCCGCCGCGCGAGCGCGCACTTCTCCTCGTGCGCCGCACGCGCCTCGGCCGGCGCGTTTGCGCCGCGTCCGGCCAGCGCGCGGGACGCCTCCGCCGCCAGCGTCGCGCCGCGGATCATGCGCATGATCCAGACGTCCGCCGTGCGTTGAAACTCCGTGTCGCCCGCGCCGACGCGCCGGCCGTCCAGCCGCCCGAACGGCAGCTCGTCCTCGATGATTTCATACACCCATTCGGGATCGATCACCATATAGCGCTTCTCGGGATGAAGCTGGCGTTTCGTGGCGTCGGCGATGAAACGCTTCGCCAGCAGCAGCAGGCGGTCGATCTCGTCGGGAAACTCCGCGTAATACGGCGCCTGCGCACGCCGCACGCGGTGAATCTCGCCCGCGACGACGAACGCCTGCGCGGGACTGAGCCCCGTCGCGCCTTCCGTCGCGGCCTCTGCGGCGATCAGGGCGTCCATCTTCTCCAGCAGGCCGTCCCGCCAGCGCTTCCCGTAGGAAAGGTAGGAGGCGCGGCGCTCCACGGATAGCCCCAGCACGAACGCGAGGTCGCCGTCCTCCTTCGCCCGGCCGTCGAGCAGCGTCGCGTCCAGACGCGCAAACCGCCCGGCGCGCCAGTCGCTCCAGTTCGGCGCGTCGGGACGCAGCGCGCAGGCGACGGGCGAGTCCGCGCGCAGCCCCCGGAAGAGCGCCCCGGCCGCCAGCGCCAGCGCGGCGGCGGCGAGGAGGCCGCCGGCGGCGAGGAGGCCGCGCCGGCGCGGGCCGTCCGTCGACAGGCGTGTCGCCCAGCCGCGCAGCCCGCCGTTTACGAGGCGCGCCTTGGGGTCGGCCGCGCAGAGCCCCGCCACGACCGCGCGCCACGGCAGGTCGAATTCGTCAAGCAGCGCGAGACTCTTCGCCCGCGGCGCATCGTCGAACCAGAAGCCGGTCAGCAGCCGGAACGTCAGCACGCCGAGCGACCAGGCGTCCGATGCGGGGCCCGGCTCGGCGCCCGACGCCGCCAGCAGCTCCGGCGCGATGTAGCGCGGCGTGCCGCCCGCGAGCCGGCCGATCGCCGCGGGCGACGCGACCGGCTGCCGCACCCGTTCGCGCAGATCGCCCTCGAAAATGCGCGAGATGCCGAAGTCGGAGATGACGACGCGCCCGTCGGGCCCGATCAGCAGATTCTCCAGCTTCAGGTCGCAGTGGACGATGCCGCGCGCATGGATGTAGTCCAGCGCTTCGCAGATGTCGGCGAACCAGCCCGCCGCGCGCGCTTCGTCCAGCCCGCGCCGGCGCGCGTCCTCCAGCGTCCGGGGCGTTCCGTCCGGCGACAGCACCAGGTCCATCGCGAAATACGAAAGGCCCGTCTCGCCGTCCACCGCCAGGTCGTGGATCCGCACCACCCGGTCGTGCGCCAGATTCGCGAGAACCCGCCCTTCCGCCACGAAACCGGCCGCGAGCTCCTCCGCCGGACGCGTGCGCGCGGAAAACACCTTGAGCGCGCGCCGCACGCCGAGCGCGAGGTGCTCCGCCTCGTACACGCGCCCCATGCCGCCGCTGCCGAGGCTGCGGATGATGCGATAGCCGCCCAGAACCGTTCCCGCCTTGAGATCTTCTTCCATTGTCAACCTCCCGTTGTCAGTCTCCGTAAAGCGCCTCGACCGAGGCGATCCGCCGTGAAATGCGCGACTTGGCCAGACTCACGTAGTTTTTCCGGATGCCGAGCGCCGCCGCCACCGCGCCGACCGGACGCCCCTCGATCACGTGCAGCCAGTAGGCCTGGCGCATCCGGTCCGGCAGCGCGGTCTGCGACAGGACGTGCTCGGTCGCCGCGAACCGGCGCGCGACGCGCCATTCGGCATCCAGGCGGTCGGCCGCGGTGACGGCCGTCACGGCGTCCGCCGCGCGGACGGGCACGCGGCCGTCCGCGCCGTGCGCGCGCTCATGCCGGCGCCAGTCGACGAACCCGTTCCGGATGAGCGTCATGAGATAGGTCCTGAACTTCACGCCCGGCCGCGGCACGTAGCGCCGCTCGCGCAGCGCGGCGACGAGTTTGACGAACACGTCCTGGACAATATCCTCGGCAGACGACGGGCTGCAGTAAAGTTCGGCATATTTCAGCATCACGGGGTGGTACAGCTCGAAAAACTGCATCCACGCCGCCTCGCCGTCGGGCGACAGATCGCGGGCGAGACGCTCGAGAAGCGTCTGCCGCGTGCGGGCAAACGAAATTTTCGGCCGTGACAGGACGGGCTGCATAGTTATTCGCTCCATTCAGGCGCTGCCGCGTGTCACGACGGCACTCCACGCCCTTCAACCGTAATAAACGAAATCCGCGCGAAAAAATTTCAAGAAAATTTAAAAACAATCTGGGGTCTGTCCCCCGCCGCCTGGGGGCCGTTCCCCGCCGCCGCGCACGTGCGCGCTCAGAAGCGCGGGAGCTTGGCGAGCGAATCGATGCGGCCGCCCTCGCGTGAACGCAGACGCCAGATGCGCCCGTGCTCGTCGCGGAGCGCCCGCAGCCGCCCTTCGTCGCGGCGGTGGCACGCGCAGTCGATCAGGTTCGCCATGTAGACGATCTCCTTCGCCCAGTCGTTGCGGTCCGTCCACCGCTCCGCCGCGATCCGCACGCCCGCCGCCACGCCGCTGATCTCGTTCAGGATCGAATCGGTCAGCCCCGGATGGCGCGAATAGCCCACGCCCTCGCGCAGGATGTTGAAGAGCTCCGACGCATTCGCCCGCAGCGCGCCGCCGCGCAGGTAGAGCGTGCCCAGCTTCAGCAGGTAGCCGCCGAGCGGCGCGTCCATCACCGAATCGAGCTCGCGCTCCAGGTCCATGTTCGCGGACTTCGGGCCCGACGCCGCGAAATTGCCCGCGAGGATGATGCCGGGCAGCGACGCCGCGAGCGGCTGCCAGTGCCCCTCGTCGCCCCAGTCGGTCAGCAGATACCCCTTCGCGCCGCATTCGCGCCCCGCCTTCTCCGCCGCCTGGAGATTCTCGCGCATGTTCTCGACGCGCCCGGCGAGCGAGCGCCACGCCGACGTGCCGGGACAGACGTAGAAGTCGAGCCCCGACGCCGCGAACGCCGCCGCCTCGCGCGCGAACGGATGGTCCGCCTCGTAGCCCCAGTCGAGCGCGATCAGGTCCTTCGGCAGCCGCGCGATCAGCTCGGGGTGCTTCAGAATGATGTCGCCCCAGAACATCGGCCGCTTCCTGTGCCGCCGCGCCACGTCCGCGACCTTGAGGAGAAAGGCGAGATACTCCTCCTTGTCCGCGATCTCGAACGTCTCGTCGCAGCCGATGTTGACGAGCGGCGCGTCGAAGTTCGGCAGCAGCTGCGCGAAGAGGTCTTCGATCAGCGCGAGCGAGCCGGGGTTCGCCGGATCAAGCGTCGTGGGGAACTTCTTGATCGTCCCCCACGGCGTCATCGCGCCGCCCTTCGGGAACTTCGCGAGCGCGTTGTACTTCGGGTGCGTCAGCCACCGCTCCATGTGCCCGAACGAATTCTGGTTCGGGACGAGCGCGAGCCCCTGCATCTCGCAGTACGCCTGGAGCTTTTTGATCTCGGCCGCCGTCAGCGGGTCGGCCTCCTCCCAGACCGCCTCGTGCCCCGCGTAGGCGAACGTGTGCTCGGTGTAGAGCTGGAACTGGTTGTAGCGGTAGCGCGCGAGAATGTCGACGATGAGCCGCAGCGTCCGCAGCGTCGGCACGCGGTCGCGGCTGATGTCCAGCATGTAGCCCCGGGTCTCGAACATGGCGCGCGCCTCCGCGTCCTCACAGGCCCGCGACGAGCGCGGGCAGCTCGGCGGTGAGCTTCGCGAGGCACCGCTTGAGGTTGTCCACGTACTGGCCCGTCATCGCGCCCTTGCCGCGCACGTCGGTGACGCACTTGAAGGCGACGCACCGCACGCCCGCCGTGCGGCAGACGTGCGCGACCGCCGCGCACTCCATGTCGCGCAGCGTCACGCCGAGCTGCGCCAGCAGGTCGTTGTCCGCGTCCGAATCGTTGAAGCGGTCGCCCGTGCCGATCTGGTGCAGCGGCAGCCGGCCGGTCGGTTCGAGGGGAATGTAGGGCGTGTCGTACTCGTCCAGCGTGCCGACCATCGTGCCGTTCACGGCCGTGAGGTCGAAGTCGTACTGCACGGCGCTGTCGATCTCGTAGATGTCGCCGACGTCGATCGCCGCGTCGAGGCCGCCCGCGACGCCGACGTTGATGACGACGTCCGCGCCCCGCTCGATCGCCATCTGCGTCGCCGCCGCCGCGTTCGCCTTGCCGATGCCCGAGACGACGAGCAGCACGGCCTCGCCGTTCAGTTCGCCGCGCACGACGCGCCGGCCGAAGCGGCGCTCCTCGGTCATGTTCGTCAGGTTGTCCGTGAGGCACTTGGCCTCGTTGTCCATCGCAATCAGAAAGGCTTTCATCAGTTTAGTTTTTTGTCGTGTTGTTGAGTTGCTGTTGCTTGTCGGAAATCCGTTTCACGGCGGCCAGGAGCTCCGCCTTCGCCGCGGCGGCGACGGGGCAGCCGTCGAACGCGACCGCCGGCGCGTCGCCGTGCGTGCGGTCGTAGACGAACCGGCCGCCGACCATCGTCTGGACGACGTCGCCCGCGTGCATCGCGTGGACGACGAGATTGGCGAGGTCGTCGGCGGGCGTCAGGTGCAGCCGGTCGAGATCGACGACGCAAAGGTCCGCCTTCCGGCCGACGGCCAGCGCGCCGATGTCGTCGCGCCCCAGCGCCCGCGCGCCGTTCACCGTCGCCATCTCGATCACCTCCCACGGCGTCAGCACCGTCGGATCGTGCGCGACGCCCTTGTGGAGGAGCGAGGCGAGGTGCATCTCCTCGAACATATCGAGGTTGTCGTTCGAGGCGGGGCCGTCGGTGCCGAGCGCGACGTTCACGCCCAGCTCGCGCGCGCGCACGATGCGCGCGATGCCGCTGCCGAGCTTCAGGTTGCTCGTCGGGTTGTGGACGAGCGAGATGTCGCGCTCGGCCATGAGGCGGAAGTCGTCGTCGGTGCACCACACGCCATGCGCCGCGTAGCCGCCGCAGTCGAACAGCCCCGTGTCGACGAGATAGGCGATCGGCGTCCTGCCGTGGCGCGTCAAGCACTCGTCGTGCTCGCGCCGCGTCTCGCTCACGTGCACGTGGAGCCGCCGCTTCAGCTCGCGGTTCGCGGCCGCCAGCTCGCGGCAGAACCGCTCGTCGGTGAGGTATTCCGAATGGATGCAGAGATCCATGTAGACGTCGCCCTTCACCTCGTCGCGCATCCAGCGGTTCCAGTCGCGCGTCGCCGCGCGGCAGTCCTGCAGCCGCCCCGGCGCGCCGAGGCGCCCGACCGTGGTGACGCGCGCGCGCATCCCCGTTTCGAGAAAGGCGTGCTGGTAGTGCCATTCGTACATGTCGGCGACGCACGTCGTGCCGCCCGCGAGCATCTCCAGCGCGCCCCACACCGCGCCCGCATGGACGTCGTCGTCCGTCAGCAGCGCCTCGCGCGGGAAGATGGCCTCGCGCAGCCAGCGGTCGAGCGGCAGACCGCCGCCCACGCCGCGCAGGAGCGTCATCGGCGCGTGGCAGTGGCAGTTGACGAGGCCGGGCAGGATCAGGCGGTCGCGGCAGTCGATGACGGTCGTGCCGTCGGCCGGTCCCGATTCCGGCGCCGCGGCACTTCTGCCGCGGTCGGCCGGGCGGATGGCGGCGATCGTGTCGCCCGCGATGACCAGGTCGCCGGTGACGACCGTGCGGTCCGGCAGGAGCAGATGGCCGTTGGCGAGCGTCAGACCGTTCATCGCCCGCTCCTGATCGCGGCCACCGCCGCATCGATCTTTTCGGGGATCAGGATCGGCAGGGCGTGTTCGCCGCCGGGGATCAGCTCGACGACGGCGTGGGGAAAGATGCGCTGCAGGTACGCGGCGTTCTCCGCGCGCACAATGCCGTCGCGCTCCGACTGGAAGATGAAGACCGGCGTCCGCCGCAGCGCGCCGGTGCGCGCGAGCTGCTCCAGCGCGGCGCGCAGGTCGGTCGCGCGCAGGTAGTCGAGCCCGCGCGCGAGGTTCGCGTCGCTGTCCATCCGGTACGGGTTGGGCTTTCCGTCCGGCACGCCGAAGAACCCTTCCCCGTGCGTCGCCTTCAGGCCGAATTCGAGCGCCTTCAGGCGGCGCGGCGACATCCCGCGCCAGCCCGTCTCCTTCTCCTCCATCATGCGCGGCGTCGCGGCCAGGAGCACGAGGCCCCGGATCTTCTCGGGAAAGCGGCACGCGAGACGCAGCGCGCCCGAGCCGCCCATCGACCAGCCGACGAGCGCCGCGCCGTCCGGCGCGGCCGCGAGCGCGGCTTCGGGCCGGCCGTCGAGCTGGTCGAGATAGCTGAAGAGCGACGCGCCCTTTGCCGCCGCGCACAGGCTCCACGCATCGGGACTCGCCGCCCAGCCATTGAGTAGGATCGTCTGCATGCCGTCGTAAGTATATCAAAAAAGCCGGCCGCGCGGGCCGCCGCCGGCGAACAGGCGCGCGTCAGACGTCGATGAACGAAACGTCGTCGCCGGTCGGGCGCTCCTTCAAGACGACCCACAGGACGAGATAGATCAGGACGGGAAGGCCGGAGACGAGCGCCACGAGCGCCCACACCCAGCGCACGCCCGTCACGTTCAGGTCCAGCTTGTCGGCCAGGCCGGCGCACACGCCGGCCACCACCTTTTCGTCCGCACTGCGATAAAGATTTCCTGCTTTCATGTTCACTCCACGATTTCCGTTGGCGGTATTATATCACATTCCCGGCCGCCCTGCCGCGCGGCCGGCTGTGCGGCGGCCGGCATGCGGGCCGACAACCCCTGGATTCGTCTTCGCGAAACGGCCGGAATATGTTCCGCCGCCGTCAGAGACCGACGGCGCGGCGGACCTTGTCCATCACGGGCGCGGCGGCGGCACGGGCGCGGCGCGCACCGTCCTGCAGGATGTCCTCCAGCGTCGCCGGGTCCTTCGCCAGCTCCTCGCGGCGCGCGCGGAACGGGTCGAACAGGCGGTGGTACGCCTCCAAGAGCGCCTTCTTCGCGTGGCCGTAGCCGTAGCCGCCCGCGCGGAACGCGGCCGCCATCGCCGCGACCTCGTCGGGCGTCGCGAAGAGCTTGTAGAGCTCGTAGATGGAATTGCCCTCCGGCTCCTTCGGCGCCTCCATCGGCGTCGAGTCGGTGACGATGGCCATCACCTTCTTTTTGATGGACTTCGCGTCCTCGAAGAGCTCAATCGTGTTGTGGTAGCTCTTCGACATCTTCTGGCCGTCGGTGCCGGGGATCGTCGCGACCGTCTCGGGGATGTAGGCGTCCGGCAGCGTGAAGATCTCGCCGTAGGCGTTGTTGAACTTCTGCGCGAGGTCGCGCGTCACCTCCAGGTGCTGCTTCTGGTCCTTGCCGACCGGCACGAGCTCGGCGTTCATGATGAGGATGTCCGCCGCCATC